>PLZN01000539.1 GCA_003152195.1 Acidobacteriaceae bacterium
CTGTTCATCGCCGCCGGCGCGTTTCACGTCTCCAAGCCGAGCGACCTGATTCCCGAGTTGCAGGGCCGCTTCCCCATCCGCGTAGAACTGAAATCGCTCAGCGTGGAAGATTTCATCCGTATCTTGAAGGAGCCCAAGAACGCGTTGGCCAAGCAGTACACCGCGCTGCTGGAAACCGAAGGCCTGAAACTCAGGTTTACCAAAGAGTCTCTCGAAGAAATGGCGCGGTTCGCCTTCCGGGTCAACGAGACCACGGAAAACATCGGCGCGCGGCGGCTGCACACCATCATGGAGCGGGTGCTGGACGAGATCAGCTTTATGGCTCCCGACCTGATGAAGGGGCACTCGGCCGAAGGCGCGATCCTCGAAATCGCAGCATCGGCGGCGGAAAACGGCGCCACCTTCCCTCTGCCCATCACCGACGTTGAGTCTGCGGACGGCAGGGAGCGGGTGATCCTGATCGATCCGGAATACGTGCGGGCCATGGTGGCCTCGATCGTCAAGGACCAGGATTTGTCCCGCTACATTCTTTAGGGTGGGTTGCGCTGCGGAAGAAAAGGAACCGCAGGTCCCTCCACTCCGCTCCCCCGATTTCCTGTTGAATTTAGTGGGTTNNCTCCGGTCGGGATGACAAATCGTACATTTGTCAGGACCTTGTGATTTGTCTCGGCAGTTGCCCAATGCGTTTGGCACTTGCGCTAGCCTTTGTCATCCCGACCGAAGCGCAGCGTAGTAGAGGGACCTGCGGTTCGCACTTTGGGGCGCCCGCCTTAACTCGTCGGCACTAGTGGATGGGTCGGGCGTTGAAGAACTGAACGTTGGGCAGCTCTTCGACGGCGTGGCGCAATGCCTGCTCCCATCGGGCGTGAATCAGAGCCAGCTCCGGATCGTCGGCTGCGAAGCGGCGGTAACGGTCGAAGTCCAGGCTGTCTTTCTGGTAAAGCAGGACCTCGAGGGGCGGCCCGACCGTCACATTCGAGCGCATCGCGGCGTCGAGTGAGAGCAGGGCGTAGGTACCCGCGACTTCCAGGCTGGTGGAATCAAAGACGATGCCGCGATCAAGAATCGGCCGGCCATATTTGACTTCACCGATCTGTAGATAGGGAGAATCCTCATTCGCGCTGAGAGGGTTTCCCTGGGGATAGATGAGAAAGAGGTTCGGCTTCTCTCCCTTGACCTGACCACCGAGCAGGAGATGGATATTGAAGTTGAAATCATCTTTCTTGAGCGCGTCGCGATCAAGATCTGAGACCCGGCGAACGCAGTCCCCCACGACGCGGGCGGCATCGTACATGGATTCGGCCCTAGCCAAGCCTTCTCCGGACGCAAAATCGTCACGCAGGAGGGTGATCACGGACTGGGTCAAGGACAGGTTTCCGCTGGTCAGGATGACAAAAGCACTTTCTCCCGATCGGAGAAACGTATGCATCTTGGGGCACACGTTCACCTGGTCAGATCCGGCGTTGGTTCTGGAGTCCGACGCCATGACCAGGCCTTGACGGGTCATGATGCCCAGGCAATACGTCATTTTCACTCTCCAACTTGAATGCTAGAGCATTTTCGCCGCAGTTGCACCACGCCGCAGATCCGTCTGCCACCTCGGCCGGTGCGGGACACGGCGCAAAGCGTTTGCGGTATAACGATAGAAAGAGGTGTGAACCAATCTCGATTGTCTGGTAGCTTTTCAGCATCATAATTTTTGCGACAAGGACCTCGTCGTCCTGTCGAATTTGCCCGGGGGAAACGCTGGGCACTTCACTCTTCAGGGCGAGATCGAAGGACCTCAATGCTTATTCGCTTAGGTTATGACATCGGTTTCAACGTTCCGGCTCCCGTCACCATCGTCGCGATGCTTCATGTGCATCCTTCGCGGGAGCGCGACTTGCTCGAGCCCGACGAACTAAAGCTGGACCCGGATGTGCCCCATACCAGCTATATCGACAGCTTCGGCAATCGATGCTCCAGGTTTGTCGCGCCCCCAGGACCGCTAAGGCTGAGCTGTTCCACCCTGATTGAAGACTCCGGACTGGAAGATCCTGCTCCCCTCGATGCGCAAGAGCATCCGGTTGGGGAATTGCCCAACGAAACGCTGATCTATCTGCTCAACAGCCGTTATTGCGAGGTCGATCGACTCTCCAATATAGCCGTCGAGTTGTTTGGCAATGTGGCCCCAGGTTGGGGCCGGGTCGAGGCCATCTGCAGGTGGGTCCATGCCAAGGTCGCCTTCGGCTATCAACATGCCCGGCCCACCAAAACCGCTCTCGATGTCTTTACCGAACGGGTTGGCGTATGCCGGGACTTTCAGCACCTGGCGGTGACCTTTTGCCGCGCGCTGAACATACCGGCGCGCTATGTGACCGGATACCTGGGAGACATTGGCATACCGCCAACGTTTACTCCGATGGACTTCAGCGCCTGGTTTGAGGTCTATTTGGCCCACCGCTGGTGGACGGTGGATGCACGGCATAATCATCCCCGCATCGGACGGGTCTTGATGGCCGTCGGTCGGGATGCCTCGGACGTGGCGATCACCACATCCTTCGGTATCGCCAGTCTTACCCACTTCAGCGTAGTCAGTGACGAGGTGGTCACCGCAACCTCATCGGGATTCAACAGATAAGTAAGTAAGTAAGCTTCGCTGCCCCAGCGGTGTCTGCCAAACGGCCGTCGCTGCTTTTGGCGGCGCAAGATTGAGTCAGGATGGCCCAATGGAATTAGGCAGCACCTTCGCCAATCCGCTCTTAAAAGATTACGTCCTAGACAGCACGTACGACGAAATGTTTACCGGGGACGGTCTGGTAAGACGGCACTATGGGTCTGTACTGGAAACATTTCTGAACCTTCCACCGGATGAGATCGCACGCCGCAAGCGCTCGGTAGACCTGTCCTTCCTAACCCAGGGCATCACCTTCAACGTCTATGGCCATGGGGAAGGGACGGAACGCATCTTTCCCTATGACCTGTTGCCGCGGGTGATCACCGGGGCGGAGTGGCAACACATCGAAAAGGGCCTTACTCAGCGCATCACCGCCCTCAATCTCTTTCTGCACGATGTTTATAACGAAGGCAAGATTCTCAACGATGGACATGTGCCGCGCGAGGTGGTGTATAGCTGCCGCCAATTCCGCCGGGAAATGCGCGGCCTACAGGTGCCGCGGAACGTCTATATCACAGTGACAGGCACGGATCTCCTTCGCCTCAGCAGCGGAGAATTCGTGGTCCTCGAAGATAACCTGCGCGTGCCCAGCGGCGTTTCCTACATGCTGACCAGCCGCCGCGTGATGAAGCGGACTTTTCCACAGCTCTTCCGGAACTACGGGGTGCAGCCCATCGAACACTACACCCAGTTGCTTCTCAGCACGCTGCGCTCGCTGGCCCCGGAGGGACGCCACGACCCCACGATCGTATTGCTGACGCCCGGCGTCTACAACTCGGCATATTTCGAGCACACCTACCTTGCCCGGCAGATGGGCATCGAGCTGGTCGAAGGACGCGACCTGGTGATCCACGACAACATCGTCTACATGCGGACTACCGCCGGCCTTAAACGCGTGGATGTGATCTACCGGCGGGTGGATGACGACTTCATCGATCCGCTGGCGTTCCGTTCCGACTCCATCCTTGGAGTAGCTGGCCTATTCAATGCATACCGTGCCGGCAACGTAACCCTGGCCAATGCTTTTGGAACCGGCATAGCCGACGACAAGGCCGTGTATGCCTATGTGCCGGCCATTATCCGCTACTATCTCGGGGAAGAACCGATTCTGAATAACGTGGAAACCTATCTCATGACGGACCCTAAACAGCGTAAGTACGCCACGGAAAATCTCGACAAACTGGTGGTGAAAGCGGTGGGAGAGTCCGGAGGCTATGGAATGCTGATAGGGCCACAAAGCAGCGCCGAACAGCGTGAGGAGTTCAAGCGCCTGATCGAGGCCGATCCGCGAAACTATATTGCCCAGCCCACCCTGGATTTCTCCCGGGCGGGCTGTTTAACGGAGAACGGGATCGAACCCCGGCATGTGGACCTGCGGCCTTACATCTTGTATGGCGATAAGGTCCGAATCGTTCCCGGTGGGCTGACCAGGGTGGCCTTGCGCCGGGGCTCGCTGGTGGTGAACTCGTCCCAGGGCGGGGGCAGCAAGGATACCTGGGTTTTGAATGATTGAGGACATATGCTTTCTCGCGTAGCAGACAGTCTTTATTGGATGAGCCGCTATCTCGAGCGCGCCGAGCATACGGTGCGCATGCTTGATGTCAACATGGGCCTCATGCTGGACAAGTCCAGCACCAGCGCCGAGGGGAGATGGAAGCGAGTGCTGGCCGCCCTGGGGAATCCCCACGGGGTTGGCTGGGAAGACGACTACTACCGGCTGGTCAATTCGTTGACATTTGATCCGGAGATTCCCGCCTCGGTCACCTCCTGTCTCATCGAAGCACGGGAGAACGCGCGCCAGGTCCGCGACGAAATCAGCTCCGAGCAATGGCAGCAGTTGAACCGGATGTATTTTTGGGTGACGCAGGATTACTCCGAAAATGGGCTGAACACCCGGCTCGCGGATTTTCTGCCCGCGGTGATTGACGGACTCCATCTTTTCCAGGGAATTACCGATACCACGATGAGTCACGGGGAGGAATGGCAGTTCATTCAAATGGGCCGCTACCTGGAGCGCGCATCAGCGACGGCAAATTTACTCGACCTGTATCATCCGGAGATTCTCAGCACGCCGGAAGTCGCAGCGGAGGGGCGCCAGTACCAGGAGTGGGTAGGCCTGCTGCGCTGTTGCACGGCATTCGAAGCCTATTGCAAGGTCTATACCGCGGACCTTACCGCGGATCGCGTCCTCGAATTCCTGCTGCTGAACCCGCAGTTTCCCCATTCGCTAAGGTATTCGATCGACTGCCTACGCCATGCGCTGGTCGCGGTGCACCTGTCGAGCGGAAGGCAGCCGGTGGATGACCTGACTCGGGTCTCGGGCAGATTGCAGGCATCGCTGAGCTTTGTCCAGGTGGCCGACATTCTCTCCCAGGATACGGGGGCGTACCTGCATAGAATCCTGCAGCAGTGCCGGCAGACGCACGACCTGATTTTCCGTTTCTATATCCAATATTCAGTGGAAACCGCTCTGGCCATGTAACGAAAGCATTGTCACTTCTAATCTGCACAGGCGAGTGTAGCGAAGTGCGGCTTTTCTTGAGGAAAAGCCGCGACGGGATTAGTTGCTCTGTATACACCAGAAGTGAAATGCTTTGGGGAGCAAGGAGGTTGACAGGCGATGGATTTTTATCTCATACGGCATCTGACCAAGTTTCTTTACGCGGATCTGGTGAGCGAAAGCCTCATGGAGGCGCGTATGCACCCACGCAGCGACAACAACCAGCGCTGCCTGTCGTTTTCCTTGTCGGTGAGCCCCCGCTGCCGGGTTTTCTCCTATCGCGATCATATGGGCAACAATGTGCACCACTTCGATATTCCCGGGGAGCACTCGCAGCTGGTGATAATAGCCGAGGCCCTGGTGGAACAGCAGCCGCTGGGAGAGATTCCACAATCGCTAGGGCCCGCAGCCTGGAACGAACTGGACGCCCTGATCGCCCTGGGAGATTTTTCCGAGATGCTGCTGCCCAGTGAGTTCGCCAAACCTTCGCCTGCGCTGCTCGATCTGGCGCAACGACTGGATGTCCGGCGGCGCGACGACCCGCTGGTGCTGCTGCATCAGTTGAATGCTTCGCTCTATGACTGGTTCGAATACGACCCACGCAGCACCCACGTCAACTCTCCCATCGACGAGGCACTCGAATCCAGGAAGGGCGTATGTCAGGACTTTGCCCACACCATGATTGCGCTGGTGCGCCATGTAGGCATTCCCTGCCGCTACGTGAGCGGCTATCTCTACCATGGCGAGGACAACAAGGACCGCTCCACGGAGGATGCCACCCATGCCTGGGTGGAGGCCTTTTTGCCCCACGTGGGGTGGGTAGGCTTTGACCCAACCAACAACCTTCTCGCGCACAACAGATATATACGGACCGCGTTGGGAAGGGATTATGCGGATGTGCCGCCGACACGCGGCACCTATCGTGGCAGCAAGGACAGCGAGCTTTACGTGGCGGTCAAGGTGGCAAAGTACATGGATCTGCCGCCGCTGGATCGCGACATGCCGGTCCCGGAGGATTGGTCTATTCTGGTGGAGCGAGCCCAGGAGCCTCCCACGCCGCCGGCGCATTTGCTGCATCTTCAGCAAATGCAACAGCAACAGCAGCAGCAATAGAACGAGTCAATTCTCCGGGTAGCGGTTTTTCGGTCGCGGGTGGGCGGCTGCTCACTCAAACGTAATGATGGCGGTTCTTTCCTTCCTTCCCAGGAAAGGCAGGAGTCGCGTAGTGTAACGAAGGCGGTTCTATGGAACAGGAACTCGGTTACTTCTGCAGGGCATTCGACGGGCAGGACGTTCGGGCTAACGTGATCGCCCGTACGCTCAGGGAAGCTGAGCTCGAAATCACCCGCATGATCCGCAGTGGCGCCATGGCGGCGCACGCCGTGCAGCACGGAAGACCTGATCATGAGCCCGAGCTCGTCGCCGGCGCTCACGGCGGCATCGCTGACGGAGAGCTGTGGCGATACCTGCGCGAGAGCGCGGGACCGGAGTTCGACCGATGGCAGACCGCTTACCGCTCCAAAACCAAGATTATGGACGATCGATGGGTGGTAATCGAGCTCTCCGCAACCGGGATTAAAGAATACGGCGCCTTCGGCAAAGCCGTTCGGGCGGTTTGGGGAGGCACCGAGACTCCCGAGCCTAGTAACCACGCGATTAACAACACAGGCGACCCAGGCGAAACGTGGGAAAAGAATCGTAAGAGTCCCTGCACTGCAGGGACGATTGAAACCTACCCCGCACGAAATGCCGGGTAGGTTTAAGAAGTCTGCCGAGTCCCGCAGGGGACGGCTGAATCTATCGTTCCATCCCGCGGACGGCGAAAAATATTCATTTCGCCCGAAGCCGATGCGTTTGTGATGTTCTCGCTTGAGCGTGGATACCTCTCACCGTGGTCTTCAGCCGTCCCTTTCGGGACTTTTCGGGTTGAGTCCAAGCCTACCCAGGACTGACGTCCCGGGCTACTTTCAAGCCGTCCCTCCGGGACGGCTTTGCGAAGTGGCCTTCTGTTCATGGACGCATCCGAACCTTCCTGCTGGCTGTGATCCCGGTTCTTCAAAAGACGACCGTAATCGCGCTGGACTGGTTGTTGCCCGGTGACGACTCCGGATTCCCACTGCTCAAAGTTGCTGTGTTCTTGATCTTCGTTCCGACGGCGGCCTGAACGCGAACCTGAATCTGAACATGAAGCTGGGCGAAGCCCACCAACGAAGCAGCCGTGCAGGTGACGGTATTGTTCGCGAACCTGCAGCTGGCCGCGTTGGAACAGCTGTCGTGGCCGCAGGCGTATAGCTGTGCCTGCGCCTGTACGAAAGTGACGTTCGCCGGCAGCGGATCGGTGATGGTGACTGCGGAAGCCGTCTGCTTGCCAAGGTTGAAAGCCGTGACGGCATACGTCAGCAGACCACCCTGCTTCACCAATAGCGGAGCTATTTTAAGCACGGCGAGATTCACCGAGGGCGCGACCACCTGATAAGTGACCGAGGCAGCGGTCTTGTTGCCTGCAGCATCGACCGCGTTCACCGTAAAGGTCGCCGGGCCGGCTTTCGAGGTATCGACCGGACTGGTGATGTTGCCGGTGTCCAGAGTAGTGCCTGGCGGATAAGTCGACGTGCCGCACACGACGATCCCTGAACGGTCATCTGTGCAGCGATAGGTTGCGTTGACCTTTTGACCGATCAGATAGGAGTTGGCCACGCCGCCGTTGGTAGAGGGAGCGGGAGACAATGTCGGCCCCGACAAAATGATCGGAGCAACGGTGTCCACGTTGATGGGGACCGTGTAGAAGGAGGTGGACCAGCTCCCCGCTGTCTGGGTGAACTTCAGCTCTTCGGTCCCGGCGCAGTCCTGGGCAAAGTAGTGGAGCAGGTACTGCCCGTCCTCGGCGACGCTGACGTTTTGTGCTGGCGGCATAAAGACAGCGGCCGCCGGAGAATGGCCTCCCCCGGGAGCCGGGCAGGCAACAGGGTTGGTCAACAGCACGTCGCCGGGCACCGGCGGTGGGGGCTGAGGCACAGCCGAGGCGCTCGAGATGCCGTAAGTGAGGCTCTGGATCGGCGAGGCAACGAAACTGTTTTGTCCAGGCACGGTAGGCGGCGTGCTGACGAAGTTTACCGTGGCGTTGTGGCTGTTGATCCAGCTTCCGGGTTGCTGTCCGGTCACACTCAAAGTTGTCAGATCTTCGGGCACGGGAGCTACGGAAATGAAGGTGGAGTTGGGGCTTTGCCCTTGGCCACCGCTCCTATAAAGCCCGGGACCAGAAAAGGTGGTGAGCAGGTTCTGCGGGCAGATCGTGTTGGCCAGGTCGGTCGCTGCCGAATCGAAGACGCAAGATCCTCCGCTCCACCCTTCTTTGGCCTCCAGGAGACCTATCCCCTGGTGGAAGGTTGGCCCATTCGGGACCGTAATATCGGGAAGCGTAAAGCTGGGACCGTCGAAGACTTCCTGAAAGATCTCATTGCGATCCAGCGACACCGGGCACAGGGTCCCGCTCTGGTCCGGGTTGGTCCCCACCTGGCAGGTGAGCGTATAGAGCTTGCAGGCAGGCGAGCCGGCGTACAGTTCACCGGTGTGAATCAGGCAATTCGCTATCGCGAACGAGGTACCCTGAAGGTAGGTAGATTGGAAAGTCGCTGGATTGAGTGGGATGTCCCCGGTCGTGGGAACTGTCCCGTCCTTGATCGTTAGCGTTCCTGCGTCCTGCGCCTGTGTGAGATCGTACGTGAACTGGACCTGCTGGCTGGACGTGGAATTGAAGGAAGAAGTCTGTGCCAGTTGCTGGTTGGTTGGATTGTTCTGCGGAATGGGGTTGCCGGTCACCTGGGCGGGACCCGTAACTCCGCCGGGAGTGCAGTTGGTCACCAGATAAAGCGTGGAGCTGGTGAGATAGGAGCCCGTGTCCACGAGCCCAATCTGTGCTTGGAAGGTACCGGGCTGGAGGCCGCTGCTGATGTCGATGGGAGGCACTCCTCCGGTTGCTACCAGGGGATCCGGGTCCTGGCCCGTCAGCTTGCCGGCGCTGGCCTGCGATGCGTAGCTTCTGGTGAAGCAGTTTTTTTGCTTACCACCGTTTTCCACCGTGCCGTCGAGGCAGACGTCGGACGGGCTAGTGGAGCTGCTTCCTGCGGTGATGCTTAAGGTTATAAAGTTATCGACCAGGACATTTCCGGTGCCGTCGGGCGAGGACGAAATCTTTGCCTGAATCGGGGCGGTGCAAGTCAGATTCAGGTTCGTGCTGTTGAAGACTTTCTCATTGGCTCCATACCCGGTGCCTTGCGCCGAAATCCGGACGTTGGCGGGACTGAAAAGCTGGATGGCGTTGGTCTGGCCGGACACCGTGGACGCAGTGGCTGCGATGCAAACGGCCGCAAGGCCCTGCAGGAAGACTGATCTTTTCATTTTGCGCAAACTCCTACCCCTTGTTCCCCAATTCAGCTGTAAGACCGGTCAATCACGCCCACGGCCATGATTACCGGTCACGCGTGCGGGTGGAGGAATTGATACTTTCGGGCCCACTGGGGGAGGGTCGCGGTATAGGCGAAGGACTACACAGACCTACGGATTGTGCAATTTGCCGGCGGTTCTGTCAACTGCGAGTTGGGCATTCCTCTCGCCTGACCTATCCCAGCCGTCAAGCAGAGTGCGCTCATCCCGGATGGTGTTGTCCCTCTTCGACCTGCAACAGCGATTCTTCCGTCAACTGCTTGATCCCCCGCAGCGCCGGAAACAGCACGC
Source organism: Acidobacteriaceae bacterium (assembly GCA_003152195.1). Taxonomy (GTDB): domain Bacteria; phylum Acidobacteriota; class Terriglobia; order Terriglobales; family Acidobacteriaceae; genus PALSA-350. The sequence continues at coordinate 9,891 of PLZN01000539.1, forward strand.
TCCAAATTCCGGTAATGGCCAGCGCCCCAAGGCCTCCAGCCACTACGGCGCGGACCGCGCCCCACCACTGTGCGGTCACACCACTTTCAAATTCGCCCAGCTCATTCGAAGCTCCAACAAAGAGTGAGTTCACCGCGCTCACTCTGCCGCGCATGGACGCGGGCGTGGCCAGTTGCAGCATCGACGACCGGATCACGACGCTGACCATGTCCGATGCCCCCACCACCATGAGCGCGGCCAGGGAAAGCGGCAAGCTCCTGGATAAGCCGAAGACGACGGTCGCCGAACCGAAAACAGCGACCCCGATGAACATCAACGCGCCGGGCCGCCGCAAGACTGGGCGGAATGTCATCCAGATGGAAACCGCCAGCGCGCCCAGCGCCGGAGCGGCACGAAGCGCGCCCAACCCCTGCGGCCCGGTATGCAACAGATCGTGGGCTAAGATCGGCAGCAGCGCCGTTGCACCGCCCAGCAACACCACAAAGAGATCCAGCGAAATCGAGCCCAACAACAGCCTGGACTTCCAGACATAGCGAAAGCCTGCCAGGATCACCTCGGCCGAAATGGCCCGATGCTCCATCCGTCCGGGGCGCACTCGCAGGGAACCGACCAAGGTTACGAAGCTGATCCCGGTCGCCAGGGTAAACAAAAAGACCACGGGAGCCCCCGACAGCCTGCCCTGCAGTGGCAGGGTATAGAGCAGGCCACCCACTGCCGGGCCGGCGATGTTGGCAATCTGGAAGACCGTCGCTCCCCAGGTGATGGCGTTGACGAAGTGGTCCGTGGGAACCAGGTGGGGTAGCAGCGCTGAACTGGCAGGACCGCTGAATGCTCTTCCGGAGCCGATCAGGAAAAGCACAGCGAAG
>PLZN01000322.1 GCA_003152195.1 Acidobacteriaceae bacterium
GAATGTTTGAAACATGCAGTCGAACATGGCCTTCACTTCGCTTTCGCTGGACACGTTCGCCTTGAAAACCACCGCTTTCCTGCCGTATCCTTTGATGATTTCAGCGGTCTGCTGCGCCCCTTGCGCATCCGTACTGTAATTCACCAGGACATCTGCGCCCGCTTGCGCAAACCCAATCGCCATCGCCTGGCCGAGCCCCTTGCTTGCTCCCGTCACCAGAGCCTTTTGTCCCACAAGCACCTGGTGTATGGAAGACGGCGGCATTTCATCAGGGGGCGTATATTCGTTTTCGGTGGTCACCGATGATCCTTTCAAGTTGCCGCGGTGTTTACTTGTGGGAACAGACGTGCCCCGCCCCTCGCAAACTCCGTCGCGAGAGCACGGGCTTCAGCCGGCACTAGGACATTATCAAAATTACCGCGACCTAGTGATACTGCTCGTTGAGAGATGGCTGGTGTGCCCCCGGTCTGGTAATCAATGAAAGCTCTGCCACTTTGTCACCGTTTGGGCAGCGATCGGGTCGTTCGCCTTGAGGTAANNTCCTCGCGAGTGGGAGCGACGAGCGCGTGCAATTGGCTCCCGAGCTCCTTTTCGTGACCTGATGCGGCTTGAAAGTGAACGTTAATGATGGTCGGAGTTTCAGTCATTGATTCCCGTAATGAACTAAAGAATGATCGGACTTACCCGTGCAATAAGTTCATATCGCCGCGCTTCCAGAGGTGTCAAGAGGTTTTATTTGGCAGTTCCGTAATGAACTGTTCTAAAGACTCCGCTGTCCTCAGTCCTGACTAGGGACGCCGAAGCGGAGTTCTTGTGACTTGATTGCATCCTCCCGTTGTGTCTTTGTAAGTAGGCTTGCCTGCTTCGCCATCTGTTGGGCTTTGTCCGTTTCTCCCAGGCGTTGGTAAGTGCGGCTAAGCTGGTAGTAGGTCGCCGCGTTGCGCGGGTCCAGTTTAAGAACTTGCTCGAATTCCTCTTGAGCCCCTTTCCACTGTTGCATTTGCATATACAGGAGGCCTAACTGATAGTGGGGTTCCACCACCGTCGGCTCCAGCTCCTCGGCGCTCTTCAATGCGTCCATCGCCTGCTTCTGCTGGCCCAGCTGGAAAGAGACCAGGCCGAAGACATATTCGAGGGCAAAGTCCCGCGGCACCGCAACCCGCCCCTCCGTCAAAATCTTCAACGCTTCGTCATCCTTCCCTTCCTTCATATAGGTCTGCGCTAAAGCCACATAGCCCAAAGCAAGTGCCGGATGCTCCGCAATCGCTTTACGGTAATCTTCGCGAGCCTTCTCGCGGTTCCCCCTCATCATCTCGACAGCACCCAAACGAATGGTCAGTGGGTAATCATCGGGAACCATCGAAATACCGCGCTGCACAATCTCGATCGCCTCGTTATAGCGGTCGAGGTCGATCAGCAACCGCGTGCAATCAAGATAGCGGTCGGGATTGGTTGGATCGGCGGTGATCGCTTTCTGATAAGCGTCGAGTGCCAGCGGGTTTTCCTCCGCGGATTCATAGGCAGACGCGACGCTGGTCAATATGTTGGCGTCAGTTGCATGCTCTGCCGATAAGGAGGCAAGCAACGGAAGCGCCTGCTTGGGCTGCTTGGCCTTTACCAGCGCAATGGCGAGGTTGTACTTGTTTTCCCAGGATGCGGGCTGCATCTCTGCGATACGCCGGTAGCGCGCCGCCGATTCAACGTACATTTGCCGCTCATCGAGCAATTTGGCTAACTCGTACTCCTGCTCGCCAGAAAGATTGGAGCGCCGTTCCAGAAGCTCGATAAGCTTCAATGCCTCCGCGGGGGCATTGGACTTGAGGCATGCCGTGATTGCCAGGACGGCGGTGCGCGGATCATTTTCGAGCAGCGTCGTGGCGGGTTCAATATGCGGGATCGCGTCCTTCTCCCGCGACGTAGACAAAAACAGGAGGACGAGATAGTAGTGCACGAAGGGGTCGGCGCCATCGAGAGCCAAAGCCGTTCGCAATTGCTTTTCCGCCAGTTCGTACTGCCCTTTGCCGAGATAGTTATATCCCAGGTTCGTATGCGGGCCCGGAAGCTTTGGGTCGATGCGCGAGGCGGTCTCGTAATCGGCGTTGGCTTCGTCTATGCGGCCAAGTCTTGTCTCGGCGATTCCAATAAAGTTATCGATCGAAGCATTGGCCGGTTGCAATCGTCGCGCATCCTGAAATTGCTGCAGCGCAGCCTCGTATTTCTCCTGGCGGAAGAGCTCAAGGCCGCGCTGCAGCGAATCGGCCTGTCCCAAAGCGGCGAACGAGAGAAGAAACGCCGCCAGCGCGCCGGCGAGAGCGGTTCCACGCTCTTGGCGGCGGACACTCATTGGGATACGGATTCCATGGTTTTCATTTGCGTTTCCGCGTGAGCCAGACTTTCCAGCTTGAGCTTGCGGGAGATCTCGAATTGCTCGTTCGCCGCCTCCTTTTGTCCCAGGGAACGGTATACCAGAGCGAGCTGATAATGGGCTAAACCTTCGGGATCGTGGCGAACGGCTTGCCGCAGCGCCGTTTCCGCTTTGGTGAAGTCTTTCTGCATGTAATACGCTTTGCCGAGATCCCGGTACGTAGACCATCGATCCGGTTCCGCTTGAAGGGCCTTTTCCAGATACGGGATGGCCTTGGCCGGCTCAAGTTGAGCAAGGAGAATTGTCCCCATTTCAGCATTTGCTTCCGCGTGATCGGGGTTTAAGCGAAGCTCGGCTGCTAACTCACCGAGCGCCTGATCCTGCTGGCCCATCTTCAAAAGCAGGTGACCAACAGAGAAGTGCACTCCAGGTAAATTTGGTTCGATGTTTTCAACCTCTCTGTATTCAGCCAGGGCCTTGTCGTTCTGCTGGGCGTTCTGATAGGTCTCGGCTAAGAGTTGATGTGCCGGATACGAATCCGGAGCCAGGGTGAGTAGCTGCTCGAGCGTGGATAGGGAAAGGTTTCGACAGGTTCTGGCCAACAAGTAATCAGCCTGCAAATCATTCGGATGCAACTTAAGCCAGGTGTTCAGATCGTTTTCGGCTGCCTCGAAATCCTGACGATCAAAGTTGCCCAGGCCACGCGCATACGCATCGGATGGATTGGAGGGTGGCATGTTGCTGGTAAAGTCTTTCCACGCGGACAGCGATGCATCGTTGTTGCCCAGACGCGCATTGGCAAGTGCAAGGGCCAGGCTGCGGGAAGCACTCGCCGGAGCCCCTTCCAGTGCAGGAAGACACGCGCGGAACTGCTCTCGTGCGTGCTCGGTAAAGTCTTCGGCCGCGGCAGGGTAGGGACGAGGCAAGCCGAGAGCATTTGCGGCCTGATACCCCGAAAGATGAATCGCGGCGCTGAATAAAGGCAGTGCGTCCTCCGGTTTGCCCTCGAGCATCGCTATTTCCGCAAGTCTTGCCAGGGCAGCGGCAGACCGTGGATTTGCCTCCAGCTCGTGGCGATACTCTTGCTCTGCAGCGTCCAGCTTCTCTCTGCGCAAGGCAACTTCGCCCAAGCCGAAATGCGCACCATGCCAGCGAGGATCCTGGTCGAGCGCTCGATAATAATGGGCGATTGCGTTCTCCCATGCGTGCTCGTCCTTGTAGATGTCTCCGTACACCTGGTGCACCAGGGGAGTACCATTCGCACCCGTGAGCACGTGTTCGATTCCCAGGTCTGCCGCTTTGCGGTACGCCTCTCCCAAGTCCAGAAGCAGGGCCGGATCCGAGGGAAAAAGAAGACTGGTCTTGCGCAACTGTTCCAGCGCAGCCTGGGTTCGGCCATCATCCCACAGTGCTCTGCCAAGCCAGGTATGTGCCTGCTTGTTGGCTGGTTCCAGACGAACAGCCTCCACAAGATGTGGAACCGCCAAGCCCGCCTGCCGCCGCTTTTCGTAGGCGATACCCAAATAGAGGCTGACACCCGGCAATCCGGGCTTTAGCGTCTCGGCTTTGCCCAGGGCCCGCGCCGACTCCGCAAATTTGCCCTGCGCATTGTAGACCAGACCGAGACTCGCGTAAGCTTCCGCCACTTCCGGCCGAAGATGGATGACCGCCAGATATTCCTGCGCTGCGAGGTCGAGGTTTCCCGCATCCTGTGCCCTGTGGCCTGCAGCGAAGTGTTGCAGAGCCTCAGAGCCGGCATCCTGAGCCCAGGCAGGCGCCTGACCCGGAAGGGAAGAGAAGGCCCAAAGAGCGATACACCCGATGATCGAAAGCCGACGGCTGCTACAGCTCAGCATTGACCTGCCTGACGTGAGTGGAAAAGAACAGGGGGACCGCTTATCGCGCTCCCCCTCTGGCGTTGCCATACTGTATACCACACTTCGATGGAGCTGGGAGGCGGGCGTGTTGCCCCCTCTCAACTCCCATTTGCATTAGAACGTTATTCGGAAATTAGCCTGTAACGTTCGAGCCGACGAGACGATGCCCGACTGATTGTTGTTGGTTTCCGCGTTGGGACCGGTACCGCATTGGAACTGTCCAAACGATGGATCTCCGATATGGTAGTCCATGCAACCAAAGCTGTGGCGGTTGAATATATTGAATGCGTCGAATCTGAAGTTCAGATTGACCCGTTCGGTAAACAGCGGGATTCTCTTGGAAGCTTGCAGGTCCTCTTCCTTGTGGTTGAAGTTGCGCACATTCCCAAACGTTTTAGGAGCGTCGCCAAAAGTATAGTTCGGCGCCTGGGTGAAGGCGGCGGCGTTGATCCTGGCGGTCTGTCCAAAGACATAATTTTTCGGTCCGCCGCTATACGATAGAGGATTTGTGCCTTTGACGACGTTCGGGCGAGCATTTCCTCCCGTTGCCTGGCCCGCAAATGTACCTGCGGTCCAATTGTTTTCTTGTACGAAGAGAGGAAAGCCGGTGGAGTAGGCATCCAAACCGCCCAGCGTCCAGCCGCCGATCGCCGTATCGGTCAACTTGTTAGCATTGCCCAGCCATTTCTTTCCCTTGCCGACCGGCAGCTCATAGGTGTAAGCAATTTTGAATTGCTGCGGCTGATCGAATTCGCTGTAAGTCTTCTCCCTCTTGGGATCATAGGGATCGAACATTCCGCCGACGCCGCCATTCCACGCCTCCTGCGGGGCATAGTCAGAATCGGCGTCCGTAAGGTTCTTCGACCAGGTGTAGTTACTCAATACCGTCAAACCAGACCCGTAGCGCTTGGTTACTTGTATCTGCAGCGCCTCATAGGTGTAATTACCCCATGGGTTGGCGCTGAACGACGTGTCCAGGTCTTCGTTCGTGTACTGAGGGAACGGCCTCAGAGACTGAGCAACCGTAGACTCACCGGGAAAGTCGTTGAGGAAGTTGGTGTAGGGGATGGCAACCTGCGGCAGTCCCGCGCATGCCGGGCTGCTGGCCTGTGCCGTAACCGACACCGCCAGGCAGTCCCGGTAGACGAGGGCGGATTCGGGAGCTACGTTCGGATCCTTAAGCAGTGCTTGCAGGTGAGCTCCGTGGTTCCCGACGTACGCCATATCGACGAGCCATTGGCCAGGGAATTCGCGCTGTATGTCGAAAGTCCAGTTCTGCACCTGGCCTGGCCTGGCAAGCCTGCTGGGTAGCATCACGGGGCCACCGCTCGCCGCGCCACCGCCGCCAGCTAAGCCGTTGAGGGCTGTTGGGGTGATCGTCGGCGGTATAGATCCCGGATAACCTTGCACCTGGCTGGGTATGACTGCGGGTGTTTGTTGATTCACTTGGGCAGGCCATTTATACCCGGTCGCGAAGAAGCCCAGACTGTCGGTATTCGCAAAGTTGGATATCTTCAGCGGGGTGTAGTAGAGGCCGTAAGCGGCGCGAACCACTGTCCTGGGGTCGATTTGATATGCCAGGCCGGCGCGCGGCCCCCACGATCCCCAATACTGGTTCATCGGGGAGCACCTGCCGTCTCTGCCGGGGCCTGTTCCCTGAAACTCGTAGGCGCCAGGCAGGCCGTCGGCTCCGGGATTAGCCATGGTTGGATTGACCTGAGATGTCCTGCACTTTTCCTCGAAGACCGGCTGTGGGATCTCATAGCGGAGGCCCAGGTTCATGGTGAGCTTCGGGTTAACTTTCCAGTCATCCTGGGCGTAAAAGCCCCAGCCGCGCACGCGCATAGCAGCGTTTTGACCGCCACCAACAGTGCCGTTCGATGCTGCCCCGAGAAAGAAAGCTGCCGCGCCCGACCCGGAGTTCGGATCGATAGGGCTGCCGTTTGACAGGTTTCCCGCAGAGGTCAAAGCGTTGGTGAAGCCGAAATCGGGAGCGGCATTGCTGTTGTAGGTGGAATTAAAGCCCTGGCGTCTGTATACCCCACCGAACTTCCAGTTGTGCTTGCCGTGGCTCCATGACACGGAGTCGTCAAATTGGTAGCTATTGTCCTTGAAGAAGCTGTTGTTTCCTGGAGGCGAGGGCATGCCGGCTCCGCTGGCGGGGATGTACTGAATGCCGTTATTGGGGATGAGAATGTCCTGAAAGTAGCCGTGAAAATCGATCTTATCTGCCCATGAGCCAACCCCGCCCTCGCCCTGCTCGATACGGAAGCGGCGGGTATAGCCGGCATTGAAATGGTTTAAAAGCGTTGGCGTGATGGTATAGTCTTCACCGATCCGGACATAGTGAGTCGTTGTACTGCCGAAGCTCTCGTCGTAAAGGCCCTTCGGCCCATACGAAACGATGTTGATAATGGGCAGGTCGGCTTGCGCATAGCTGCCGAAGATCTTGTTCTTTTGTCCGACATTCTGGTCGATCCGGGTCGAATAGAGATCATTGTTGATCGGCGCCAGAAGGGTATAGGCCAGGTTCTGAAAAGCCTGGCCGGGATTGGTGGCTACCGGCAAATACGGGATGAAGGCCTTGGCGTACGGGTCCAGCCTTGACAGTGGGATCTGGTTGTTGGGAAAGGGCTGGCAAGGTTGGCCCAGGTTGGCTCCGGAACAGGTCGTGTAATCATAGATTTTCTGCCCCGGGTAGGTGACACCATTGATGGTCTGGGTGTTCAGGACCTGGGAAAAATCTCCACCCCACATGGCCGGCGTTGCTGTCGACGTAAGGCTCGGGCCGCCGGACTTGAAGCGGAAGCCTTCGAAGCTGAAAAACCAGAATGTCTTCCCTCGGCCGTCATAGAGTTTTGGGATAAATACCGGGCCGCCGCCAAATCCGCCAAAGTCGTTTTGCGTGTCGTTCTGCTTGCCGACGCCGGTGTGGTTGTTTTGCCAGCTGTTCGCGTCAAATACCTTATTCTTCAGCAGATCATAAACGGCGCCGTGGAACTCATTGGTGCCCGACTTTGAAGCCACGTTTACGAAGCCGCCGCCGGTCCGCCCGAATTCCGCCGGGAAGGTGCTGGTTTGTACTTTGAACTCAGAGACCGCATCGACGCTGATGCCGAAGTTCCACTGGTAGTTCGGTGAAGCCAGCTGAATGGACGAGCCGTCCAGAACCACGTCAGCGCTCCCCGTTCCCGCACCATTGAGTTTAAAACTAGCCTGCGATTGCGCGTTGCCCGTTGCATCTCCTTGAAAGCCAGGGGTCAGTGTCATGAACTGGAGCGGGCTGCGGATCACACCACTGAAATTCAGTGGCAGTTGCGCGATCATGGCTCCGCTGACCGTGGTCCCTACATCGGAGCTCTCCGTCTGGATCTGCTGCGCGTTGGCGGTGACCACCACCGATTGCGACGTCTGCCCTACCTGCAGGGAAATGTCGAGGCTGGCGGTGCTCCCAATCGAGACTGTAATGCCTTCCTGAACGGCTTCTTTGAAGCCTGGCGAAGACACGGTGACCTTGTAGGTGCCGACCTGCAACTGGGGATAGATGAAGCGGCCGTCGGAGTTGGTAGCCACCGGGTAGGAGGTGTTCGTGTCGGTGTTGGTTATAACGACGGCAGCGCCGGGAACTACAGCGCCTGCCGGATCGTGAACCGTCCCCACCATGGCTCCGCCGCCGGCTTGCGCCCACATGGCTGCCGGCATTGTTAGAAACAGCGCGAACACTGGTAATATGTACTGCAGGGCTCTCTTTAATCTATTTGTCGTAATCACAGATGATCTCCTCAAATTATAGCTTTGTTTACCGATTGATGGTCTCTACAGAGCCTTTGGCATGGAGGACCTCACGATGGCCTCCCCTATGTCCGCCGAACGCCTTAACTAAGTAGTTCCGTATAGAACTAATTAGGGACACAACTTATTCAGGTTTCAGGCGCGATAATGTCATATAGTTGGCGTCAGACAAGTGTCAAGAAGTATTTAATGAGTAAGTTCCGTAATGAACTGTTGTAACCAAAGGAGTAGCGGACGCCATGCTAAGGCCTTAGTCGGCCGTGCTTGGCCGTAGTCAGTTATAGGCGCGACACTCCTGGTTTCACGGGATTGACTGCGGTCTAACGGGTATGGAGAGGCGAGAGTAATTAGCATTCGGGCGAGTCTAGATGAGGTGTTGCAATTGGCGACGCACCGGTTACCTGAACTCGCGCCGTACCGTCCGATTGTACTGCTCAAGACGCGGATCCATCCGGATTGGGGAGCAGTAAATCCCTGACACGAACCGCCAATTCATGAGTAGCCTCAAGGAACTGACGGAGTGTGCGGACGGTCGGGCCGAATGTGTCAAACTCGTTTAACGAGAGTCCATCCTCGCTGTACGCGCGTCGAAAGTCGGGAAATTTCCGCAATAGCTCAGCTACGATCTCCGGGTCGACCGGCTTGTCTATCCGTGAAGCGATACCTACATCGCTCGCATTGAAGCGAACCTGCCATTTGTAGGGCGGAGAGATCACTAGATCGCCGCCTACAAGTTCGCTCCACTGCATGTGGTTGCGGAATGCGGCTGAAAGCAGGCGGACACGGTAGCCGCGGTCACGAAATATTTTGTACGCCTTCTTGAACACGGCAACTCCAGCCCATTCAAGATATCCGGGCTCGAGAACAATATCCTGTTTTTCGGCCACGACTTTTAGCCAATCGTCCAGTCTCCCGGCCATGATTGTACAAACCGGACCCATCCTGGATATGTCCTGGCCTTCCTTCTCCCGCCGTTTCAAGCCACGCTCCATAGCCTCGGCCACAGCAATACATTGAGGCAAGGCGAAGGACACGGTCGCATTAATGCTGATTCCGCGATAGGTCGCCTCCTCGATCGCGGCGATACCAGCGTGAGTGGCCGGAATCTTCACAATCATGTTCGGCGCTAAGCCATTGAAACGCAACGCTTGCTCCACAAGAGCGGCCGGATCGCGATAGTAATGAGGGTCGGTCTGAATCGAAAGCCTGCCGTTCCTGCCGCGGTGCCGGTCGAAAGCCGGCCGCAATAATTCCGCCCGCTTGGTAGAGATCTCCTCCACCAGTTTCCATCCGATCTCTTCTTCCGTTGCTGTTGGAAACTCGACTGCGAGGTCCCGGATGCGCTCGTTCCACAGATGAGCTTCCTTCTTGAGTACATCGAGAACAATGACCGGATTGCAGGTAGCACCCACCGCGCCGTGCTCGATCGAGTAGCTCAACTCGGAGAGAGTCGCCGAGTCGTTCCAAAGACAAGTGGGCGTGGTTTGCGTCATTTCATACAAAGGACTCTTATACGCAACCGACTGTGTCTTGCTCATCACGTTTCTCGCTTTCCAATGCTGAGGTCAGCATACGACAGAATTGTTTGCCGTTATATCAATTATGGCTCCGGATACATCAAGACCTTGATGGCCTTCTTCTCTTCACATAATTTAAAAGCGGTGCGCCACTCAGATATGGGAAGCTTGATGGAAATCAGATCATTCATTCTGACTCGACCCTCGGCATAGATCCGCATCATGCGCTCCCATGTGCGCGCGGTATAGCAAACGGAACCGGACATCGTCAGCTGCTTATAAAAAATCAGATCGATGGGAAATTGGATGTCCTGGCCGCAGATCGCCACCTGCGTGTAGCGTCCCATCGGACGCAGCGATTCGAGGCATCCGCGCACCGAGCCAGGATGTCCGGCGCACTCGAAGGCCACATCCACTCCCACTCCGCCGGTGTGCTCCTGGATCGCGTCGCTGAGGCTCTCCCCGCCAATGTTGACCACCGCTGCGGCGCCGATCCGGAGAGCGGCATTCAGGCGGTCCCGATCTCCATTCGCGCCGGCGACGATCACCTTTACCCCTTCCGCCACCAACAACTTTAGGCAAAGAAGTCCGATCGGCCCCGGGCCCGAGACCAGGGCAGTGTCCCCGATCCGCACATGAGAGATCTCAGCGACCGCCTGCACGACGGCCGCGAAGGGTTCACTCAAGGCTGCTTCATCCAGGCAAAAATTCTCAGGAATTCGGTATAGCTGGTCAGGGCGCATAACGACGTAGCGGGCAAACGCGCCATTCACACCGTGTCCCATCCCTCTGCGATTCGAGCAAAAGATGAAATAACCAGAGCGGCAGTAAGCGCACTGGCCACAGGTAACGGCTGTGGCGCCCAGGCCCGTGACCCTTTCCCCCAGAGTGGCATTGCTAACATTCCGGCCCACTTCCACCACTGTGCCTGAAAACTCGTGCCCGAGAATCACCGGGGGGTAGTTGCGAAACGTGTCGTGAAGAACATGAAGATCCGTTCCGCAGATTCCACAATAAGCAATTTCCAGCTTGACTTCGTTGTCTCCACATCGAGGCTCTTCAACGTCCCGTATGCCGACGTTCCCTTCGCCACTCGCGTATTTGACAAGAGCTTTCATCTTGACAGGTCCTTAAACGGTTACCAGCACAAAACAAGGGGGGAACTTACTGCTGCGGTCCACCACTCTGACTCTTGCGAGAGCCTGGCTTCTAACTCTTAGGATGTAGGAGCGAGTAGGCTGCCGTAGCGTTTCCAGGAAACCAGTATCGGTCTCAAAGCTTACAAAACCCCATGTTTAGGCCACCCCTCGATGACGACTTTTGTCTCTATAGACGACGGATGTCTCTATAAAAGTCGCCATCGTACAGAGTTCCTGACTGAACTCTTTCCTGCTTGCTATCTTTTGGCACTATAAGGCCGACCCAGTCGAATTAGCAAGACTGGCGCCCGAAACCATAGTTCCGATTGGGTCGATAGTCTGCATTGCTCACCTGCTCAGTGGGGACGTGGCCTTCGGGTATCTAAGTAGGTCCGCTGAGGGCTGGGGAAGCCGTGAAATAACGGGTCTTGCGCTTGCGGTCTGCCCGCAACCGATGTGGGCTGAGTAACGGAGGGTGCCCCACGTTCGCCGCTGGAGCGAGGGGCACCCAGCGCTTCGCTTAGGAGCAGTTTGAGCAATAGCTGCTGGGAATACCCGCCCTCGGTGAGAAATTCGGGGCTAGAGCTATCAATAGTCCGTCTAAGCCAGAGAACGGGCGCCCGGCATTCCCCGGCTTCATTTGCCGTCTGCGTGTGGAAGCGTGTAGTACTCATAAGCATATTTCCACGTCGACTCGCCGCCTGGTTCGAGGGAGATATCGATGAAAGGTTCCACCGCCAGCACAGAGCGAATGGACCAAAGCGCCATCTTCGCCAGCGGGCGGTCCCCGGTGATCGTCATCCCGGCCTTCACTGCCGTATTTTCAATGCGGATTTTGTAGTCGTCAGGGCTGTTGCTGAAGCCCGTGATGGAGGTGTAAACGCGGTCCTCCCCCAGCAACGTTTTGAGGTACACAATCTGATTCTTCCGAACCTCGGCTAACTCTTTATCTACCGGTGGATCCGCTGTGATTGCGAAAGGGAGTGTGATGGTGAAGGCAGGGTTTGACGGCTGTTTATCCAGCACCAGGAAGTTGTGGCCGTACACGTTGGTATGGATCGGACGGGTCCCTACATTCCTCAGGCGATGTTCGATCAACATTTCCGGCTTGTCTGCGACCAGACTTATTTTCTTCCAATAGACGTACCCATATCCGGAAGCTGAATCGTGGAGTTCCTGAGTGAACTCCACGGCATCCGCGCTCTTCTTGGTGCTCCACTTACCCCCGTCAACAATCTCATAGAGCCGATAGCCGCTGTAAGGTGCGTCGTCGGGCTTCCGCAGTATGCCGACGCCGATTTTAAGGAAGGTACCGCCGGCCTTCGCTTCGTCGTATCCGAGCGCGGGAGTGAACTCTTCGACCGGGCCGGTGATTGCGCTGCACGGGCCGGCTACGATCTCTGAGCCGCGGTAGATAAAATCAGGGACCTTGGGATCGGTTTGCGTGAACCATGGACCGTAGTAGCTATGCCCGGCGAATTGCAGATCGCCGATAACACCGGACCAATCGAACCTGGTGCCGCGATAGAAGCCACTCACGGCATCGGGTAGATAAAGCTTAGCCCGGACTAATTTATTGGCGATCTCCCATTGCGGGGGAGCAGAGCTGGCATACGCCAACGCAGGCAAGGCAGTTAATAGCGACACCACGGTAAAGGCAATTGCTTTCATAAGTTCTCAGTGACTAGGTGCAGGCGCAACCAGGCTGGTTGAGGGAGACAACGTCTTAGCGCCCGGCGCCACACTCCCTGTGGCAGCCCATTCCACGCTGCGTGCGAACGCGTCCATGAACCCCGGTTGACTCATCGCCAGCAGGTCGTGGCCGAGGACGATCATGACGACTCTCCCTTGACCGAAAGGAACCGTCCAGATCGCCGGTTGTACTTTTCCGGTCCCACCGGGATTGTTAGGATCATCGAAGGCGCTGGCCAGCACATGAGCGTTCGGCTTGAGGTCTATCAGGTGATAAAGCTCATCGTTGGCTACAAATGTCGGCGGTAAACCGCGGCTGATCGGGTGATCGCGGTCAACCCATTCCACCACGAAGATATGGCGCTTGGCATGTCCGATATTTTCCAGCTTCCAAGTCATTCCAATCATGTCTGAAAAGGCAGCCCAGGGCTCACCTTCCAACCGGCGAGGCTCGGTAGCGCTTCCACCGGCCTGGCCGAAGAAGGGACCATACGTCACTCCGTGGACGCCGACCAGGCCTTTGCCGGAGCGCACAAAATCCTCAACCGCGTGTTCGGTTACATCGCCCCACCGCGGGCCGTAGTAGTAATCCACCAGGACGTCGTAGTTGGCCAGCGTCGCCGCCGTGATGCCGGTTACTTCTTCCTCGATCTTCACGTCAAAGCGTCCGGTGTTCATCAGTATGCCCTGCATGAAGGGCGCTGTGCCTTGCCAGGGGTGAGACCAATCCGAGCTCCCGGTAAGTATCAGAACGCGAATTTTGTGAGCGGGGGGCGGGGCTGAAGCGGCCTCCTGGGCAGAAGATGGCCGAGTAGCCATGGTGAAGAGAGCTAAGCAGCAAACGATCAGTACTTTTTTCATGTTGATTCCGCACCTCTTTAAGGACTCGTCTTCAATGGCTCGCCGGGAAGGGGCGAGGCGTAATGTCAGCATCGGTTAGGCCCAGGGCCCATTTGAACGCTCCCACGTACATTTGTTGGATGCGTGGGTCATCCAGCGTTGCCTCGAGATGGCCAAACGTCGAGTACCAGACGCGGCCCTTTCCGTACTTTTTAGCCCACACAATGGGGTAATCTCCATCTGTCCGCAGGGCAGCGAGCTGTTTCAGATGGGCTTGAAACTGGTCTGACGTGGGGTGACGATTAGGGTTGGCATCTGCCTGCAGTCCCGCAAAAACTTCGGGGAATTTGCTCGGATCCATCCTCATGATGACGTGGTCCACGTCTCTGGAGTAATTGGGACCCACGATCGTGTACTGGTCCTTGAAGGTAAACGTGGGCGGAAATCCCTGTACCCCAGGGAAATCGGGATCTTCCACGATGATGTGCATCTCCGCCGAGGGAAACTCACCCACCAGATTTCCCCCGATCATCGCCGCGTATTCCGGCCACAGAAGAAGGTGCCCACCGTTGCCTGCATGGCCGGCGATAAAGCCCTTGCCGTCGTCATGAACAAAGGATAGTAAATCCGCCTTCTGCTGATCGGTGATGTTCCAGGGGCCCTCGCCCATATAGAAGACGGCATCGAAATCATTGAGATTCCTGACGTTATACCCGGCGATCGGTTGCTTGGTGAGCAGATGCATGTCGGTTCGCATCACCGTTACCCACGCGCCGGACTCACGCCCCAGCCGTTCGACCGTCGCCAACGTGTGCGAAGCCGCGTCGTGATGGTAGCCAGGAGAGACATACCATTCCTGGGGATCCGCAATGGCCAGAATTCTCTTCTTGCCGGGCCACGTATCTTCCGGCGGCCTGGAGGGCGCAGTATCCTGTGACAGTGGCCCATGCGCAGGGGTGGGGGCCCGCGCGCCGTACAGCGCCTTAGCAGAGATTGCTCCAGAGGCGACTGCCATTCCCTTCAAGAAATCACGTCGCTCCATTGTCTTGCTCCTTCATAAGCTTTCTTGCCGAGTGTCTGGGAGCGAACCGCCCAACCAGAGCAGCGGCGTTACGCTCTAATGACCTTTTATGTGACCGTTGTTCTTAGCTTCCGACTCGGGTACGGCGAAGGCGAACCAGGTGTCGTTGGCTGCGACTAATAGATATTGGCGTCCATTGAGCTCATAAGTCATAGCAGAGTTAGTCACGAATTGTCCCAGACTGGCATGCCAGAGAGTCTTACCCGTGGCCGGATCCATGGCCAGAAAATTCCCAAACGAATCCCCGCCGAACAAAAGATTTCCCGCGGTCGTCAGCAAGCCCGAGATAAGGACCCCGCTCTTGTCGCCTAACTCGTGGGTCCAAACAACCTTGCCTGTTTTGTAATCAATCGCCACCGTTAGGTAGTCCGGGGGAGAGCGAAAGCGGCCATAACCCGAGGTCGTGAAGTAAGCCCAGGTGCGGGCTGCGTTGCAATAGATGAGGCCGGTCTTCGGATCGTAGGATGGCGACCACCAATTCGTTGCCCCAATAGGATACGGGGAAACCAGGGCTCCCGGTGGGTTGGCGTCCTTGGTGTAGTCCGGGATCGGCCGGCCTTCGGCGTCGATGTCCTTGGCCCAGTTCGTTTCCGGCATGTATTTGGTAGTCAGCAAGTGCTCGCCGGTCACTCGATCAAGGAGAAAGAAATAACCATTCCGCGAAACTTGTGCCAGTAACTTGCGCTTCTTCCCCTGGAACTCTCCATCGAAAATAATCGGGGTTTGGCCGGCATCGTAATCATGGGTATCGTGGGGGGTTACCTGATATGCCCATACCAGCTTTCCGGTATCCGGGTTCAAGGCAACGATGGAAGCGGTATAAAGGCTATCCCCTTCAGGGGTAGGATGCGGAGGCCGGTCGGTCGGAACGCCGTTGCCAGTTCCGAGATAGTAGAGGTTGAGTTCGGGGTCATAGGTGCCCGTCAACCAGGGGAATCCGCCACCTTTTGCCATGGTGGCATTGTCGACCCACGTCTCCGACCCGGGCGCGCCTGGATCAGGGTCCACCCACCATTTCCACTGCAGCGCCCCTGTTTCCGGGTCCCGGGACTCCAGCCATGCGCGAATGTTGTCGTTGTTGCCGGGACCGACGATGACGTGATTTCCAATGATTAGCGGCGAGGTAGCGGAAAAGAAATCCTGCTTTACGTCTGCAACCTGGACCCGCCAACGCTCGCTGCCGTCTTTCGCGTTCAAGGAGACCAGGTAATTGTCCGGGGACATGAAGTACAGCCATTTGCCATACATCCCCACGCCCCGGTTGGCCACATGGATCGCTCGATTGTTTGGCCACGCATAGTGCCAGAGCTCACGGCCGGTGAGCGCATCCATTGCCCAAACATTGTCCGTGATGGTGAAATACAGCACGCCATCTACAAGCAGAGGCGTCGACTTGATCCTGCGCCCCTCACTCGCCTGTTGCGCATAGGATTCGTTGCCAAATTCAACATGGTGCGTCCACGCCAGCCCGAGCGAACTCACATTGGCAGCGTTGATCTGTGAAAGCGTGCTGTACCGCTGGCCGGAATAATCGCCGTTATAAGTGGGCCATGTATCTGTCGGGGGCCGGTGCAACGCCTCGGGGTCCAACGTCTGCGCGGAAAGACAGATGGGCAGGAACAACAGGGAAGCCAAAGACAGGATCGGCCTGCACTTCATTTGAGTGTCACCAGATACGCCAGAAGGTCGTGAATGTCTTTGTCCGTATACATGGGCAATAATTTTTTATGCGCGATGAGCGGGTCAACTACGTCAACAGACTTCGTGCGATCTCTGGGGAAGGTGCGATAAGCGCCGTCAGCGTCCACGAGAGCGACCGTAAACTCGTCCAGATACTCCAGCTGTCCCGAAACGGTCTGGCCTGACGGCAGGACAACGGTCACTTGTATCGGCTTCGCCGGCGGCGTCAGAAACAATGTCGTAAGGGCGAGCGGCTGAGTTTTCGCTGCAATGTGCGCCAGATCACCCGTTGCGGAGTGGCAGGTACTACACTTTCCCGCGCCGTTGAAGTAGGCCAGCCCGGCTTTGGGATCGCCCACCAACATGGCGGTTTCCGGGAGCCTGGTGCCTCGAATCTCCTGGATCCGCGCGTGCAGAAACGCCGAGATATCCTGTACCTGCTCCGGCGCCAGCGTAGGGAACGCCGGCATGCCGAGCGTTGGCCGGCCATCTTTCAGGAAGGGACCAAGACTGTCTCCATTATGGTCCTGAAAGACGAGAGGGCTTCGCAGTAGGTTAGGCGCCTGTTCTGTTCCCGTCGCTTGAGAACCATGACAGAACGAACAGCTGGAAGAAAATATGCCTTTGCCTTGTTCTGCGGCGGCTGAATAGGGAGTTGGCGGCGGAGTGGCTGCAGGGGCTTGAGCGGCTGCAGATCTTATCAATGCTGCCGTCATACATATTCCAAGACATGCAAAGAGCAGCTTACGAGAGGTAATGAGCTCTGGTTGCTTCTTCATAGACCAACCTCGGGGTAACTACTCCGTTTTGCTTCGCCGAACTTATAGCAGAGCCGCGGACCGCCGAGATAGCACTCTCCCTTTTGCTAGTTTGTCGAAGAGAAGTAAGGTAGCGCTAAGCTCACTGGGTTCCCTTATGAACTAATTCCACAGATAAGCTGTGAGCGACACTATACCGGGCGTTTGTGGGCTGTCAAGAATTTTAAACCCGCTTTTGCCCCCACGGAATGACGTCTTGCAGCTACGGGAAACACTGCAACGACGCGTATTTTCCGGGAGCAAGAACCGGTCCTTCACGCTGACCAGACTTGATGTTGACGCATGGTGGAAGCTTGTCGAAAGCGTGGAGTCATGCTGCGTCCGGAGCCGCCGGACCAAGTGCGATACACGCTCTCGCTTACCTTTGCCGACGTGCGCCAGCCGTGTCCTCTGGGTCTGAAGTTCCCATTGGAAATAGGCGGTCTCGCGTTTAGCGCCGGGGCGCGTTGTCGACGGAAAGCGCTTTTGACAGACGGCTGAGACTCGGTGTAGTGTCGTGTCGCTGGCAGCTTGTTGCATGAAATAGTTCATAAGGGAACCAATTGAGCAGGAAAGCTTTTCTTGTCGCTGATCCAAAGACAGCAAAGGGATTTCTGGGATTGTTTGCCTTGAGCGCACGTGCGCCGAACCATGGTTGATAAGTAAGGCTGACTGTCTCGTGACCAATGCCTGCGGCCGTGCGGGAGCGAATCGCCCGCGTGCTCGCGTAAAGTAGCTCGGAGAACAACTATGAAGGTCCCTTTTTATTTCTTCACCATATTTCTGGGAATTATCCTTGCCGTCCATTTGTCGATGAACGGCAAAGTGGGCAGCGCGATAGGCAACCCTCGGGTGGGCAATGCCGTGTTCTGGTGCATCGGCGCGCTGACCGCCGTTCTCATTGGCCTCACCGGCTGGCGTTCGGGTGTCCTGAGCGGTCTTAAAGACGTTCATCCTCTATTGCTCACTGCTGGCGCAATGGGTGCATGTCTGGTATTCGCCATCGCCTGGCTGCTGCCCCAGGTAGGCGCTCGCGCCATGTTCATTACGCTGATCGCGGGACAAGTGCTCGGCGGCATGATTCTCTCCCACTTTGGCTGGCTCGGTTCGCCGGTGCAGCGGATCAGCATTCCCAACCTGGTGGGAGCCGTTGTCATGATTTGCGGTGTCGTGCTCGCTACTTACGTCAGAGCGGATGCTTAGTCAATAGCCATCCTATTGGTAGGGGAGCTTCGGCAGTGAAAAAGGTAAAGCTGGGGAGATCGAAGATCGAAGTCAGTGCGCTTGCCATGGGCACTGACTTAATTGGAAGCAAGATTAACCAGGAGACTTCGTTCAACCTGTTCGATTTCTTCAGGGACAACGGCGGGACTCTGGTCGACACCGCAAACTTCTATGCGAGTTGGCTGCCTGGTTGCAAAGGCGGGGAGAGCGAGACCACCCTTGGCCAGTGGATGAAAGAGAGGAAAAACCGCGACGAGATCGTAGTTTCCTCCAAGCTGGCATTCGATTATCCGGGATGTGATGGCGGGCTGAGCGCAGTGGAGATCCAACGGGAATGCGAGAAGAGCCTGAAACGGCTGCAGACCGATAGGATCGACCTGTACTATGCACATCGAGATGACCACGAGACGCCACTGGAAGAGATCATGGAGGCATTTGATGGTTTAGTTAAAGCCGGTAAAGTGCGTGCCATCGGCGCCAGCAATCTGTTCTTGTGGCGCATCGCCGAGGCCAATGCGATCAGCCGCATCCATAAGTGGAGTGGTTATTCTGTAGTAGAGCAGAGATACACCTATCTGCGTCCGCGCCACGGCGCTGATTTTGGACCGCAGATTTTCATTAGTGAAGAGTTGAAGCACTACGCGCGTATCTATGATGTCGCATTGATCGGCTATTCGGTTCTCCTGCAGGGAGCTTATACGCGCTCCGACCGTGAAGTGCCGACGCAATTTGCCGGTCCTGACTCCGATGAGCGTTTGCGTGTGCTGAAGGCGGTGGCCAGCGAAGCGGGATGTAGCCTGTCCCAGGCAATCATTGCCTGGATGCGGCAGAGTGACCCACCGATACTCCCGATCATCGCCGGCAGCAAAATCGAGCAGTTACGCGAGAATATCGCTGCGCTCGATGTCACGCTTAGCAGCGATCAGATGCGCCTTTTGGATGCAGCGGGCAATCCCGTCGTCAAGCAGGGATGGATCCAGCCGACGTAAATACGGGAGGTCAGCTCCGGTAGGCGGCTGTGCGCGGCAGAGGTGGCGTGTGGCCGGCGCTCGCCCGGTGACGCGCAAGCGAGCAAACATGACACAATAGATTAGCTGCGGGAGGTGCCGCGCTATGAATACCTTCAAGACTGCCTTTCTGCTGACCGCTCTCACCCTTTTTCTCATGCTCATCGGCGGCTATTTTGGCGGCCGCAATGGCATGATCCTGGCTTTCATCGTCGCCGCCGGGATGAATTTCTTCAGCTACTTCTATTCCGACAAAATGGCGTTGTCCATGTACCGTGCACAGCCGGTCACGCGTGAGCAGTTGCCCCGCGTATACCAGATTGTCGAGCGCATATTGCCGCGCATGGCGTTGCCCATGCCCAGGATCTATGTCATCCCAAACGACTCGCCCAACGCCTTTGCCACCGGGCGCAATCCTAAACACGCCGCCGTCGCGGTAACCCAGGGCATTCTCAACCTTCTCAATGATGAAGAACTCGAAGGGGTGCTCGCTCACGAGCTGGGGCACGTGAGGAATCGCGACATTCTGACCAGCTCTGTCGCTGCTACGCTTGCCGGCGCGATCACACTGCTGGCGCGTACGTCCGCCATGTTCGGCGGTGGCAGTAGAGACGGCCGCAGCCGCGGCTTGGGTGGCGGTGGAATTTTCATGCTCATTCTCGCTCCCTTTGCGGCTATGCTCATCCAGTTGGCCGTTTCCCGGTCCCGGGAATACGAGGCGGACGCCACCGGGGCTCACGTTACCGGAAACCCCTACGCTCTGGCCAGCGCGCTGCAGAAGCTCGACGTTTACTCCAAGCAACTCCCCATGCAGGCATCGCCATCGACCGCGCACCTTTTTATTGTCGCGCCCTTCTTGAGCAGGGCAAGCTTCGCCAATCTCTTTTCCACGCATCCTCCGATGGCCCAGCGCGTTGCGCGGCTCACCGGCCGGCTTCCCGTGCAGCGTCCGATCGGCTAGCATGAACATGCGAACACTCTTCCACTCTCTGGTCTACCTTGCGCTCGGCATTTGGCTGGGCGCTTTGGTATTTTTTGGCGCGGTTCTTGCCCCGATCGCGTTCAGTCAACTTCCGCCGCTCTTCGCCACTCCGGCCGCGGGCATCCATGCCGCCGGCCTGATCGTGGGCGGTTCTCTGGTGCGCCTGCATTGGATGGGCCTGCTCTGCGGAGTGGTCTTTCTGGCCGTCGTTGTCGTCGCCCGGGCGCATTACCGCAGCATTATTCCGCAGGCCGCTTTGGTGCTGGTGATGATGGCGCTCACCGCCTATTCGCAGTTCTCTATCATCCCTCGCATGGATACGGCTCGCGACTCCGTCGGCGGCAACGTGGACGCGGTCGCTGCCAATAATCCCGGCCGCCAGATATTCGACCGTCTGCACCGAACATCGACCCGCGTCGAGGGTCTCGTCCTGCTTTGCGGACTGGGCGCGCTGATTGCCACCGCGCACTGGTCGCGGCGCGAAATCTAGACCCTGTCGTCGTTGCCCAGCAGGGAACGTGGACCCTCCTGACGATGATAGTGGAGGGATCTGCAGTTTCTTTTCTCCACCTACGAGGTCCAGATCCTGGGGACACCCGTCAGGCTCCGCTGCACCGGCTGGACCTGATAGCGAGAAGGCGCAGCCAGCCTGGTCCTCCGGCGATATACTTGCTCAAGTGCGCCGCAAGGCCGGCACGTTAACGTGCAACTAAAATCCCTGGCGCGCAAGCGCCGTTTGCCTGGACGGCTGAGTCCCATGAAAACTGGCATTATCGGTCTGCCTCAAGTAGGTAAGACCTCTCTATTCAAAATCCTTACCAAGGCGAAGCTCGAAACCCCGGCTTACTCCAATCCGCGCGAGGCGCATCTAGGAGTGGCCAAGGTTCCCGATGAACGGCTTGATCAGCTTGCCGCCCTGTACAACCCAAAGAAAACTGTCTACGCCACGGTGGAGTATGCGGACGTTGCCGCGGTCGGTCAGGAAGCGCTCAAGGAGAGTGCCTTCCTCACCCACCTGCGCGACAACGATGCGCTCATCCATGTGTTGTGCGCGTTTGAAGATGACTCCATTCCTCGCGTCGGCGGCATCGACCCCCTGCGCGATATAAAGAACGTCGACTTCGACCTGATTTTCTCTGACTTGACGCAGGTGGAGAAGCGCCTGGAGCGCCTGGAAAAAGATCTGAAGAAGATGCGTACGCCCGAGCTCGAAAAAGAGAACGCTCTGCTTCTGCGCTGCAAGCAGCAACTCGAGCAGGAGAAGCCGCTGCGCGAGATGGAAATGTCGGCGGAAGAGAAGAAGCTGATTCGCGGGTTCATGTTCCTCTCGCAGAAACCGATTCTCTATGCGCTGAATATCGGCGAGAGCACCACGCTGGGCGACGATCTGGAGGCAGCGGTGAGCCTCTTCAAGCTGGAGGAGGTAGCGCACAGGCCGAACGCCGGCGCAACCGCTATCTGCGGCAAGGTCGAGGCGGAGCTCGCAGAGATGGACGACGAAGAGGCGGCGGAGTTTCTGGGCAGCTACGGGCTGCATGAGAGCGGCC
>PLZN01000152.1 GCA_003152195.1 Acidobacteriaceae bacterium
AAACTCCAGATGCGGCTTTCCTTACAGAAAGCCGCACACGCGAACATGGGTGGGGCCGCGTACAGGAAATCCGGGTATCTGAGCGCGCACTTTGCGCCAGATGTGGGAGACGCAGCTCTTGACTAGCAGTTTTTCGCCGATCATCGCTTCGGTGGGAAATCCCGCTCTAACCCTGGGTGTGGGCCGGATCCTTCACCGCGTCTTGTGCGAACCTGGGTGCCCTATGCGCGAGAGCCCGGCTCGGAAAGCCAGAGGCTCAATGCCCACCAGAGCACGACGAACAAATAGACGAAAATGCGGAAGAACGAGAAAAAAATGTAGTCGCGCATCTCGCGGCCGGTGGTGAAATACCCGCCGCCGGCAAGAAGCGCCGCTGAATAGACTCCGAAGCCGAAGCTGATGGCGGCAACGTGGCTGCGCCAGGAGAGCCGCAACGGACGCAGCAGAAAGGCGAGCATGATCGACCACTCCACCATGAGCACGGCGAGCAGAAAGTGAATCAACAGCGAGGCTGCGCGGGCCGAGTGGTGGGACGGCGCCAGGCGCATGACGATGAGGACGCCGCTCGCGACGAGGAGCAAGGGCAACGTAGCCCGGCGAAGAGGACCGATTGGCTTCAGCGCTATCCAGGTAAGCTCGGCAAGGACGGCGCACTGCAACAGGATGTCCGTAAGATCGATGATGATGGTGGTGAATTGGTGGACCGGGTGGCCAGAGAGGCGCAGGGCGGTGGCCAGCGCGATCGAGCGCAGGAGGTAAAAGACAATGAGCAGGGTGAGCCAGGGAAACCGATGCACCCGCTTGCGCGCGAAGAGCACACCGAGGAGAAGCAAGTGTCCGAGGAGCCCAGCGGCCCAGATGAGGTGGTCTGTCATTGGTTGGTACCGATCACAACCACGGCCTTTCCATACCCTCGTTTCTGTTGCACCTTGCCGGCATAGGCCGTTGCGGCATCGGTCAATGGAACCACGGCGTTGACGAATGCCTTCAAACTTCCCCCATCGAGCAGCTTCGCCACTTCCACAAGCTGAAAATTGTTTGCCTCGACGATGAAAAAGGCATCCTTTGCTCGCGGGTCTGCTCCGCCATCACCAACAATCGTGATCAGCCGGCCACCAGGTTTGAGCACATTCCAGGATCGCTCGCGTATTGCGCCGCCCACCGTATCGAAAACAACATCGACGGGATCGATGACTTGCTCAAAGCGAGCCGTCTTGTAGTCGATGATCTCATCCGCCCCGAGTTCCTTGACCAGGGCAACAGTCTGCGAAGAGGTGGTCGCGATCACATGCGCGCCATGAATATGCGCCAGTTGCACAGCGAAAACACCCACACCACCAGCACCCCCATGCACCAGGACCCGCTCACCCCGCTGCAGCTTCGCCCGGTCCAGGAGGCCCTGCCATGCAGTCAAGGCTCCGATCGGAACCGCGGCCGCCACCTCATACGTCAGGCTGGCCGGCTTGCGTGCGATGCTCGACGGTTCTGTCAGGCAATACTCAGCCGTTGTGCCCTCTTCATACCAGTCATTCATTCCATAGACTTGCTGCCCGATGGCGAATCCATCTGCGCCATCACCTATCCCGGCGATCACGCCTGAGAACTCATGTCCGGGAATAGCGTTGAGGCGCGGTTCCCCACTCTTTCTGCGGGTAGTCGGGTTCCAATGTAGTTCTGTCGTGGTCACCCCGGCCGCGTAGACGCGGACCAGTATTTGCCCCCTACCCGGCGTCGGCCTCGCCACGTCCGCTGCCGAGAGAGTCGGTCCCTGCCCGGACTCAATCACCTGCATGACTTTCATCTTTCCTCCTCTCACTGATCGATTTTGCACGGTGCTGCATCTATCAGGTTATATTTTCCAAGGGCACTGGAGCAGCCGCCAGGCACTCGAGAGCCGCAGCAGGCGAAACGCGGGAGGATTAGTCCATCGCAATGAAGGGGTGGCCCCATCCTTCGCGTTGTTTGCGAAGGGTGGGATACCACAACGGTGAGTACTGCGATTCGTGGCTTCCCCCACCAAGCCTTCAGGAGCGCAGCGGAAAGCCGCACTCGGCCGCCCTTGAAGAGATAGGGCAATCGAAGAAATGCTCTATCATGCTTAGGTATGCCAAACAAAGTTCGCTGGGGAGTATTGAGCACGGCCGGGATCGGCGTTAAAAAAGTCGTCCCGGCCATGCAAAAAGGGGATTGGATCGACGTGATCGCGATCGCCTCACGCGACCTCCACAAGGCCCAAGAGACCGCGCGCGCCCTCGGGATTGCGACAGCTTACGGATCTTACGAAGAGCTTCTCGCCGACCCCCAAATCGAGGCAATTTACAATCCTCTTCCAAACCAGCTTCACGTGCCCTGGTCGATCAAAGCCGCCGAGGCGGGCAAGCATGTCTTGTGCGAGAAACCGCTAAGCCTGACGGTTGCCGAAGCCAAGACTCTTTTGGCGGTGCAGGAGCGCACGGGAGTCATTGTGGGTGAGGCCTTCATGGTACGCACTCATCCGCAGTGGTTGCGTACACGGGAACTGATCGCCGCCGGCCGGATTGGCCCTGTGCGTTCGATCCAGGGTTTCTTCAGCTACTTCAACTCTGATCCTAAGAACATCCGCAACATTCCTGAGTGCGGCGGCGGCGGACTCATGGACATCGGATGCTACCCCATCAACACCTCGCGATTCCTCTTTGGCGAGGAGCCATCGCGGGCCGTGGGGCTGATCGAGAAGGACCCGACGCTGAAAGTGGACCGGTTGACCTCTGCCATCCTTGACTTTCCCTCGGGTCAAGCTACGTTTACTTGCAGCACGCAGCTTGTGCCTTATCAACGGATGCAGATATTGGGAACGAAGGGCCGCATCGAGATCGAAATCCCCTTCAACGCGCCCAACGACCGTCCTTGTCGCATCTTTATCGATGACGGAAAGGATCTCTTCGGCGGCGGTATCGCCACCGAGACCTTCCCCACCTGCGACCAGTACACGATTCAGGGAGACGTCTTTTCCCGGGCGGTGCGTGAAGGTAGCCCTGTCCCGGTCTCGCTGACCGATGCCATCAGGAACATGGCGGTGATCGAAGCAATTTTTCGCTCTACGGAATCGGGCAAGTGGGAAACACCCTAAGATTGGGGATCGGAATCTCCGGCTTGCGAGACCTCTAGTAGATGCGGCTGGCAATGATCTTTGTATTGGCAGCGTTGGATTGTATGCTGGTGGACTGGAGCAGCACCTCGAACGAGCGCAGCCTGCCACCGGGTAGAAGCGCCTTCTTCAAGACGGGTGCGATGGCGTCCCCGCGAAAGAGTGTTTCTGCAGCGGCCTGAGTGCCTGCGACGTCCAGTCCCTGGATCACCAGCATGTGGCCGGTGCCGGCCAGATTCGGAAGGAACATGATCACGGCATAGGTCTGGTGGGCCGGCTCATTCCAGTGGCTGGCGTAAGATGCGGCCTCCCCCGGTTGCGGGTTGCTATTGGAGATCCAGGCCTCCTGCATCTCGTTGCGATAAAGAACGCGGAAGTTGACGTTCTTCTGCACCACTTCCGTCCAGGGATTGCTGCCAATCGAGCCGATAAGGATGATGTTGCCGGTCTTGAGGTCGCCCACGCGCAGGTCGCGCGGAAAACGGAGAAAGGCGTGTTGCGGATCGATCTCCGGGAGCCGTGCGAGCGATGACACAACTTCGAGGTCCACGAAGCTGGTGAACTCCTGGCTACGCAGGTCGCTGGAGCTGTGTGAGTCCATCGCCGGCAGCGGGAGCGTCAGATAGTCCCCCCTCAGGTAGTCGGTCAACCCGATCTGCCGGCGAGCCAGGTCCTCGACCAGGTTGAAGCCGCAATCCGCGGGAACGATAAACGTGTTCAACGGAGACCGGAAGAGAGCGGCCCACAAAGCGTGCGCAGGGCTGATCGGTTGCCGCGTCCTGGCCAGCCACGCTGACGCGCCCAGGGTGATGCAAACCAGGGCGATGCTGTATGCGGCGAGCCATGCCACCCGGCCAAGCGGCTGCCGTCGCCACACAGGCTTTGCTGCCTGAGTGTGGACCGGCCGGTATTCCGCTTCCGAGGTCACCACTCTCCCGATCACGTCAACCGGTTCCAGGGACCTTCGCGTAATCGGCTCGTCTCGCCTTAAGAACACCGGAATATATCCCCCGAGGGGAATTTCTATTTGCGTCACCTCCATCCGCCCTTCCGCTGCGAAGTACTCGGCGAGGCGCTTGCGAAGCTGACGCGCATAATTCCGGACGATGTTGTCGTCGACCGTTCGGTAGCCATCTGCCCGGTCAAAGACCTGGATGCCAATCTGATATTCGCTGATCTTGTCCTGCCGGCCGTTGAGCAGCTCGCCACAGATATGGAGAAGAAATTTGGAGAGCAGCGGCGCCTTGTTGAAGTGACGGCTGGCGACAATCCTTTCCACCAGNNTAACTAAGGGCGGGGAATCCGTGGGAAGAAAGGGAGGCTTGCGTACTCTTCAAGTCAGGGCTTCTTTCTAAGATCAGTCCCGCAAGCGATCATGAACCGGCGACAAGATCGCACCGCGGCATCACCGGAGCTGACTCTTTCCCAGCAGAGCGTATCGCTTCCAGGTAAATCTGCGATGAATACGATGCGCTCCCTGAGCCCGACGGGCTCTCTTCATCAAGAATTTACAATTGCTCTAACTTCAACCCTATGTGTAGTATATTGATGTCTTTACCCATGGGTATACCCTGGGGTCCCCTGGGTATACACTTCCTGAGTCTGCCCAGCGGACCTATCCTGACGCCAGCGCAGGTCGCTCAAGGACGCTGCGCTGGAGGGCCGTGGTGCATATAACATCCAATACAATTCAGAGACTTACCGCCTCACTGTCGAACGTGCGCAGAGCAATCCGCAGAACGTGCGATACACGAATCCTGTCCGGTCTGTTGATGCTCGCCCTGTTCGCCGCCCCTTCCTGGGGGCAGGTGAGCACTGGCAACCTGAGTGGGCAGGTTCTGGACTCTTCCGGAGCCATTGTGGGCGGCGCTGCCATCACGGCAACCTCAGCCGCAACGGGATACACGCGGCCGACGAAGAGCGGGTCTGACGGCAACTACATCCTTCCGGATCTCCCTATCGGGGCTTACACGTTGAGCGTCACCGCTCCAGGGTTCACCACCCTCAAGCAGGAGGTGACGCTGGGGGTCGGCGAGCGGATCCGCCTGGATTTCCATCTCACCATCGGCGCAGTCGATCAGACGGTGCGGGTGAGCGCCCAGGAAGTGAACCTGTCGCGCGACGACGCGTCGATCAGCACGCTGGTCACCGCAGACACCATCAACAGCACACCGCTGTTTCTGCGCAACTGGGATGATCTGCTGCGCACCGTTCCGGGCGTGCAGATCACCCGCTACACCAATCAGAGCGGTGCAACCTCTTCCGGGCGCACGGGAAGTTTCAACGTCAACGGCGTTCATTCGCTGCAGAACAACTTCCTTTTGGACGGCATCGACAACAACACCTTTTCCGAGAATGTGCAGGAGCTGAGCACAGAGTCGGCTCACCCTTCGGTGGATGTGATCTCGGAGTTCAATGTGATCACGAATCCTTACTCTGCCGAGTATGGCCGAGGACCGGGCGCGGTGGTCTCCGTGAACACCCGCAGCGGATCCAACCAACTGCATGGCACGGCATACGAGTACGTGCGCAACCAGTACTTTGACGCCTTTGACTACTTCACCAAGCGCACCACCAAGACCAAGGCCGAGGATAACCAGAACCAGTTCGGCGGAAGCCTGGGCGGTCCTATCAAGCGCGACCGTCTCTTCTTCTTCTTCAACTATGAGGGGACGCGCGTCAAGCAGGGTCTCTCGCGCATCTCGACCGTGCCGCTGGATAACGAGCGCATCGGCGACTTCAGCCCGGCGGCTGCCGCGGCGGCAGGCGTTGCCAGCTACCCGACGGTGATCGACCCCACCACCTGTCCCAAGCCGTACACCATCAGCGCGGGTTGCCAGGCGTTTCTCAATAATCAGATTCCAGCGGCGCGCATCGACTCCTCGGTCAGCGCGTTGATGGATCTCTTCCCCGAGCCCAACTACAAGCCGGGCTCGGCAACCTACCCGGAACTGAACAACTATTCGCGCACCGGATCGGCGACCGACTTCAACGATAGCTACGACGGCCGTGTGGACTGGACGCCTTCTTCCATGGACACGGTTTTCGCGCGCTACAACTACTTCAATCGCACGCGTTCCATTCCCGGCTACTTTGGCGGCTTGGCGGATGGCACCTCGACCTCGGCGTGGGGCGACCAGGCCCTGAAGGGTCATAGCCTGGTGTTGGGTTGGACGCACATCATCAACGCCCGCATCGTGAACGAGTTCCGCTTTGGCTGGGTGCGCGACTTCTCCTACGCGCAGCAGCAGCCCTTTGCCCTGACCCAGCAGGCCGGCAGCTTTGTGCCCGGCATCCCCAACAACCCGGCGATCGGTGGCGGCGTACCGCAGACCACCTTCACCAACAAGACCTTCCTGGGCTCTCCGGATTTTCTGCCCAAGCAACAGGTCCCTACGCTCTTTCAATACAACGACACGCTTTCCTGGTCGCGGGGCAATCACAACCTGAAGTTCGGCACCACGGTGTATCTGCCCATGCGCAACCTCTTTCAAGACGAGCCGGGCACGCGCGGCGATCTGACCTTTACCGGCGTATTCACAGGTCTTTCTTATGCGGACGGGTTGCTGGGTGCAACGCAGTACGCCCAGCTCACGAATGTGTTCTTCGTCGATCAACGCATCTGGATGGCTTCCGGCTTTGCAGAAGACGACTGGAAGGTTACGCCTCGGCTGACCCTGAATCTGGGGCTGCGCTACGACTTTGCGACGCCGGCGCTCGAAGGCAAGAACCAGATGGCGAACTTCGATCCCAATGGCAGCGGGTCGCTGGTCTTCGCCAAGGCAGGTTCGTTGAGCAACCGGGCGCTGGTGAACACCAATACCAGGAACTTTGGCCCACGCTTTGGTGTCTCCTACGGACTGGACGCCAAGACCGTCGTGCGCGGCGGCTACGGCGTTTACTACACGGTATTCGAGCGCTTCGGCAGCGAAGATCAGCTGGCGCTGAATCCACCATACCTGGTGAACAAGACACCGGCAAGCAACACGCACCCCGTCCTGACTCCTGCGATCGGGTTCCCGTCGAACTTCCTCGATCCCTCGTCAATCAACTTCAACGCGCTGCAGTCCTTCCACATTCGAGCGTTGGATCCGGCCGCACACCCGCCCATGGTGCAGCAATGGAGTTTCGGCCTCCAGCGGGAACTGGGCAACTGGCTGGCGGAGGTCGACTATGTGGGGACCAAATCCACGCATCTCGATGTGATCTACGACTACAACCAGCCCCCGATCTCCGGCGGAGTCAGCACCAAGGTGCAGCCCTACTCCAATTTCGGCGTGGTCGAATACACCACCCCGATCGGCTATGGCAACTACAACGGTTTGCAGGCAAGCTTGACCCGCCGTCTGCTGAACGGTCTCAGCGTGAGCGTGGCCTACACCTACTCGCATAGCCTCGACAACACGCCGGAGGAGTTGGAAAACAACTCGGGCGATCCGCCGAACGGACGTAACTACAGCGCCTGGTACGGTCCGAGTGATTTCGATGTTCCACAACGCATAGCGGGCAGCTATGTTTACGAGCTGCCATTCGGGCACGGCAAGCAATTCCTGAATTCCGGCCCGCTCGCCTGGGTCTTGGGCAGCTGGCGCACGTCGGGGGTGTACACCTTTTACAGCGGCCACCCGTTTACGGCAAACTGGGGCAGTGAAAGCAGCCTGCTGGATGCCTATGGATACGCAACCGCCGTGCCCAATGTAGTGGGCCCGGTTCACTACCCGAAGACGCAAACCTGCTGGTTTTACACCACGGCCAACACCGCGTGCTCGGCTTTCGGTTCCGGAGCGGCGAATCCTTTTGTCGATCCCGGCAAGTACGTGGTGGGTAACGGCAGCCGGAACACGTTGCGTGGGCCGAACACCCAGGTCTTCGATGCGGCCCTGATCAAGAACATACCGATCCACGAAACCTGGAGCGCCGAAGCGCGGTGGGAAGTATTCAACGTTGCGAACCACGCCTTGTTCGGCCAGCCGAGTGGCAACGTGAGCAGTGGAAGCGCGGCGTCCATCACTTCACTGTCGGGCGATCCGCGCGTCATGCAGTTTGCCATACGCCTGAACTGGTAAGCCTCAGCAGAGCCGGGAGGAAGTGAAGGCATGCCTCCCGGCCTTTAATGTGGCATTGAAAGTGCTCGGCTGAACGCCTGTCGGGTTCCATTTCCTCGATTAAACCCGTCTGGATACTTTCATTGCGAAAAAACCTTCCTCGTGGAAGCCTCTGAATTAAGTCTGGTCTTTGCAGGGTACGGCCTTCACAGGCTGCGGAAAAACTCTGGTTTTCTGAAGGGTACGGGCTTTACAGGCTGCGNNAAACAGAGTTTTTCCGCAGCCTGTTTAGCCCGTACGTAAGTTGTTGAGATATATATGGGCTTTAACCCCTGAGGGACCTGTTTTCCTGTCCCTTCCGGGCTTATTCCGCAGCCTGTTCAGCCGTTCCTAAACCCCCGCAGAATAAGTACGGCTTCAGATGAGGAAACTTCCCATGGACTTATTCAGAGCTTCCCTACAGCACGTTCACAATGTTTCGGTACTGTTAGTTTTTCTGTGCCTTGTGTCCAGTGCTCACGCGCAATCTAATTCATCCGCGCCCGATCTTGTTCTGGCGGGCCAGGTGACCGGCAGCCAGGACAAGACGCACTTTGAAGTTCCCTTTGAAGTGCCGGCGAATGTTCATCGCATCAGCGTGGACTTCGACTACACCGGGAAAGACGAGAAGACGGTCCTCAATCTTGGCATCGCCGACCCCGAGCGCTTCCGCGGAACGAGCGGTGGAAACAAGAGCCACTTCACCATCAGCGAGACGGATGCCACTCCGTCTTATCTGCCAGGCTTGATCCCGCGCGGTCAGTGGAAGTTGCTTATCGCGGTGCCGAATATCCGGCCGCAAAGCAGCTCGGCTTACCACGCGGAGATCCGGTTCAACGCTCGCGCCGAAGATCGCGGCTTCTCGGTCGCGCCTCTGGCGGAAGGCACGCACTGGTACCGGGGCGATCTGCACATGCATACCGCCCACAGTGACGGAAGCTGCATGAGCCAGTCGGGCAAGCGAGCGCCGTGCCCGGTTTTCCTGACGGCGCAGAAGGCCGCCGAGCGCGGGCTTGACTTTATCGCCATCACCGACCACAACACCGACTCGCACTATGACGAGATGCGCGAGCTGCAACCATACTTCGACCGGCTGCTGCTGATACCGGGGCGCGAGATAACCACGTTCTGGGGGCATTTCAATATATTCGGCGTGACCCAGTTTATCGATTACCGGGTGGTGGAGCGCGGGGGCCTGAGCGTCGATGATGTGGTGAAGGACGTGGTCGCCAAGGGCGGCATCGCATCGGTCAATCATGCCGATTCCCCCGGCGGCGAGGTCTGCATGGGGTGCGCTTGGGAGCCGCCCGTGCCGGTGAACATGAGCGAGTTTACGGGCATTGAGGTGATCAACGGCGGCCGCTTGATGCTTTCCAGCGCGGACGTGTGGGAGAAGCAGCTCCGCGCCGGCCTGCGGCTGACAGCGATCGGCGGCAGCGACAATCACAACGCGCCCGCGGATGCCGCCCAGGCCGGCGCCATTGGATATCCCACCACGGTTGTCGATGCCAGGGAACTGTCCGTTACGGCGATTCTGGATGGCATCCGCGCAGGCCACGTATTTATCGATCTGACTGCATCGCACGACAAGTTGCTGGAGCTGGATGTGCGCGACGGCAGCTCGGAGGCTCGCATGGGCGATTCCCTCGCCATCCGCAGCGGTGAGGTGGTGAAGATCGAACTTCACGTGGTAGCTTGTCCGCAGGCTGCAGTGCATCTGCTGGTCGACGGCAAGGACAGGGAACCATCCGCACCGATGCCGGCCGCTGGCGGAGACGAGACGCTCAAGACCACATGGACCAGCGATGGCGGCCGCCACTGGATTCGTGCCGAAGTACGTGACAGCGCAGGCAAGCTGCTCTTGCTCGGCAACCCTGTTTACATCAATTTCGCGGCTCGCTGAGGACAAGTGATGGGTCATAAACTCTTGCTGCTTTCCAATCTCACGCTGACGGCCGCTCTAGGCTTTGCCTCCCTGCCTTGCCGGCTGGACGCGCAGCAGGTGCCCGATCCGGGCTCGCGCACGGTGATGGATGCGCACAACTGTTACCCCTATTTTGAATGGTGGGGCAACCGCATCGACCGGGCGCTCTCGACAGGGGTTCCGTTGGCGATCGAGCAGGACCTCGGCTGGTATACCGATCCTAAGACCGGTCGAAGCTGGTCCGTTGTCACTCATGGCGCGCCCATGACCGGGGAAGAGCCAACCATGGATAAGTATTTCTTTGAGCGCGTGCGCCCCATCGTGGAGCAGGCGTTGAAGAAAGGGAACCGTGGGGACTGGCCGCTCATCACCCTCAATCTGGACTTCAAGGATGACAAGCCGGAACATCTGGCAGCGGTCCTTGAACTGCTGCGCAGGCATCAGGACTGGATCAGCAGCGCGCCTAAGGGCGCCGATCCTTCGCTGGTTCAACCGCTGCGGGTGAAGCCGATCCTGGTGCTGACCGGGGAAGCCGATGCGCAGCAGGTGGTCTTCTACGACCAGCTTGCGGCAGGTGATGCTGTGCTGGCATTTGGCGCGGTGCATTCCGAAGACAAGGACAACAAAGCTTCGCCGGAAGAAATCGACAGCGAGAAGGCGACGAATTACCGGCGTTGGTGGAACAATCCCTGGCGCGTGGTTGAATTCGGAGGACAGGCTCACGCCGGTGAATGGACATCGGAGAAAATGACCCGGCTGCGAGCGCTCGTGAACCACGCGCATGCCAACGGGCTCTGGATCCGCTTCTACACCCTGGATGGCGCGACCACCGACGAACTAAGCAGTTTCGGATGGTTCAAGAGCTACAATTTCGGCTCGCTGGATACCGCGCGGGTACGGTGGCACGCCGCCATTGCGGCGGGCGTCGATTATCTGGCGTCAGACCAGTACGAGCGAGTAGCGCAGGAGATCCGCATTAGCCCACGCGCGCGGTGAAAATCTGCAGCTATCATGCGTAGGTATGGCAAACTCGCCATGGGGAAGAATTCAGACAGCTTTGAAAATGAGCGTGGGCCTACCTTTGTACATCGCGACCTGGTGTTCTTCGAATCCGCACTTTGTGGCAACTCTGATCGAGGCTCGATGATCCGGGTGGATTAGGCATATAGCGTTGTTCGCGCCAAAATGCTTCACCCCCCAGCGCATCACCGCATGGACGGCTTCGGTCGCGTATCCCTTTTCTATGTTTCGCGGGGGCAAGCACCCAGCCCAGCTCAGGAGCATCTTCCAGAGGCGGTTCCATTTCTCGTTTGTAGTCGGCAAAACCGGCCTCACCAACAAAATCTCCGCTTTCTCTTTCTTCCACAACCCAGTATCCAAAACCAAGAAGCGACCAATGACCGAAATAGCGGAGAAAGCGAGACCAGCACTCCTCCGCGGTGAGCGGCTTGCCTCCAATGTATTGCGTGACCGCGGCGTCTCCCCAAAGCGCCGTACAGTGCGCAAAGTCATCCATGCTATGGCCGCGGAGCCTCAGGCGCTCAGTCTCGATAATGGGAACATCTAAAATACGGGGCAGAGAGCACATCACTCCCACAGTCTAAACTTCTACCGGGTCCCAAAAGGCGATAAGGCAGCTATCTCATGCAGACAGGGACCAACGTAACCGGCGCGCCCACGTTTTGGCAATCCGTTCGNNATCCTCCTGCTCGCCATCCCTATGGTGCTGGAGATGGTGCTCGAATCGCTCTTCGCGGTGGTCGATGTCTTTTGGGGTAGCCGCCTCGGTGCGGACGCGATTGCCACCGTCGGCCTGACGGAGTCGGTCCTCACCCTGGTCTTCGCTGTGGGCATGGGGCTTGGCATGTCGACGACCGCGATGGTCGCGCGCCGCATTGGCGAGAAGGACCCCGACGGCGCAGCCATCTCCGCCGTCCAGGCAGTGTTCCTCGGGCTCATCGCCTCGCTCGTGCTCGGCCTTCCATTCTTCTTTCTGGCCCCTCGGCTGCTGGGCCTGATGGGCGCATCGCCGGCGATCATCGCCAGCGGCGCGAACTATACCCGGATCGCTCTTGGCGGCTCGGGCGTCGTTCTGCTGCTCTTTTTGAACAACGCCATCTTCCGCGGCGCCGGCGATGCCGCCATCGCCATGCGCCTGCTCTGGGTCTCGAATATCCTCAACCTGATCTTCGATCCCTGCCTGATCTTCGGCCTTGGCCCGTTCCCGAAACTCGGCGTCACCGGCGCGGCGCTGGCCACGTTCTCCGGGCGCGGCATCGGTGTCCTCTACCAGTTCTACCGCCTCGGCAAGGGAACCGAACGCATCCGTATTCTGGCGCGCCATATGCGCCTCCAGGGCGCGGTTCTATGGCGCCTGGTACGCGTATCCATCACGGGAATTCTGCAGTTCCTGATCAGCCAGGCGAGCTGGATCGGCCTGGTCCGTATCGTCAGCCTCTTCGGCGCGCCCGCCCTGGCCGCCTACACTATCGGTATTCGCATCGTCATCTTCGCCATATTGCCCTCCTGGGGATTGAGCAACGCCGCCGCAACCCTGGTCGGCCAGAATCTTGGTGCGGGCCATCCTGACCGCGCCCGCAGCGCCGTCTGGCGAACCGGTCTATGGAACATGCTCTTCCTCGGCTCGGTCGGGATGGTCTTTATCGCCTTTGCACCCTGGATCATCGGCCTGTTCACGCAGGATCCCGCGGTGGTTCCGACCGCAATCAGCTGTCTTCGCATCTTCAGTTGCGGCAATATCGCCTTCGCTTATGGCATGGTCATGCTGCAGGCTTTCAACGGGGCAGGCGACACGCTCACCCCCACTTATGTGAATCTCTTCGGTTTCTGGATCCTGGAGATTCCGCTGGCCTGGTGGCTGGCCATGCACACCTTCATGCGCGTCAACGGCGTTTTCGTCTCCGTCGTTGTTGCGCAATCCATCATTGTGCTCATCAGCATCGTCCTCTTCCGCCAGGGCCGCTGGGCAAAGCAGCGCATATAAGCCCACGACCTGGGGCGACCGGCTCGGGGTCCACTGTCGACCTGGAGCAATCACACAGTTGGTGTATTGTCTTGGGACGATTTTATCTGCCTAATTACAGTAGTAACTTGCCAATCATTGGCGACTCTTGCCCAGAGCCGCAGCTGAGGATTGCGCCGGTGTGCGGAAGGAAGCGATGGGTTCTTTTCCAGCAGAATTAGACACCCGCACTCTCGGCATCTCGGGTCCCACTCCCTTTCCCGTCAACTTGACGCAACTCGAGGGCCTGGATCTAAGCGCCCGGTACCACTCCGACCGTAGCGGGGGCGACTTCTTCGATGGGCTCGCGATCGGCTTCCGCGTGATATTCCTGTTGACGGACATCGCCGGCCCGCGATCAGAAGCCCACACCATCGCGGCGGAAGTGCAGAATGCCTTCCGGCAAGGAGCCCGGGATCTGTTTGCGTCGCCCGGCGCCAATGAATCGGAGGCCATCGCCGCATTGGCGCATGAGGTCAATCGATCGCTGATCGATGCTGCCCAGGGCGTTCGTTTTGCTCCTGCCTTTCTGGGTTGCTTCAACCTGACGCTTGGCATCCTCACGTATTGCAATGCAGGCCGCCTTCTCGCCATGTTTCGTGACGAGGAGAGCGTGCGTCTTCTCGAGCGCGGCGGATTTCCGTTGGGACTCTTCACCCACGCCACCTATGAGCCAGCGGTTCTGGCGTTCGAACCGCGAGACAAGCTGCTGCTGGTTACCAAGGGAGTCACCGAGAGCCGGCGGGGAGCCACTGAGTTTGGAACCGAACGCGTCGAGCGGCTGCTGGAAAACTCCAACGGTGATTCGTCGTCCGAAATCTGTGACTCCGTACTGCGAGAGGCCTATGACTTCGGGGATCATCCCTGGTCGCGGGTCTACGACTTTCTATTTCCCCGCAAGCAGCGCAGCAGTGACGACCTGACGGCCGTAGCACTGGTGCGCAGCTAGAGCGGTTTCACAATTGGTGTCGACCGAAGCGAAAGCCCTTTTCGTGGTTTTCTCCCAAGNNCCACACCTCGCGATCTTTATGAGGCACAGTAATTGTGAAACCGCTCTAAGAAGATAAGTTAGCTCCCCGGCGTTCCTCAGCGGCCGTGCAACCAATCTGCGGGTGCCCCATCCCCCCGGCTATGCCTTGCCAGCCGCCGGAGATACCCGATAGCATCTGGATATTCCACGGTGCGGTTTTGTGTCTCACCCCTAAGCAAAGAGTCGCAATCAAAGGCGAACTCAGCAGCTCCAGCCGTTTCGCTGTTGTGCGGGAGAACAAGATGGCCTTTGCTCTGCTCTTCACCCACGCCACCTATGAACCGGCGGTTCTGGCCTTCGAATCGCGCGACAAGCTGCTGCTCGCGACCAAGGGTGTCACCGAAAGCCGGCGGGGAGCCGCCGAGTTTGGGGTGGAGCGTGTCGCGCGCCTGTTCGAAAACTCCAACGCGGATTCGGCGTCCGGGATATGTGACACCGTGCTGCGCGAGGCCTATGCCTTCGGGAGTTCTCCCTGGGCGCGTGTCTACGGCTTCCTGCGGCCCGGGAAACGGTGCAGGCACGACGACTTGACTGCCGTGGCGCTGGTGCGCGGCTAAAAAGTTCGTTCGATCACCATCGCCGCTACCGGACGAACCGGCGGAAGAAGCTCTTTGGCTTCCACTCCGGGCGCCGATCGGCGTCGGCGACACGCAGCGCCAATTTTTCGAGGATGGCGTCGAATTGTGCCGCGGCTGCGAGGTCGACAGGCTGGCTCAGGTCATCCGCGGGCGCGTGGTAACGCTCCGCATACCAGGCCTTGAAGGTTTTCTCTTCCGCCGTGCCGGGAATCCATCCGAATTTGAATGCAAGCGCCGGAACACCCCGCTTGATGAAGCTGTACTGGTCGCTGCGGATGAACCGATTATGCTCCGGCTCCTTATCGGCCTGTACTTGCACGCCCGCTTGTCCGGCAACGGCGCGAACGTCGTCTCCCAAGGTGGACTCATCAAGGCCCTGGACTTCAAGGTATTTCAGGGGGAAGAGCGGGAGGTACATATCCATGTTGAGGTCGGCNNGACGGAGAGGAACAGAATTGAGCGCTTCGGCTTTGCTCCCGAGTCTTTCATCGCACGGGCAATTTCGATGAGTGATGCGTCGCCCGAGGCATCGTCCATCGCGCCATTGTAGATGCGGTCGCCGTTGACTGGCTCGCCGATTCCGAGATGGTCAAGGTGCGCACTGACCACGACATATTCCTTCCTGAGCTGCGGATCGCTGCCCACGAGAATACCCACGACGTTCTCGGATTTCCCCTCCGAGCGCGTCATTCCGACGCGCGCATGGACCTTTACATCGAGCGGAAAGTGCCGCAGAGGTTTATTTGCATTGAGGTCCGCCAGAATTTCCTGAAAGGTGTGACCGCTCCCGGTGAAGAGCATTTCCGCGCGCGCGGGATTGAACTGGATGCTCAGCGGGAGCGGAGGCGGGACGTCCTGACCGGGATCGCTCAGTTCCATTCGCGGCTCGAACCGCGACCCGGCAATCCGCGACCAGGGTACCTCAGCGCTCTTGGGATTCATGATGGAGATCGTGCCGATGACCCCTGCCTTTAGAAGCGCCTTCCGGCGCTCTTCGCCCGATTGGTAGTGCGCTTTGATCGGGCCGGACATATCTGCCGGGCCGCCCGTGACCAAGACCACAATCTTGCCCCTCACGTCCTGGCCAGCCAGATCGTCGTAGTTCAATTCGGGGACGGTGAGTCCGTAGCCGACAAACACGGCGGCGGCTTCGACATTCTCCGCCGCATGTGAGCTGACGCCGAGCACGGCATCGTCACCGAGCTTCAGCGGTTGCGCTTTTCCATCGCGCAACAAATCGAGAGAACAGCGGCTTTCGTCAATCCGTACAACCTGGAAGTCCATGGACTGCCGATAGCCATCGACGCCAGCGGGCTGCAAACCTGCGCCACGAAATTGGTCGGCCATGTAGCCGGCGGCCTTCTCGAAGCCGCGGCTGCCGGTGTCCCGGCCTTCAAGACTGTCGTCGGCCAGAAACTGAATGTGGGACCACCAGAGTTTGCCCAGCGCGCCCCAGTCGAGGCTCTGCGCGACAGCGGCGCCACCAGCAAGAGTCAGGGCAAGGCAGATAAGCAGCCAGTTACGTGGTTTCAAGTGGGAAACCCTCCACACTTATAGTATTGCGCGCGTAGCTCAATTGAGAGGGAGGGCGCATGACGCACCAGCCCGGACTTCTCGCGAGAGGTGAGGAGGAGCTTCGATGTTGTGTTTGGGCACTCAAATTTCCCATCAATTGAAGAGTTTCTTAGCATCCCAACCACGCAGCTTGGGGGGTGACTCACCCTGCGTGATGGTCAGTAAACCCGGGTTTTGAAAGAGATAGCGGAGGAATCGGGGGAAAACAGAGAACCATCGTTTTGGAAAACAACTTCCGAATCGCGGTCCCTGAACATCGGTCAACAGCATCCGCTATCTCCGCGCCAGTGTCATGACCGCGAACAGCGATTTGGGCTCGCCAGGCCAATGGCCTGGCAAACGTCATGAGTGTTAAACCTACTTCAAGCCATACACATCGAGCTCACCCCGCGGATTTGTCACCGTAACAGGATCATGCCCAGTCGAGATATACACTTTGCCGTTGGCCACAATCGGAGAGCTGAATTTGATTCCGTACCCCGGCACATCTCCGGAATTCACTCCGCTGTTGTACAACTCGTTGGATAGATTCGTTGGATCATAGGCACGGAGAGTCGCGTTGGTCGAGGATTCGGGGCTTTGGATCGGTTGTCCGGTGTCGATCATCCACAGAATTCCGTTCGCGTTGCCATTGGCCGAGATGAAGGGAGTCGTGCCGCGGGTGTTTTCCTGGATGCTGGGAGTGGTATAGCCTACCGGCGTCAATGATCCGGAATACGCAAACTGTCCTATCCCGGCTGGGGCATTGGTCGAAGTCGGAGTGACTCCCAAATACACCGATCCGTTGAAGTACGCAGCCGTACCGAAAATCTCATAGGAGTTGATATCCGTCGTATGGACTCCCGCGCTGTCGGTGCAATTTGACGAGTACGGAGGACTCAAAGTGGACTCAAACCACAACGTCTGAGTCGCTCCCGAATCATTGGCTTGCTCGTGGCCAAGATTGGCTGAGTTCACCAGGTAGAGCTTTCCCGTCTTCCCCCCCGCCAGAAGCTGCGAGGTTCCTGGAATCAACAGCAATCCGCCCGCCGCCAAATCCGAATCATTACAGTCCATGTATTGGTAATCGTTGGGCGTGAAGTAGTCTTCCATCTGAAGCTGCGCGTTGAATTTCAACACCGAATCGGACCAGGCCGTCTTCCCGTCCCACGGACCGTTCCCGGTGGTAACGTAAATATTTCCCGCGCCGTCGGAGACCGGGCCGCCGCTGCCCATCCAGACGCCGCCCGCACTGGCATACTTGCCTTCGCCGTCCAGGTTGGGACTTGCATTGAACACTCCGGTTTGGGTCAGGGTCTGCGCATTGTAGGCCAACAACCATCCACTGTGACAGTTCCCGAAACCGATGAACACCGTGCCATTAGCGAGTAACAGGGCGGACCGCTGTATGCAGGTTCTGGGTAGAGATACCACGCCGTTTACCGCGTCCGAGGCTGTTCCTGGAACCGAAGCTTGAATCGTCATCGGACCGCCCAACTTCTGTGCGCCAGTCAGGATGTCCAGTGCATTCAGGCGGTAAGTCGCGCTGCCGCCCGCCGGAACCTGCATCGACACCACGTACATGGTATTCGACGTGGGATCGATCACCGGCGTCGACGTAACGCCCTCATAAGGCTTAAGCTCGCCGCCGGTCACCGGCGTTTCTCCGGACTGCAGCAGAGAGACATGCCACAACGGAGTGCCGCTTCCATAGTTGTCTGCGTCAAACGCGTATACACTGTCGTTCTCGGTCGCCACGTACACAACGTTGTGCGTGCTGCCGTTGACGGTCAGGCCTGAAACCAGTAGCGGCTCGGCATACATATATCCATCCACCAGGTAGGAGAACAGCTTCCCGAACGTCGTGGGGGTTACGTTGGATGGAGTCAGCGTTTGTTCGCCAGGATTCAATCCGCTACGCT
The DNA here is from genome assembly GCA_003152195.1 of Acidobacteriaceae bacterium. Classification (GTDB taxonomy): domain Bacteria; phylum Acidobacteriota; class Terriglobia; order Terriglobales; family Acidobacteriaceae; genus PALSA-350. The sequence continues at coordinate 18,242 of PLZN01000152.1, forward strand.
GAGCGTCGAAATGCCAGGTCACCACGTTAGCCCCGCCGGAAGACGGCGTAGTGACAGTTAGCGACGCATTTCCAGTTATACCGTTCAGTGAAGCGGTAACCTGCGTGGACCCGGAAGCGGCCGCAGTCGCCAGGCCGCCCGAATTGATCGTCGCCACTGCCGTATTCGCGGCCCAGGTAGCCGTCGTGGTGACATTTGCCGTCGACTTGTCGCTGTACGTTGCCGTGGCGGTGAACTGGTCAGTGGCCCCAACCGCAAGACTGCCGGTGCTGGGCGACACGGAGATTGCTGTAAGTGTCTTCGATGTCACGGTCACGGCCGTGGCCGCGGAGGTGTTGCCTTGAGCCCCAGTCGCAACCGCGGTATACGTCGTCGTCGCGGTTGGGCTGACTGCTTGTGTTCCGCCGCTCGGCTGCAAGGTGTACGTGCTGCCATCCGTTCCGGTGATCGTCACCTGCGTGGCATTCGTCGCTATCACGGTCAGAGTAGACGAACTTCCGGGGGAAATCGAAGCTGGACTGGCGGTAATGCCGACGGCCGGCTTCGTTACCGAGCCTACGGTGATGTTCACTGTCGCATACGAAGCCTTGCCGCAACGGTCCCATTCTTCGACCACCGTATGCTGGGATCCCGTCCCCAGACTTAGATTCGTGTTCAACGCCGCCGCATCCACTACGTAGACGAGCTTGTTGCTCACGTAGACCCCCATCGACGCCACACCTTTGGCGCAGCTGGACGTCGCCGTTGCTACGTAATTCACCGGCGAGGCCACTGTGCTGTTGCTGACCGGTGAGGTCACCGAGACCCCGGGCTGGCTGGCAACCGTGCCGACCGTGATCTTGATCGGGGTGAAGGTGGCGCCTTGGCAATGGTCCCATTCTTCGACGACCGTGCTGTATGTCCCCGGGCTGAGGGTAATCGTGGTATTCAGGCTGTTACCATTCACGACGTAACTCAGTTTGTTGCTCACGTAGATGCCCATCGACGCTACGCCCTTGGCGCAAGTTGTCGTGGTGGCCGTCGCGACGTAGTGCACGGGCGAACTCACGGTGGCATCATTCGCAGGACTCGTAACGGTAACGGCTGCGAATCCAGGTAACGCAAATGCCAAAAATGTCAAAAGGATGTAGTGAACAGACTTCATGAGGCTGCCTCCCGCGATTTAATTGCCAGACGGCGCATCCGGGGGGCATGGGATGGTATCAGCGACTGGTTTGCTACAGTTTGGCTTGCCGGTTTCTTCGGGGAGGGCTAAGCACTAGGGCATTATAGAACCATAGCGTGCCATTTGTAATCTACGAAATTGCAAAAATACGCTAATGTACCCGCCCCTGTCGCCGAAGCGAAGCAGGAAACCGCGGCAGTTCCTTCTGGAGATATGCCCTTTTCGGCTTATTAACGGGAGCTTATATAGGGTTTTGGGTGCTTTGTGAATGCGACTGGAAGGATCGGGCTAAAGGCTAGTCCGTTTGTGTCGCGAAGGCCGGGAATATCTCTGATATCGAGGGTTTGCAGATTGACGACTGTCAGATGATCGCCCCTCCGGCTGACATTTGCCACATAGGCCAAGTCAGAATCGGGTGAAACGATCGCTCTGAGTGGCGTTCCAATATGGATGCGCCGGAACACATTCCCTTCGACAGATTGAGCACGGTGACCTCTTCATCAAAAACGGCGGGAGCCAGGTGCCCCCATCCTTCGCGCTTTTTGCGAAGGGTGGGATACCNNGCGCTTTTTGCGAAGGGTGGGATCCGACGAATCTCGATAACGACCGCACCGATCCGACCCTTTGCAGAGAGAGCGCAAAGGATGGGGCACCCGCCTTTTCGTGGTGCTTCCTGCCGTGCCAAACACCAACCGCGGGTTAATCGAGAACTTGTTTCTTCTCAGAAAACCGCACACGCAACCCTGTCCGGCACAGCGAAGCGGGAAACCGGGGTTGTTCCTTCTGGGGAAATGCCTTCGTCTCCTGGTGACGCTCAAATCCGGAATCTACCCCGCAGGGGTTCAGAAGGTCGCATTTTCGTAACCTAGCAGCGGCGCTCCATCATTCTGAATGCGGTTCCAGAACGGATCCGCCTGAAAACATCCCCTTCCAACGCGGGACAAGCGCCTGCTCTTAGGAAAATTCTTGAGCTATTCTGTTACATATTCAGTTCAGCTATTCAATGTCGGAGGGGTCGCTGGTGGGCGTGGTTGTTGGCACCACGAGCCCCTTTTCCGACAGCATCTGTTCAACTCGGATCAACCTATCACGAAGCAACTCGTCTTGAAATGGGCCACGTAGCTGCGTCGCCGCCGAGGTGACTGATTCGAGTCCATCTCCCAAATGCCGAAAGAAGATGGCATAGCCAATGGCACTTATGAAGATAGCTTGCAGTCCGCCGATGAACCTAATAATCAAGCTCTTGGGCAAGTCAGTCCACGCAAAGGGCATATACAACGAATCCAGAATGGCGCTAGTCCATGGAAAGTTCAGACCTTGAACTTTCCCTACGCCGAAATAGGCGCACGAAAATAGATAGCCGAAGTAACAGTAGAATGGTACTGAGACAACTAAGGAAATCGTAAACGCCCACTTGGACAACAGTGTATTGTTGTCTGCAAGAAAGTTAAATAGCGATTCGTACAGCTTTAGACCGTTGATCGCCTTCTTGACTTCGTCTGCTTTGGAAGTCCCGTCCCATTGTGTAATTTGATCGATGAAAGCGTGCGTCGCCGTGGGAAAACGCTCTTCCACCTTTTGGATCCACAGTGACTTGTCCGAGAACAGGTCCCACAGGTTGCGAAGCGCTTTCATCGCCCCAACTAGCGTGACGATAATAGCAAATATGATGAAAGGCTTGTAGTTCACGGTGAAGATAAGGATGGACCAAAGGAGCGCAAACTTCGACAACAACCTCACTGCACGAAGGCGAAATCCGCCGGTGCTCTCCTTCCCCTTCTGAGACAGCGGCGTTGGCCTCTGGACCTCAGCGGATAATTCTGAAATTTGAGGCCGATCTATAAGGAGCTGTGGGTTCTTCAATACCGCTCTATGCTTGAGGAGTCGGTATAGAGACTTTAGTGACCACCAGGAGACTGTCGCCGCATAAATGAAAGGCAAGAAACTTAGGTACAGTAGATCAAAGGTGACCGACCACCAGCCTTTGTCGCTTAAGACAGAGTAATTAACAATAAAAATAGCCAACAGGGAGTTGTAGGCTTATCGGGGTAGTGAAGGAATGGCAAGCTGCGGCAACGGTACGAGCCTAGTTAAGTAGAGGGCATGCGTCCAAAATGCGAGAGCTAGAAGCTCCCGTATGATCCTCCTCATGCGGTTAGCTCTCTTTGAGTTCTCCTTTTCGCCCACGCATTCCTCCCTCAATCCTTTCCATTCGTGCCTTCGTTTACCTCACCCGTTCTTGCTTGGCGACTGGATCAAGGATGCTACTGAGAGCATCCCGAAACTACCGATGAATCCAGATACTGCGCTGAAAAGCTGCGGTGCCCACACCATACGACGTAAACCATCGAAGGCGCTGAAATCAAATACCCACCATCCCGCAGCGGCCCCCGGATTTTCATCTCTGAATCCCAGTGGCGGAATCTGCGGCTTTCAGTCACATGCCTGAAGGGGAGCGGCCAAAACGTGTCCAGCTGATTGAGCAAGCGAGACGCCCATCCCTCACCTAGGCGCAGGCAACTACTCGGTTTACCACTACCGGTTGTGCTGTGAGGGGGTTGTGGTGCGCCCGGAGAGATTCGAACTCCCGACCTAACGCTCCGGAGGCGTTCGCTCTATCCAGCTGAGCTACGGGCGCGCATTTCAAGAATACAACAGGACTGCGCATTCGGGTCTGTGTAAGGGTAACCTTCGCCGATTGCGGCGATTATTCCGGTTTAATGTCATATCCAGCGGGCGGATAGAAAAGGGCTGCCTCCGGCTCTTTGCGTTGAATCTGTGTCAAATCGACATCGGGAAGCTGGCCGCTGGCTTCTTTCGCCTTGGGATCAGGAATCTCTTTCATCTCCAGCAACTCCTTCAACTCGGATGAGTACCAGATCTCAGTCACCGATTTGACGACCTCTCCGGTCTGAGAATTCGTCGTTGTTGTTGTACGCCGAACCCCAACCGCCTCCACCTCGCCAAACTTCCGCGTCCCCAATGGTTGGGAAAGTTCGCTGGATCCCGGCGATTGCACCTCCCGTGGCGCACTCACCATTGCGTCGGAATAGAGGTTCTGGTTGGTGTAGTGGAGTGTGCGTGGCATGCAGGCTACCGTCGCTGTTGGTTTGTCCGGAGCGACCCATGGTTCCATCCAGCGAAATCGACAGTGCGAAACCGGGTCGCTGATCGACACTTCATGCGCCATCACGATTCCCCCCTGACCGTCGGGCCTGGGCATCTCAACTTCGTCCCTCTTCCGCCCGGCTGAATCGCGCGCCTGCAATGTGCTTTGGCTCGAATCCTTTACTTCTCCTGTCGCTGGATCGAGATAGTGCGCAGTCGTCACCAGCGTCGCCGTGTACGGCGCGTCTGTCTGTGCCGCCATGGTGTACGTCACGTTGTCGTTCGCTGGATACCAGCTCGCGGGAAAGCGATCCGAAGGAGCAGGAGCAACATTGGTCACTTCGCGTGTTTTGGTTTGCCCTTGACACCAGGGAACGAGGCAGAAAAGCAGAACCCAGCAGGATCTCGTCATGGATAATCTCACGGCATCCATATTATCGCCGGGCGAGCTTCGGCGCCGCACCGCCATCGGTCCATCAAGAGTTTCGGGAAGTTTCGGGCTCTCAAGACGCTTAAGGCTGCGCCAAACTCTCGTTCTTCAGCCGCAACTGCTCCATGACGGACTGAATCAGCTCTTTGGCGCCGTTGATTTCGCTCAAGACCGTTTCCAGATCGAGCGCCGGCTTGGAAGGATTGCGCGTGGAGGCGCAGTACACACCGTGCTGGCCGACGAGGATCAGCGCATCGGTGAGCATATCGAGAGTCACGGCCAGACGGCCCCGCTCGGCTCCCATCATGAACTCGAAACGCTCGAGATCGTCACGCCGTTGCGCAATCGCGGATTGGGGTGGCGGCATCTTTCCTGCTTTCAGACGGTGCTGCTTTACGGTTAAGGCTTATCGGAAGTGGGCCGTGTGTAGCGCAGCACCGGCTTGCGTGCCGCCAGCGTCTCATCCAGGCGCGAGATGCGCGTGGCATGCGGCGCGCTGAGCACCAGCTCAGGGTTCTCCTCCGCCTCGCGCGCGATCTGCCGCATGGCGTCGATAAAAAGGTCGAGCTCTTCTTTCGATTCGCTTTCTGTCGGCTCGATCATCAGCGCGCCGGGCACGATGAGCGGGAACGAGGTGGTATACGGGTGGAAACCATAGTCGATGAGGCGCTTGGCGATGTCGCCGGTCTTGACGCCCTTCTGCGTCTGGCGGCGGTCGCTGAAGACCACCTCATGCAGCGTGGGCGTCCGGTACGGCAACTCGTACACATCTTCGAGATTTTTGCGGATGTAGTTGGCGTTCAGCACCGCATCTTCCGTCGTCTGGCGCAGGCCGTCCGGGCCATTGGCCATAATGTATGCGAGCGCGCGAACGAACATGCCGAAGTTGCCATAGAACATCCGCACCCGGCCAACCGACTGCGGGCGGTCGTAGTCCAGGCGAAGCGTCCGGCGGCCGTGCCCGTCAGCCGCGTCCTCGACCACCACGGGCGTGGGCAGAAACGGCTCCAGAATCTTCTTCGCGGCCACTGGACCGGAGCCGGGGCCACCCCCGCCATGAGGGGTGGAGAAGGTCTTATGCAAATTCAAGTGCATCACGTCCACGCCGAAGTCCCCGGGACGCGTCTTGCCGACCAGGGCATTCATGTTGGCGCCGTCCATGTAGAGCAGGGCGCCTTTGGCGTGGAGGATGTCGGCGATCTTATGAATCTCACTCTCGAAGACGCCAATCGTGCTGGGATTGGTCAGCATCAGCGCGGCCGTGTCTTCGCTGACGATCCGCTCCAGTTGGGCGACATCGACCATGCCCAGCCCATTGGAGCGCAGGTTCTCCACCTGGTAGCCGCAGATGGCCGCCGTAGCCGGATTGGTTCCGTGAGCGGAATCGGGGATGATGATCTTGCTGCGCGGATTTCCCTTGGACTGATGGTAAGCGCGCACCAGCAGGATGCCGGTGAACTCCCCGTGCGCACCGGCCGCCGGCTGCAGGGTGATCGCGTCCATGCCGGTGATATCGAGCAGGCAGGACTGCAGCAGACGGATGACTTCCAAAGCTCCCTGCGAGAGCGACTCGGGCTGGTAGGGATGGGCCCAGGC
>PLZN01000380.1 GCA_003152195.1 Acidobacteriaceae bacterium
AGAAAGCCGCACACGCTGCCATGGCGGGGGCCGCGCAGTAGGAAATCCGGGGTCCTTCGCGCTTTTTGCGAAGGGTGGGAAACCACGAATCTCGATACCGACCGTTGCGTATCCCACCATTTGCAAAGAGCGCAAAGGATGGGGCACCCNNCCGCCTATTCGTGGTGCTTCCTGCCCTGCCAAACACCAACGGCGGCTTAATCGAGAACTTGTTTCTTATCAGAAAGCCGCACTTCGCTAAGCTTCCCTGTGCAGAGTAGAAGTCAAAATGCTCTAGTGTCCTGAGTTGTTAATTCGTACATATATTTTGTCATCCCGACCGGAGCGTACCCGGATTTCCTGCTACGCGCCGCCACCAATGACCGCGTGTGCGGCATTCCTTAGAGAAAGCCGCCTGAAGTTCGCCAACGCAACCAAGCCCAACAGGAAATCCGGGGTAGCTCGCCGGGTGGCAGATCCGCTCAACGCAGAAGGCGAATTCTCCGCATATTTCGATTTTTTTTTTGTAAGAGGGCTACAGGGTATCACCACCCGGCCGCATGCCAGACTCACCCACCTTCGAAGCCATGGACATCTTGCGAAGAAGTTGTCATCAAGACCGGAGCGTACCCCGGATTTCCTCCTGCGCGGCGCCATTGATGGCCGCTTATGCGGCATTGCCTAAAGAAAGCCGCATGAAGTTCGCCAACGCCACCAAATCCCACAGGAAATCCCGCGTAGCGTAGTGGAGGGGCCTGCGTTTCAGCCAAGGGACGCATCCGAAGACGGTTGCGATGAGCCCGGGGCTGTCCTAGACTGCATTACGCGAGCAGAGCGGTTCCAAGATAGGTGTAGCCTGAAAATGCCTCACACGGTGCTTTTCACCAGGAAAAGCCCACTTCACTGAGGCCGGATCGAGCACAGTAATCGTGGAACCGCTGTTTGTGTGTCGCTCGCATGGAGGCTGATCGTCTTAATGAATGTCTTTCTGAAGAAGGCTGTCTTGGGTTTCGCCGTGCTCCTTCTGATGCCATTGCTGCTGGTTGCCGATACGGTGAGAACCCCCACACAGGATGGTCTGGTCTACGGCGTGGCCGACGGGCAGACCCTGACCATGGACTACTATGCTCCCAAAGGGCCAGGGCCGCACCCGATCGCGATCATCATCCATGGCGGCGGCTATCGAAGGGGAGACAGCAAGAGTGGCAGCGAGGCCTACTGCGCTGACTTTCTTGCCCCGGCAGGCTACGCTGTCTTTTCCATCAACTATCGGCTCGCCCCCAAATACCCATATCCGTACATGGTGTACGACGTAGAGCGGTCGATTCGCTACATTCGCTACAACGCCAAAAAGTGGAATGCGGACCCGGACAAGATCGCTTTGGCCGGTGGCTCCGCGGGAGGCTTTTTGAGCAATATGGTGGGTCTGCTGAACGCGCCGGGCGATCCCAAGGCCACTGACCCTGTTGACCGCGAAAGTGCGAAAGTACAGGCCGTCGTGACTCTCTTCGCGCAAAGCAGTTTTGCTACGGTTCCGCTGAACCAGGACGTCCATGCTCTGCTCGATCCGCTGATCCAACAGAAAGGCGAGGCCGAGGCCATGAGAGAAGCCTCGCCCATCACTTACGTCACCAAAGGTGCGCCGCCCTTCCTGCTGATCCTTGGCGACCGGGACGAGTACATTCCCTTCACCGAGGCGGCCAATCAACAGGCTGCCTTAAGGAAGGTAGGGGTCGAGTGCGACATTATCCGCATTCCAGCGGGCAAACACGGCACGGGCGGCTGGCATAAGCTCGCCAACGTTCCGGACTGGGAGCGACAGATGGTGGTTTGGCTCAACACGCATTTCGATCGTCAAGGGCCAATCGGCGAAGGGATCCGGCAGCGTGAACCCGCGCCCGCCTCGTAGAGATTGGCGGCCTGCCAAATTTGGAGGATTGCCACCTTGTGTAACCAACGCTGTACCGGGGCTGTCGAATGCCTTCGCATAATAGTAGCGAGCCGCTTTTTACGGGGGATGGCTGTAGTCGCGCTCAACTTGGCTACATGGCCGGCGCCGGCAAAACAGGCCGTGGCTGCGGCGGCGCTCGATCACCGCATTCAGGCCGCGATCCAGGGCTTTCCAGGCAGCGTCAGCCTGTATGCCAGAAACCTGGACACTGGTGTCAGTTATGAGCTTCGTGCTGACGCGCCCGTCCCGACCGCCAGCACGATCAAGCTCCCCATCATGGTCGAGCTCTTCGCCCAAGCGAACGAGGGAAAGCTCGATTGGAATCAGAAGCTCGAGTTGACCGATCAAGACAAGGTCTCCGGCACAGGTGTGCTTACAGAGCTGTCGGGGGGAGACGCTTTACCCTTACAAGACCTGATGCACCTGATGATCGTCGTCAGTGACAACACGGCAACGAATCTGATCCTGGACCGGATCGGAGGAGATGCAGTCAACCTCCGCATGGCTCAACTGGGGTTGAAACAAACCGCTGTCATGCGAAAAATCATGCAACAGAAGCTCTTCCCGAATGCAAGCGCGAACCCTTGGCCGGAAGGCCTGACGGACGAGGGAAAAAAACCAGGAAATGATCGATGGGGTACCGGCCGAAGCTGTCCTCGCGACATGGTCGCTGTTCTTGAAAATCTCTACCGGGGTGAGTTGGTCAGCAAGGCGGCTTCTGACGAAATGATGAGCGTGCTCAAGCGCCAGCAGGATCACGAAGGCGTTGGCAGAGATATGAAAAACACCGTCATCGCCAGCAAGTCTGGCGCATTGGACCACCTGAGAAGCGATGTGGCAATCGTCTACTCTCAGTACGGACCTGTCGCCATGGCCATCACGGTGAACAATATTCCGGAAGTCAACTATGGGGTTGACAACCCGGGCAATCTCCTGATCTCGGCTCTCTCAGGAATACTTGTGCAAGAACTGGCGCCTCCTGACACAGTGCGAGGTGCAAGGTAAATAAGCACTTACGAGGAGCACGGAGAGCATTCGCCCGCCACCCATCGGTGGCTCGATTCCGTGGGTCAAATCGCTCCAAGCCCCGGTCGCAGAGCGAGATGTGGATGTATCGCGATGAGGCAATCACCATGAATGGGTCGCGCTGGCAGACAAACGATTGTCAGATGGGGTTCCACCCTGAATAGCGGCTGTACGGAAGAGAGAAAAAAAGCATTCCCCTCACAATCTCGCTTGCATTGCCTTCGGTCTGTCTATATATTTCATTCACATATTAATAGTTGATGCAAAAGCAGCCGATAGAAGAGTTGCCGACTGTATCCGCTAGTAGGGCCTAGTAAACATGTTGAACTTTGGAGGCGAGTATGCAAAGAATCACCTTATGGGGCTTCGCCCTCGTAATGGCGCTAGCTCTTCTTGGCTTTAGCCAACCCGTTTGGAGCCAGCAGATCACCGCGGCGATCACGGGCACAGTCGAAGATGCGGCCGGAGCGGCCATTAACGACGCCACCGTTACGGCGAGGGACACCGAGCGCGGAACGGCCTCCACCACCAAGACAACTCAGGGTGGTGTATTTAACTTCAACAACCTTCCTATTGGAACCTATGAAGTCAAAGCAGAGGCAGCCGGCTTTGACACCGAGGTCCAGCCGCCCATTGTACTCGTGCTCAATGAGAGGGCACGTCTCGAATTCAGAATGAAGGTGGGCGCGGTTACCAACACCGTGCAGGTCACCTCCGAGGCCCCGCAGCTGCAGTCCGATACCACGCAGGTCAGCACGCTCATCGACTCTACTACGATCACCGGCATTCCGCTGTCGACGCGCAACTATGTCGAATTGACGCTGCTGGCGCCTGGTAGCGTCACCCCTGACAACTCAACCTTCAACAACGGTGATAACACTGCGAGCGGCGGTCGTCCGTCCATCAATGGAAACCGGGAGCAGTCCGATAACTTCATCCTGGACGGCATGGATAACAACCAGACTTCCGAAAACAATTTGGGCTTCACTCCGTCGCCGGACGCCATCGAAGAATTCAACCTGATTACTTCCAACGCCTCGGCCGAATTCGGCAATTTCCAGGGCGGCATCATCAATGCCTCGATCAAGTCGGGCACCAACCAATTCCATGGAGATGCCTGGGAGTTTTTCCGCAACGACGTTCTCAATGCCAACCAGTGGGAGAACAAATTCGGTGGTCCGGGAAATGAATTGAAGAGGGGGGCTCTGCGCTGGAATATGTTTGGTGCTACCCTTGGCGGCCCCGTCCTAAAAGACAAGCTGTTCTTCTTCATCGATTATCAGCAGCAGGCCTTCGATCACCCAACGACCAGCAAGTTCATTACCGTTTTCACCAATGCCGAGCGTGCCGGCGACTTCTCGCAGCTTACGAAGCAACTCAAGAATCCGATTACGGGTGCGCCTTACGTTGGCAACCAGATCCCGATTGGGCAGATCAACCCGGTTGCAGCCGCGCTCTTCGCTTCCAGCTACTATCCAAAGCCGATCAACAGCAATCCCATCAACAACGCGGTCAACCAAGTCAACCAGGCTTATAACACCATGCAGGGCGATGGCAAGGTCGATTACGACTTGTCGAGCAAAGACCGCATCTCTGCCCGCTACTCGCAGCAATATCAGAATGACCCTCTGACCAACTCACTGGCGATCCTGGCCAATACCGCCACCCATGCTCCGGTCCACAATGCGGTCGGGTCGTGGACGCACACCTTCAGCCCCAACATATTGAACGAAGCTCGTGTTGGCGCGTCATGGATCACCATTACTACTGCCACCTCCTTTGTCCCCAGCATCGGCGACCTCGGTACACAACTTGGAATTGCCAACGCCAACTCACCCGGTCCTGGACTGCTGTTGCTGGGCTTTGGCGGCGGCACGGCGCCGGCACCTGGCAATGGCACGCTTTCCAACGTTGGCAACAACGTCATCGGCCAGAACTTCGCCGACACCGTCATCCAGTTCGACGATGGAGTGACGATCACCCGTGGCAAGCACGTGTTCAAGACGGGCTTCCAGATGTGGCGGTTTCGGCTAAACACCTTCTACAGTGGCAACAGCGGTGAGTACGGCTCCATCCTCTTCGGTGGTGCATTCACCGGTGACCCGGCAAGCGATTTCTTCACCGGGTATCCGGGCGCAACTGGTAAGGGCGTCAGCACCGGCGGCACATGGCACCAGTTTGCCTGGAGATTTGGCGGATACGGTCAAGACGACTGGCGTATCACGCCGACGCTGACTCTGAACCTCGGACTGCGCTACGAAGCGAGTACTCCCTGGGTGGAACTAAACAATCGTCAAGACAACCTGGATCTCATCACCGGACAACTTGAGTTTGCGGGCGTAAACGGCAACAGCCGCTCTCTCTATAAATCGGAATACGGTTTACCGGATGTTCAACCCCGCGTCGGCTTTGCCTGGTCACCTGCGAATTTGCAAGGCAAGACGGTCGTTCGTGGCGCGTACAGCATCTCTTCTTACCTGGAAGGAACCGGTACCAACCTGCGCCTTGCACGCAATCCTCCCTTCACGCCAACGGAAGTTACCGCTGTTTACAACAGCCCAACCGACCAGACGCAGTCAGGTCCGGGCGGCGCGGTCGCCGGCGATCCGTTTAAGGGAGCTGTCTTGTACGTTTGGGATAAAAAGGTTCAACCTGCGATGAATCAGCAGTGGAACCTGGCAATCCAGAGTGAAGCCAGCGCGACGACCACTTTCCAGGTTGGCTATGTCGGCCAGCACGGAACACACTTGATCGTTCCCACACCCTACTCGCAGAAAACACTTACGAATGGGGTAGTCACACCTGGGCTCTACTTCCAGGGCAATCCCGCTTTGTTGGCGGACATCTCGACCGTGTCCGGGACCGCGAGCACCGGTTTCCAGACCTACCACGCTCTCCAGGCTGTGTTGCAGAAGCGCATCTCCAATGGCCTCGATGGGCAAGTTGCCTACACCTGGTCGCATTGCATGGTTAACAACAGCGGCTACTACGGTTCGTGGGGCTCGGCAACGCAAACAACGCCGGGTTCACCGTATTACCAGAATCTCTACGACCCGCATGCCGATTACGCCAGCTGCTATTACGACTCCAGAAACATCCTGGCCGGCTACGCTACGTACGATCTGCCTATTGGCAAAGGCAAGGCGATCGGAAACAACATGAACCGGGTAGCCAATGCGGTGGCGGGCGGCTGGCAAGCTTCCACCATCATTTCCATCCACAGCGGCTTCCCTCTGGCTGTTTACGAGGCGACCGACACTTCGGGAACCGGGTCACGTGGACCTCGTCCCAACTGCTCACCAACACAGATGCAAACGTTCGGGCGCACACCCAGCTTTAACGGAGCCTTCCAGGGATATCAGTATCTGAGCGCAGCTGGATATTCAAAACCAGCGACCGGAACCTTTGGCAATTGCCCACTACAGGGACCCCAAACCGGAGCCGGTTACACGGATACGGATCTCGGTCTGTTGAAGAACTTTCATATAACCGAGGCCAAATACTTCCAGTTCCGTGGCGACTTCCTGAACGCCTTCAATAACGTTCAGTTGGGCCATCCCAATACCAATTTCCCTAGTTCAACCTTTGGATTGATCAACACGTCACAGCCCGCAAGAAACGTTCAATTCGCGCTTAAGTTCTACTTCTAGAGGGCCTCTGAATTAAGTCTGGTCTTGAAGGGGACGGCCTTCAGGCCGTCCCCTGGAGTTTCTACATTTTTCCGGGTCGCAG
>PLZN01000619.1 GCA_003152195.1 Acidobacteriaceae bacterium
GCAAGCCGCGTCTCTACGGAACGTTATTTCGTGACGACAGGTTTCTCCACGCTCGCTTCGATTTCCGCCAGGCAGAGATGAATCTTATCGACGAGCGACGGAAACAGGTACTGCTTGGGAAGCCAGAGTTTGACATGCTCGCATTCCACCGGCTCATACGAAGTCATCACAATCACGGGGAAGCCGGGAATCTTGCCGCGGACGGCCTGGGCTAGCTCTATGCCGCTCATGCCGGGCATGTGGGAACTGCCCGAGGTGGCAATGCAGGAAAACGACCAGGAGCGAGTGGAAATCACGCTGCGGCATGCCATCACCGTAACCAACTATCGCGTTCAGGTGCTGAGCTTCTCCGAGCAGGAGGCCAAGCGTCGCTGCGCGGCCCGGGAATATCCTCGCAAGTGGGCGAACAGTTCGGAACTGGGCAGCTTGCCGCTGACCGGGCTGGCGCGCAAAATCCTGCGACGGTTGCAAATCATGTCCAACGGAAGGTGAGATGAAAACATTCCTGTGCCCTGCGCTATTGCTCACTGCTTTGCTTGCGGTTTCGCTTGCCCTGCGGGCCCAGGAGCCAGCGTCGCTTGGGATGCCCGAGGTGCCTGCACTTGCTCGTGTTCCCCCCGCTGCGCGCCAGGCTGCCGCGAGCATTGATCCGGAGAAAATTCGTGCCCATGTCCGCTTTCTAGCCAGCGATCTGCTCGAGGGCCGCGGCCCGGGGACACGAGGGGGGCAGCTCGCCGCAGAATACATCGCCACCCAATTCGCTCTCGCCGGAGCGCGGCCTGCGGGCGAGAATGGCACCTATTTCCAAACCGTTCCCCTCATCGCCGTGCACACGGACGTCGATAAGACCAGCTTTACGTTTGTTCCCGCCAGTGGCGCGCCTATCGAACTGAAGTACGGCAAAGACTACGTGACCAAGGACGAAACCGGTGAGCCAAGCGCCAGCATTGACGCTCCCATCGTCTTCGTAGGCTATGGGATCGATGCGCCTGAGTACCAATGGAATGATTTCGCCGGAGTCGACGTCAAAGGCAAAATCCTGCTGGTTATCGTCAACGAGCCGCCATCGAGCGACGAGCATTTTTTCCAAGGCAAGGCTCTCACCTACTACGGCCGCTGGACATACAAGTACGAAGAAGCAGCACGCAAGGGCGCCGTGGGAGTTCTGATCATTCACCGGACCGACCTGGCAAGCTACGGGTGGGATGTGGTTCGCAACTCCCAGTCGACAGAAAAGTCCTACCTCCGGAACGATCCGCTTTCTACGCTTCAGGCCGCCAGTTGGATTCAGCTGGATGTTGCCCGGAAGCTCTTCGCGGCGGCAGGCACGGACGCAGATCAAATGATCGAAGCGGCTGGGAAGCGCGGATTCAAGGCGGTGGAGCTGCCGGTGCGTCTCAAGGCGCAGATCACCAGCCAGGTGCGAAAGTATGATTCGGCCAATGTAATAGCCATGGTGGTGGGAGCGGAGGACAGCCCCGGCGGCAACGTCATCTATACGGCGCATTACGATCACCTGGGAATCGATCCCGCTCTTTCCGGCGATAAGATCTACAACGGGGCGGCAGACAACGCGACTGGCTGTGGCATCCTCCTGGAAATAGCGCGGGCTTACGCTTCATCGAAAGTTCCCCCGCCGCGAGGCGTCTATTTTGCGTCCGTGACTGCGGAAGAGCAGGGCCTCCTGGGATCTGAATTCCTGGGGATGCATCCGCCGGCGCCGATTCGCGACCTCGACCTGGACCTCAACTTCGATGAACTGCTGCCCATCGGCCTGCCTACCTCCGTTGACGTCAGCGGCTCGGAGCGCACCAGCTTCTATCCTTTGGTGGAGAAGACGGCGGCAGCCTTCGATCTTCAGATCCAGCCGGACGCTGCCCCGATGGCGGGACACTATTATCGCTCGGACCATTTCAGCCTGGCCCGCTTCGGAATACCCGCATTCTCGGTCAACGAAGGTACTCTCTTTGCTGATCATCCGGCGGAATGGGGAAAGCAGCAGAAGGAGGAGTACGACGCCCAGCGGTACCACCGCCCGGCTGACGAATATCGGGCCGATATGGATTTCCGCGCCGATGCCAGATTGGCTCAGTTCGGGTTCCTATTAGGATGGCAGGCTCTGTCTTCGGCGCCCGTGACCTGGAGGCCAGGAGACGAGTTTGAGGCTGCCCGCAAGAAAAGTATGGCCCCGTAGGGGAGAAATCCATGGTGCGATTTTCGCGTTGGAACGTGAGTCTGGAAAACTTTGCCGGGCTACTATTGCTCGCCCTTGCTCTTCCTTGCGGTGGGACGCCGCTATGGGCGCAGGCTAAGGCGCCGGACCCTGTATTGCATCGGCGCGCCTATAACCAGGCTGGCGATGATGTGGATATCCGCACCCGATCGAGCGGCCGGACCGTACTTCCCCTGGAGGCGTCGGGAGAATATTCCCTGGGTTCGGGGGAAATGGTTGATGTGGAGTTGGAGCCTGAGCGCCTGAGCGGCTACATCACCAGGTTCGGCGACCGGGAGAGTGATCAAGGCACGCCGCTTACCTTCTTTTTCGCAACCAGCCGGCTGGCGGGGCAGCGATTGGCCTTCACCACACGGCAAATCCACGGCGTGTGGTTCTCCTTTGAGGGAACGATCGTGCGCGGGCCCGCCCGGAGCCGGGAGCAGCAGGGATATTACCTGCTCGAAGGTAGGCTGGTGCTGCACGACGTGGACGGCCAAACGGAGCAGGCGCGTATGGTATCGTTGCCCTTGGCTCGGCAGTATCCCAGCGGCGGCTAGGGCGGAATTTCTCGTCCTTCACAAGAATTCTGCTCCCCGGTTGGCGGGAAGACGCCGCGGACATAACTACAATGGGACGGGACGGCACTTTATGCGCTTCAGATCACTCCAGGCCATGTTCGTGGCGGGATTGATGTTGGCCGGAGCGGGCCGTTTCTATCCCAATTCGTCTTAAGAGGAGTTTTGTATGGATCGCACAGCAAGCGCAGTGTGGCATGGCGGCCTGAAAGATGGCAACGGCAAGATTTCGACCCAGAGCGGCGTGTTGAAAGACAGCCAATACTCGTTTGGCACGAGGTTCGCCGATGGAATCGGCACCAACCCGGAAGAACTGATTGCGGCGGCCCACGCGGGCTGTTTTACGATGGCGCTGAGCGCTCAGCTCTCCACGGCTAACCTGCCGCCAACGTCGATCGAGACCAAAGCAACGGTAACCTTTGACAAGACCGACGCCGGGCCGACGATCACCAAGATTCACCTGGCGACCACGGCCAAGGTGCCCGGTGCGGACAAGGCGGCATTCGACAAGGCGGCGCAGGAGGCCAAGACCAACTGCCCGATTTCGCGCCTCTTCAAGAACAACGCCGAAATTACCCTGGACGCCCAACTAGCCTAGGGTATTTCGAGGCGTGGGAAAGAAACCGCAGCGTACCCGGATTTCCTGCTACGCGGCCGTAGACAGGGCTGCGTGTGCGGCTTTCCGTAAAGAAAGCCGCATGAAGCTC
>PLZN01000529.1 GCA_003152195.1 Acidobacteriaceae bacterium
CCTTTCATTGCCGCCTCAATTCGTGTGGGGTCTTCCGTAGCCTGTGACGCCCCACCTTAATCCGAAGTGCGAGAGTGTGGGGTCTTCCGCAGCCTGTGAAGCCCTACGCTAATCCGAAGTGCGGAGAGGGATGAGGCAGGCGGGCCGATGATTCAGCATGTGGGTGAGGCGATTGTGCTGCGGACTTGGCCCTTCCACGAGGCGGACCTGCTGGTGAGCCTGTTTACACGGGAGCAGGGGCGGGTGAAGGGCGTGGCGCGGCATGCGATGCGGTCGCGCAAGCGGTTCGGCGGGGCTCTGGAGCCGATGACGCATGTGCGGGCTATGTATGCCGAAAAACCGAGGCAGGAATTAGTCCGGCTGGATGCGTTTGAGATTCTGTCGTCGCCGATGTCGCGGCCGGTGGATTACGCGCGGACGGCGGCGCTGCAGATGGTGGCGGAGGTGCTGGAGGAGGCGCTGCCGGAGGGTGCGCCGGAGGATGCGGTGTTCCGGCTGGCGTTGGCGGTGCTGGATGAACTGCAGGTGGGGCGGGTGTGGATGCCGATCACTTACTTCGCGCTGTGGATGAACCGGCTGATGGNNCGGTGTGGTATTCGGAGGCGAGCGACGGGGTGACTTGCAAGGACGATCGCAGGCCAGGGAGTATGGCGCTGTCGGCGGAGTCTGTGGCACAGGCGGGGCGGATGTTTCGCGGGACGGTGAAGGGGCTGGCGGAGGAGAGATGGCCGAAGACGCGCGCGGCGGATCTGCGGCGGTTTGCGATCGAGGTGCTGGAGCGGCATCTGGAAGGCCGGCTGATGACGGCGCGGGTGCTGCGATAGGCGGAGGGTACCACTTGGGTGGGATGAGCCGGGTGGTTCGTGGGAGCGCGGGGTGGGCCGGGCGTGGGCTAGACTTGGGCTGAATGGCGACCCCCGTAAGCGAAGCTCAAGAGTGTGCGAAGGATGTGGCGCCGGCGCGGTTGCCGCGGCTTGTGCTGCGGCTTTGGATCTGGTCGGCTGCATTTTTTCTGGCGGCGTTGGTGGTGGGTTGGATCGAGCATCGGCTGGGATGGCCGCTGCTGAAGTACAACCCGCTGGCGAATCGGCGGCACGAGGATCTGCTGGAGTTTATTCCGGTGTACGGGCTGCTGCATACGGCTGCGTTCTTCCAGGGAGTGGGAGGATCGCGGGTGGCGTATCCTCCGCTGGGCGCGGTGATCTATGCGGTGATTTATGCGACGAAGCATCCGGTGGCGTTTTACCGGGCGACGGCGGCGGTGTGGCTCGCGGTTGGCGTGCTGGGGGTGAGGCGCGAGTTAATGAAGCGGGGCATCGGCGCGGTTGCGGCGACCCTGTTCCCGCTGACGCTGGTGGTGGCTTCGTTTCCGATTGCGGGATTGCTGCAGCAGGGGAATCTCGAGTTGTATATGTGGATCGCGGCGGGGGTTGGGACGTGGCTGTTTCTGCGCGGACACGACGATGCCGCGGCGGTGTTCTGGGGAGTGGCCGCGGCGGTGAAACTGTTCCCGGTGATTCTGCTGTCGCTGCTGCTGCCGCGTGGTCGATGGCGCGCGTTTGCGCTGGGCGTGGCGACCTTTGTAGGCGTGACGGTGCTGTGCCTGGCGTGGCTGGGGCCGTCGGTGCCGGTGGCGTGGCACGGCTCGCTCGAGAATGTATTCGGCTACCAAGGATCGCGGGTGTCGGAATTTTCGTGGCATGAGCTGGCGGCGAACCACTCGGTGTTCGGGATGGTGAGGTTTGCGTCGAAGATTGCGGGAGTGCCGCCGGCGAGACTGCCGCTGGCCTACTACTGCGGCGGCGCTGTGGTGATGGGGCTGGCGTACTTCGGGCGGCTATGGAAGATGCCGGTGGCGAACCAGTTGCTGGCGGTGACGGCGTTTATGGTGATGTTCCCGCCGGTGTCATATTTCTACGCGCTGGTGCACTTGTATGCGCCGTTTCTGGTGTTGCTGTTTCTTGCGATACGCGCGGAGCAGGCGGGGAGAACAGTTCCCGGACTGCGCGGGACGCTGATGCTTTTCCTGCCACTCTTTGCTTCGTTTACGGTGTTCACGTTTCCGCATCAATTCTTGTATGGCGGGCTGATCCAGGCGATGTTGCTGATGATGCTGTTTGTGTGTGCGCTGGAGTATCCCTTTGCCGCGGTGGAAGCGGAAGCAGGTGCGCGGTGAAGATTCTGCGCTCTCCGGCGGCGTGGTACGGGTTGTGGTCGGCGATGCTGCTGGTGTCTGTGGGGAATGCGTTATTGAATATACCGGCGCTCTCCAGCAGCCGGGGCCTTGTCTTCAGTTGGCTGCTGGCAGCAGTGGCCGGCACACAGATGCTGGTGGGCGGGGCGAGGTTTCTAGGGCGGCGAATAGTTGCCCTTTCGGTGATTCTGCTGATCGTCTTCGCCTTCGCGCAAGGGGCACAGCGCATTCGCGCGACCGTCCCAGGACCTTCGTCGCGGGGCGCCGATTTTTGCGCGTACTACATTGCCGGGAAGTTTGTGTCGCCGCATCCGGTCGAGAGCCTGTATCAACTGCCGTTCTACGCGGACGGCCGCATGAACCTGCAGGCGATGGTTCCCGTGTCCTCCGCGTGGCACGCCGCGTCAATGGACTATCAGCTTCCGTACTCCGCGCCGTTCATCTATCCGCCGTTCTTCGCCGTGCTGATGAAGCCTTTGTCGCATCTGTCCTATGCTGCCGCTTTCGCGGCCTGGAGCATGCTGTCGACGCTTCTGATGTTGGCTGCGGTGCTGCTTTCGCTCGACCTGGGCGGAGTACGGGTCAACGGCAAACTGGCGCTGATGCTGGGCGTCGGAGTGTTCTGCTACTACCCGATTCTGGACGATCTGTACTTCGGACAGATCGGCGGCATGATTCTGTTCCTGGTGGCCGCGGCAGCGTGGCTGCTGGTGAAGAAGCGGGACTGGCTGTCGGCTTTCTGTCTTGCCGCGGCGACGCTGATCAAGCTGACGCCGGTGCTGGTGGTTCCGGTGCTGGTCTTCCATCGCCGCTGGAAATGGCTGGGAGCGTATGTTGCGTGGATGATCGGTCTGCTGGCCTTCTCGGTGTGGCAGGCGGGCTGGGCGATGCACCTGGAGTACTGGCGGGTGGTGATGCCGAGCATCTCGTGCGGCGCGGCGGTGTGCCAGAACTCGTCGATTATGGCGTATGTGCAGGAGCTGTTTCTGGGCCATGTCGCGCTCTCGATGCAGGCTCCGCAGACGATTCCGCCGTATGCGTGCGCGGTGTCGCGATGGGTGTCGCTGGCGGTGTACGGCTGGATTCTGTTTCGCTGCTATCTGCGGCGGCGCGACGGACTGGTGGTGCGCGACCTGGCGGTGATGGCTCTGCTGGGAATCGTGGTGTCGCCGATCAGTTGGTGGCATCACTACACGCTGGGGTTGCTGCCGTTTCTCTACCTGTGGGGCAAGAGGCCGGAGAAGGGCAACCGGCTGCTGCTGGTGCTGTTCCTGGCGGTCGCGACCAATGCGATCGGCATCGTTCGGATTGCCGTGATGAACCACGTTTGGCAGTTGATTCTGGCGGCGATTCTTCCGGCGCTGACGATTGCGGTTGCGTATAGGAGTTTGTCGCCGGGGGCGATGATGGTTGAGGGCGAGGCCAGGGTGATCGATGAGGCCGAGGCGCCCGTTGCGAGCTGAGGTGTAGCTGGCGAGGGCCGGCTCTGTCATACTTCGGTGCATGGCGCGAACCGGTGCTTTCGGGCGGGCGGGCGGGTTGCGGTGGTGGACCGCGGCAGCGTGGTTTGGTGTGTGGCTGGGTGGATTGGCAGCGGTGGCGCAGGATGATGGGGTTCCGACGCTGCATGCGTATACGAACCTGGTGCAGGTGCCGACGCTGGTGCTGGATAAGTCGCTGCAGCCGTTGCCGCCGATTGCGGAGCGGAGGTTCTTTGTCCGGTTCGATGGCGGGCGGCGGTTTCGGGCGACGCATGTCCGCCTGGAGGGCGATGATCCGATCTCGCTGGCGATCGTGGTGGACCTTCGTCAACAGTATCCGGGATGGATGAACAACCTCGATGCGGCGGTTGCGGCGCTGGCTCCGCTGTCTTTGACTGTGCGGGACCATGTGTCGATCTATGCTGCGGATTGCAGCCTGGTGCGGTCACTGAACGATGCGCCGGCGGACTCTGCGATGCTGCAGCGGGGCGTGGAGTCGGTGCTGCAGCCGTGGCGATTGCGGGTTGCGGAACGTCGCAAGCAGGATTGCAAGAGTCCGTGGAATCTTTGGGACACGCTGCGATCGGTGATGCGCGAGGAGGGCACGTCGCGGGGGCGGCGTGTGATCCTGGTGGTGACGGATGGGGTGGATCGGGGCAGCAAGACCTCGTGGAGCGCGGTGCGGGAAGAGGCGCAGGGCAGCGGCGCTGCGATCTTTGGGATGATCCAGGGGGACGATGTTTTTGCCAGCTACCACTCCGGGAATCGGAGCAGTACGGAAACGTTTGGGGCGTTGTGCGACTTCTCCGGAGGAATGGTGATGGTGGGGACGGAGAGGAATCTTGCGGAGGGGTTGAAGCAGTTCGTATCGCGGCTGCGGGGGCGCTACATTGTGGAGTTTCCGCGTCCGTACAGTACGGAGGCTGGGACTCACGTTATGGACATCACGGTGGATAAGCTGGACGCGGTGATCCGGCCGGCGGGGGTGACGGTTCCGGTGGACGATCCGGCGATTCTGAATAGTCCGACGACGGTGCCGTCGGACCGGTCGAATGCTCCGGTGTTGGGGAAGCCGCGAGAGTGGCCGCAGTAGGGCGTGGCGGGTGGGCGAGGGAGGAAGATTTTGAAGCGGCGCGTGGGCCGGGTTGCTCCAACGGTGCGGAGGGTCTATGGGGCGTGCGTTTGCGAAGGTGATGTTTTCCGAGGCGGCGAAGCGGTATCAGGAGCGGCATGGATCGCGGGCTCAATATGAGCGGGCGGCGGCGCTGGGGCCGAGCGGGGATGCGCTGGGGGAGATGGAGCGGGAGTTTATTGCGGGGCGGGACTCGTTTTATATGGCGAGCGTGACCGAGGATGGTTGGCCGTATGTGCAGCATCGCGGCGGGCCGAAGGGGTTTCTGCGAGTGCTGGATGGGAAGACGCTGGCGTTCGCGGATTTCAGTGGGAAACAAGCAGTACATTACGGCGGGGAATTTGGCTACGAACGATAAGGTGGCGCTGTTTTTGATGGACTATCCGGACCAGGCTCGGCTGAAGGTGATTGGGCACGCGCGGGTGGTGGAGGGGGATGCGGAGTTGGAGGCGAAGGTAAGGGTGGCGGGGTATCCGGCGAAGGTGGAGTGGGTGATGGTGGTGGAGGTGGTGGGGTTCGATTGGAATTGCTCGCAGCATATTACGGAGAGATGGACGGGGGAGGAGATTGAGGCGGTGATGGGAGCGGCTCGATGGAGTCAGGGGTAGCGAGGAATGGGCAGTTGGGGTTGGCGATGAGGTAGAAGGCGATGTAGAGCGGGACGTAGGGGATGGCCCTTAGAAGGGAAGCGATAAGACTGGCCAGGTACGTATTTTGGTCGGTGCGGACGATCAGTTGAAAGAGATTTCGTTCGGCAGCAAAGACTGCCACGCCTAGTGCGGAGATGACGACGGTGGCGGTCATCTCAGCTAGTCGAGCTTGTCTTCTCTGATTTGGAGCAGGCAATAGGTCGGGCGGTTGCAGAAGATGGAGTTCAATGGGAGCTATCACATAGACCACACAGAGGGTGATCGGCAGGATCCAAAGATGGTAGAGGAAATCGACGAAGATAGGCGAACCCCCGAGTGCCATTTGAGATTTGAGGGAGAGAAAGAGAAGTTTTTGCGGCCCGTTGTGATCGATGAATGACCCTGCGAAAGGAGCGAGCAAAGAGGTTATCCAACTGGATAGGAGGCTCAAGCCAAGCAGCTTGAGGCAGAAGATAGAAATGCGCTTGGCGGATGAGGTGATGGGCGTAGCGGATGCACGCAGCGTGGTGGGTGCGTCGGTGGCAAGGTTGTGCAGGATGGCGGCGGTGGCGATTAGTGCGCATGCAAAGGTGAAGTTTTCAAGGTATAGCGTTCCGTACTGGATTGGGGCCGTGAGAGCGACAAACTTTCGTAAAGCGTTGGGTGTTGTGGAATCAGCCACGATATTGCCGCTCAGTACCGAGTGGGCGTGAGTGTGTATTAGCCAGGGCATCAGGACATGGATCAGTTTGGAGCGGACGACGCTATCGAGCCAATTGAGGTGGAAGCTGATGATCCGGGCTAAGGCCACAGGGAGCCAGAGGATAGGGTTTTTCCGGAGGAGGGATGCGGTCGAGCGCAAGAGGGTTCGCATTTGGGTGATGGGGGAAGGGTAATTGGTTGGGATCGGTTTGTCCGCAAGAATGTCGCGGCGGTGCGGGAGGCATGTCCCAGGGGCTGAACCCCCCTTTGTTTAGGCCGGAAATGCCCGGGCTGAAGCCTGGGCCTGTCTCAGAAGCAAGAGCAACTACGGAGATTCTGACTCTTCGAGTCAGAATGACGGCGCTCGCTGTGGAGGCGGCGGAACGATGATGCTTTGCGGTTAGAATGGACGGATTGCCATAGTTGAAGAGAGATCGATGACTGTAATTGCTGAGAAGAAGGCGCTGACGTTTCAGGAGTTGTTGTTTCGGCTGCAGAAGTTCTGGGCGGACCGCGGGTGCGTGCTGCAGCAGCCGTATGACGTGGAGGTGGGCGCGGGGACGATGTCTCCGGACACTTTCCTGCGGGTGCTGGGGCCGAAGCCGGTGCGCATTGCGTATGCGCAGCCTTCGCGGCGGCCGGCCGATGGGCGCTATGGCGAGAATCCCAATCGTCTCTACAAGCATCAGCAACTTCAAGTGATTCTGAAACCAACGCCCGACGACGTGCTCGACCAGTACCTGGGAAGCCTCAAGGCGATCGGTATCGATCTTTCCAAGCACGACATCAAGTTCGAGGAAGACAATTGGGAAGCGCCCACGCTGGGGGCGTGGGGTATCGGCTGGCAGGTGATGCTGGACGGTCTGGAAATCACGCAGTTCACCTATTTCCAGCAGTGTGGCGGCCTGGATCTGGATCCTATTTCGGCGGAAATCACCTATGGTCTGGAGCGGATCGCCGCCTTTCTGCAAGACGTCGACTCCATATACGACGTGATCTGGGCTCGCATTCCGGCCACACCGCCCCGATCCGTCACTTACGGCGAGGTCCGCCACCTCGAGGAAGTCCAGTTCTCGGTCTACAACTTCGAGGACGCCGATGTAGAGAAGCTATGGGAACACCTGCGGCTCTACGAGTCGGAGTGCCAGCAACTCCTGAGCCGGGTATCGCAGCAGCCGGAGGATCTGGCCCTGGCCGAGCTGCGCCGCTTCCCGGTTCTCGCTGCGTACGACCTCTGCCTCAAGTGCTCGCACCTCTTCAACCTGCTCGATGCCCGTGGCGCGATCTCCGTTACCGAGCGCGTGGGCATCATCGCCCGCATCCGGGTCCTCGCCGTCGGCATCGCCAAGGCTTACTCGCGGATGATCGCGCGGACGGCATAACCCCGGGAAAGAGCAATGGAATAGCATGGCTGATCTATTACTGGAAATAGGCCTGGAAGAGATCCCCGCGCGCATGATCGCAGCGGCGGAGGCCGAACTGGCAACCCGCATCGAGGGTGTGCTTACCAAGCAGCGCTTGCTGGTCGCGCCCGGAGCTGCAATCACCAGCTACTCCACCCCACGCCGGCTTGCCGTGCGCGTCGAAGGCGTGCTCGCCCGGCAGCTCGACATGCAGGAACAGCTTACCGGACCTTCCTGGAAGGCGGCCTTTCCCGATGGCCAGCCGGGACCGGCGGCACAAGCCTTTGCCAAGAAAGCCGGGGTAGCCGTCGCGGCGCTGGAGAAAATTACAACCCCGAAAGGCGAGTATGCCAGCGCCCTCATTCACCGGCCCGGCCGCGGCGCCGAGCAGGTTCTTAGCGAAGAACTCCCGCGGGAGATCGGCGCGCTTTCCTGGCCCAAGGCCATGTATTGGCGGCCCAATAAGCCGGAACGCTTTGTCCGCCCGCTTCGCTGGCTCCTTTGTTTGCTGGATGAAGAGGTAGTGCCCCTGGAGTTCGCTGGCATCCGCGCCTCCAACGTCACCTATGGCCATCGCGTCCTTTATGGGGAGCGGCCGGTCCCCATCCCACGCCCTGCCGTCTATCTCGCGGCCCTGCAGGCGGCCTTTGTCGACGCCGATGTTGCCTCGCGCCGTCACCGCATCCGGAAAGCCCTCGACGCCGCGGCCCGGATTGTGCCGGGGGCTCGCTGGCGCGAAGACGAAGCCCTGGTGGAGCAGGTCACCCATCTTACGGAATGGCCAACCGTGCTTACCGGCAACTTCCAGCCCGAATACCTGGCGCTGCCGGAAGAAGTTTTAGTCACGGTAATGCGCGACCACCAGAAGTACTTCGCGGTCGAAGATAAGCAGGGTGCGCTGGCGCCCCATTTCCTGGCGGTGCTGAATACTC
The DNA here is from genome assembly GCA_003152195.1 of Acidobacteriaceae bacterium. GTDB lineage: Bacteria > Acidobacteriota > Terriglobia > Terriglobales > Acidobacteriaceae > PALSA-350. The sequence goes on from PLZN01000529.1 coordinate 8,474, forward strand.
AAGTGGATGCGGAAGGCTTGGCCATCATCCGCCATGGCAATGAGCGAGTCCTGCGCGCCCGCTTTAATGATGCCCGCTTTTTCTGGAACTTCGACCAAAAGATTCCTCTCACCGGGCGGCTTGAAAAGCTCAAGACGGTCACCTTTCAAAGGGATCTTGGCAGCTATTTCAGCAAGACCGAAAGCAACTTGCGCATGGCTAAGGCCGTGACCGCCGCGGTCTCTGCCCAGGGAATCCTGGTGGACCACGCAGCGCTGGAACAAGCGGTGCTGCTTGCCAAGACCGATCTCACCACCGAGCTGGTGAAGGAATTTACGGAACTGCAGGGCATCGTAGGGGGCCTGTATGCCCGGGCGCAAGGGCTGGGCGAAACCGTCGCGCAAGCAATTTACTTTCAGTACTTGCCGGCTTCGGTGGACGATCCCATTCCCGCGGCCGTGGAGGGCCAGATCCTCGGCCTGGCCGACCGGATGGCGACGATCACGGAGATGTTCGCCATCGGCCTGGCGCCAAGCGGATCCAAAGACCCCTTCGCGCTGCGCCGTGCCGCGAACGGGGTGGTGAAAATCCTCGCTGAATCGGGTTTGCCCTTAACCTTGACGGCGCTGGAGACGATCGCGCTGGAATCCTTGCCGCGCGCCCGTTCCGGGGAAGGCGCCGGCTCTCTGGGGGTGTTCCTGAAGGAACGCCTCGACTTCTACCTCCGGGAGGTGCGCGGCTACGCCTATGACGTGGTCAACGCTGTGCTCTCGACCGGGCTCACCACGGTGACCGACGCCATCGCCAGGGTGCAGGCTCTTACCCAGGTCCGCGGGTCGGACGATCTGGTTGCCATTTCCACGGCGTTCAAGCGGATCAAGAATATTCTTCGCCAGGCAACAGAGAAACAGGACGGGGAATCAATCGCCGGCGATGCTCTCATCGAGCCAGCCGAGCGGCAACTGTACGACGACGCGGCCAGAGTTGCGCCTCAGGTGGAGGCTCTTCGCGCCCGCCAGGATTACCTGCAGGCCTTGGAATGTATCGCTACGCTTCGGCCCGCGATCGACGGTTTTTTTGACCAGGTGATGGTCATGGCGCCCGAGGCTCATCTGCGCAGAAACCGCCTGGCCCTGATTGCCTCCGTGCTCAGCGATTTTTCCCGCATCGCGGACTTCTCGGAGATCGTTCCCGGTTAGCGAGGGTATCAGCGCGTAGTGAAACAGTCCCGGAGAGGGACGGCTCAAGACTACCGCGCTCGGTCTGCGCCTGTGTGAAACCACTCTAGTGCGATGAGTCGTCCATTCACATGACAAGTTTTTTCCAAGGAATCGTTGACTCAACAGACTAGCGAATCCTCGGAAAGAGGCGAGCATCATATTTCGCCCTTGCGATCTCGATGATCCTAATTTTTGCAGTCTCAGGAGGTTCAGGGTTAAGCAGAAAATTCCGAGTGTTGCGCATGATTACAACTAGCGTGTAACTGTGGTGGCTTCTATAAAACAAATATGTTAATAGAATGTTAAAGGATGTATATTATCTCAACGGATCATAGGATTTTTGCACCGGAAACGGTGCATTCTACGGTGCTGACCTATCCTCCATGGTCTTTTTGGAGTAGAACGACCCCGCATTGCGGGCCAGCTTTCCTTCGCTCTCCACAGCAAAAGGGAAAATTCAATTAGGAGGCCTCTCCCCGTGACCCGGATCTCTTTTCACCAAAAGCTCGAGAGCCTTCGCGAGCGCCTGCTGCAGATGGCCGGTGTGGCCGAACAGACACTACGGTTTGCTCTGGACGCCCACTGCCGCGGAGAACTTTCGGCGTGCTCCAAAGTGCGCATCAATGAAGCCATCATCAACTGCTCCGAGCGGGAGATCGATCAGATGGCCCTCGACCTTCTGGCGATGGAACAGCCCATGGCCGTGGATTTGCGGTTCATTCTCGCCGCCATCAAGATCAACTCCGACCTGGAGCGGGTCGGCGACCAGTCGATGACGATTGCTTTGCTGGCCGAGGAGCTTGCCGGCAGTCAGCCGTGCGAGTTTCCGGTTGACATTCCCCGGATGGCGGAACTGTCGATGACCATGATCCGGAAGGCGCTTCAGGCGCTCGCCGATCGAGATGCCGAGCTTGCCACCAGCGTGCTGGCCATGGATGACGCGGTCGACGAGATGAATCGCAGGGCCAAGTGCGTGCTTCTTGACTGCATAGCGCAGGACTCCACCGCAGCCCAATCCGCCATCAACCTGCTGTTCATTTCACGCAGCCTGGAGCGCATCGCCGATCACGCCACGAACATGGCCGAAGACGTCATTTTCTGGGTGCGCGGAGCGGATGTTCGTCACGGCAACGTTCTGCAAGCACAGCAGGCATAAGAGCGGCCCGCGCAGCACGGCCGGCGCGGGGACTTACCGCGCATAGTGCGCTTAACGCGCACNNGACCACAACAGGCGGCTGCTGATCCCGCAGTTTTCCTGTATGGCATTGGTGACTTCCACCAGCTTCTGAACATTGCGCTTCACATGCTCCGCGCCCAGCTGGTCAAGCTCGATCTCATCCAGCAGAAATGGCGTATCCAGTCCCAAATCCACCCTTACCTGACCATTCTGCTCGTATGCCCCTTCGTCGAAGTGCGGCCCGAAGCCAACCACGCGCACAATAACGGGTTCCTGTTTCCAGGTCGGGTCAAGTCCGCCAACGGTTTCTGCTACCCACAGATCCCACTTGAGCTCAAATTCATAGGCGAAGTCGTCATGCAGTATCTGGGTGGCCTCGGCTACCGCCCGCTCGGGCGCGGACTCCTGCACCTCGTCTTCCTCATAAATGCGTTGGTAGAAGGGCGTCTCGTTCCAGGAAATCGGGTACGCGGCGGCAGCATGCACCCTCCCGGTGAGCTGCTTCAACACCGAGACCATCGCCGGAGCAAGGGCGGGATGGCGAAAATTCGGGAACCAAAGACTCAGATACAGCCGGTCAGCCATCTCATCATTTTAAAGCGGTTTACCATTCCTGTGTCCGATCCTGCCCCAGTGAAGAGGGGCCTTTCCTGGTGAAACGCCCCGTGCGCGGCGTCTTCACCGGCTATACATAACATGAACCGCTCGAGGCTTTCCGCGAGGGGTGAGAAGATGAGGACTATGGGCGTTCCCGATTTCCTGTGGAACCTGGTGGCATCGCAAGCCCCATGCGCCTTTCCTTACAGAAAGGCGCACGCGCTGCCTTATCCAGCGCTGTGTGGCAGGAAATCCGGGTGACGCCTGCTATCTTGCGCACCTGGATCCTCGTACTCGCGGGGGTGCTCGTGGCCGCCATCGTGCTCTTTTTGGGCTATGGGCGATGGCAGAGCCGCCGTTTCGGTCGTGACCTGCCCGTCGGGCTCGGGACGACAGTCCAGCAGTCCACTGAGGGTTTCACTCACTCGGAGTCACGGGGTGGTCACACGATCTACACCCTGCACGCCTCCAAGGCGGTGCAGTTCAAGAGTGACGGGCACGCCGAGCTCCACGACGTGAGCATCACGCTCTACGGCGCGCAGGGAGCGCGGGCAAACCGCATTTATGGCAGCGACTTCGATTGGGATCCGGTCCATGGCGTCGCCCGCGCCACGGGTGAAGTCCAGATCGATTTCCAGGGAACCGCCACTCCTGGGCCCCAAGGTGGCAAAACCCCTGCGGACGATGGCGACAGCAAGAGCACCGTCCACGTCAAGACCTCGGGCCTGGTGTTCAACCAAAAGACGGGGCTCGCCAGCACCCCGGAAAAGATTGAGTTCCGGCTCGCCGAAGCGGCCGGTAGCGCCACCGGCGCCAGCTTCGACTCGCAAACGGGAGTGGTGATCCTGACCGCCGACGTGGCTTTCAATTCGAGCATAGGCGGAAGGCCGTTGGCTGTTCGTGCCCATCATGCGCAGTTCGATCGCACCAGCCGGCTGCTTTATCTTCTTCAGGATGTAACCGATTATGCCGATAGTCACAGCTCGTCGGACGTGGCGACAGTCTCTTTCCGTTCCGATGGATCGGCGTACCAGGTTGAGGCGCAAGGGCATGTGATCCTCACGGGCAGCGACGGCCAACAGATCAACACCCGAATCGCGCATATTGACCTGGGTCCCAAGAGCGAACCGGAGCAGGCGATTCTGGACGGCGGCCTGCTTTACGTAGCCAATAATCCAGCACGCCTGCTTCATGGGTCCGCCTCGTCGGGGACGCTGTCCTTTGGCCCTGGCCCTCAGCCCACCATCCGGCACGCGCAGTTGCGCAGCATTGTTTCCGTGGTCGATGAGGAGAAGATGCAGCCGGAAAATCCCGCAGTGGGCAAATCCCCGCAAAACGCAACCGAATCGGCCACCCGCCAGGTGCAGGCCTCGCAAATCGACATCGACTTCGCCCCCGGCCCGCAGCACAGCCCAGTGGCCGAACATATCCTCGCCGCGGGGGCCGCAAGGCTGAACATCCACCAGATCTACGCCAAGACGCCGCCGCAGGACACCACGGTACAGGGCGATCAACTGTTTGCCACCCTCAGCGACGGCGAGGTTCTTTCCAGCCTGCGCGGGACCGGCCATACCAGCCTGGTACTCGTGAGTCCTAACGGGGTGAAGCAAAGCAGCACCGGCGACAATCTCCTACTCACCTTCGCCCCTCCTCCCCCGGCTCCGAAATCAGCGGGGAAGCCGGGCAAAGGAAAGCCCCCAACCCCCCCGCCGCAGCCAGCCGCGCAACTGCAATCTGCGGTGCAGCTGGGCAATGTGACGCTGGTTCAGGAGACGCCGGCCGCAGGGAAGGTAGCCGGCGGGGCCGCGGCGACCTCGCCGGGCAGCCCGGCGCCGGCTGTGACCACCGCGACTGCCCAGCGGGCGGCGTATGACGCGGCCAGCCAACTGGTGCAGCTGTCCGGAGACCCGCGCATCCGGGACGCCAATGGAGAACTAGCCGCGGCATCCATCGAAGTAGAGCACACGACCGGGAACGCCAATGCCACCGGTGGGGTCAAGGCGACCTATCGTCAATCGAGCGGACAGCAGACCATGGCCTTTGCCGGAGCGGGCCCGGTGCATGTGGTTGCCGACCACGCACATCTCGACCACACAGCAGATCTGACCACCTTCTACGGCAAGGCCCGAGAGCAGGCACGCCTGTGGCAGGGAAGCGATTCCGTTGCAGCCCCGGTGCTGGAACTCTCCCGGGCGCACGCGACGCTAGCCGCGCATGGCCTGGGCGGCGATGCCGAGGCGGTGAACGCCGTCTTTACCAGCTCCAGTTCGACCAGCTCGGGTTCGGCGGCCAAGGCCACGCCTCCCGCCGGAGCGGTTCAGCCCTCGGTCGTCCGTTTGCAGAGCCGCACTCTCTTCTACGCGGAGGCGGAGCACAAAGCCGTCTTCAGCGGCGATGTCGTCGCGCAGACCGCCTCCGGGCTTTTGCGATCGAACTTTATGGATGTGTACTTCACCGTGGCGGACGGGCAGAGAGCCCATGCTGCTGTGGCTCAGCCGCCCGGTAAGGCGCCGGCTCAGCAGAGCAGCCAAGTCTCGCGGATAGTCGCGCGGGGTGGGGTTCGACTGGAGCAGCCGGGCCGCAAGGGGACCGGCGAAGAGCTCACGTATACCGCGCAGGATGGCAAGTTCGTGCTGGTAGGAACGAGCACCGTGCCCCCCCGCCTGACCGACCAGGTGCGGGGCACGGTCACTGGCGCTTCATTGATTTTCAATGATCGCGATGATAGCGTCATTGTTAGCGGCGGTCCTTCCAAGGCAGTGACCCAGACTCGTGTCGCGAAGTGAATGCAAAAGCTTAGTACGGACGAAATCGGTAAGTCTTATAAGGGCCGTCAAGTTGTTCGGGGTGTAAACCTCGAGGTCTGTCAGGGCGAAGTGGTTGGGCTCCTGGGCCCGAATGGCGCCGGCAAGACCACGACCTTCTACATCATCGTCGGCCTCATCGCTCCCGATACCGGACAGGTCTTCGTCGATAGCGTCGATATCACGCGCGTTCCCATGTACCTGCGGGCGCGGCAGTTCGGCATCAGCTATCTGCCCCAGGAACCGTCCGTTTTTCGCAAGCTGACGGTGGAGGAGAATATCCTGGCCGTGCTCGAAGTGCAGTCCCTCTCCCTCGAAGTGCGTCGCGCCCGGACGGAAAAACTGCTGGATCAGCTGAATTTGGGCCATATACGGAAGACCCGCGGCTACGCGCTTTCCGGCGGCGAGCGGCGCCGAGTGGAGATAGCCCGCTGCCTCTGCATCCAGCCTTCGTTCATTCTGCTCGATGAGCCGTTTTCCGGCATCGATCCGATCGCCGTACTGGATTTGCAGGAGATCATCTTCGACCTGAAAGCAAGCGGAATCGGCGTGCTGATTACGGATCATAATGTGCGCGAAACACTCTCCGTGACCGACCGTGCGTACATCATCAATGAAGGGCGTATCTTCCGCACGGGAACCCCGGAGCAGTTAGGCAAAGACCCTGAAGTGCGCCGGGTTTATCTAGGGGAGGGGTTTTCGTTAAACTAGTCCCGTGCTCGCATCTTGTTTTAGACCAAGGGCTGGGTGGACCCGGTTTCGCACTACCGTAACCTGGGACGATTGAGAAGGCACACGTGGACCTGGACTGGTGAGAAATACTGACCGGTAGAGGTTTCACAGTAGGCGTAGACCGAAGCGAAGGGCATTTACGCGGTTTTCTGTCCGCTAATGGAGCCTTCGCCGCGCTCCGGCGAAAAGCATCCCACGATAAGGGCTCGGAGAAGGTAAACTAAGGCCGCTGGAGCATTTTTACTATTGGTGTAGGCGAGGAAGCAGAGATAAACGCGGTCGTTCCGCCGAAGAATGGCCGCACCTAATCAATATCTCCACACCACGGTAATAGTAAAAGTGCTTTAACCATTCGCATGCGGTGAAACGTTATGGCTCTTCTACAACCAAAGCTAAGCTTGAAAGTTGCACAGCGTCAGATTCTGACGCCTGGCCTGATGCAGATGGTCAGCGTGCTGGCGCTCAACAAGCTGGAGCTCAAAGAGCTGATCAACACCGAAATTGTTGAGAATCCCGTGCTGGAAGAGTTGGAAGAGAGCGTTCCCCTCATCGATGACTTGGCGCTGAAAGAGGCAGAGCGCGATCGCAGCGTGGAAGAGGTCGCAGCTCAGGCCGAGCGCGACAAGCGTGACCCGTTCGACGAGATTGACTTCGGATCCTATTTCCAGGACTATCTGGATCCCGGCTTTCGCACGCCCAACAGCTTTGAGCAAAGTGACAAGCCCTCCTTTGAAAATTTCCTTTCCCAACCCAGCACCCTCACCGATCACCTCTTCTGGCAGCTGGGCTCGCTGAACGTCAGCGACGACCTTCGCGCCGCCGCCGAATATGTGATCGGCAACCTGGACGAAGACGGCTATCTGTTAGCCGAAGATGAGGAATTATTAGCAGGATTCGCGCGTGAGTACCATCCTGCTGCTGCCGCCGCACCCCATACCTCCGAGCTTCTCGCTGAGGCGGTGCAATTGGTACAGAACCTCGATCCCGTTGGCGTGGCTACGCGGACCCTGCGTGAGTGCCTGCTGGTGCAGATCGAGGCGCAACGGCGTGAATTTCAGCTCCAGATGGAACGTCAGCGGGCGGCGTCGATCGATCCGCAGGGCGTCTCCGCGGCGGGGGAAGGCGAGGCCACCCACGCGAACGGGCTGCACGATGACAGGTTGCAGGTGTTCGCTCTCGCCACGCGCATTGTCGATCAGCATTTGCTGCTGCTGCAGAAGCGCGACCTGCGCGAGATGGCCAAGGTCCTGGGGAACCAGCCCGAGCCGATCCAGCACGCCATCGACTTTATTCGCAGTCTCGATCCTCGCCCTGGTCAGCGATTTAACCGCTCTGACGCCCGGCTGATCGAGCCCGATGTGGCCTTCGTCAAGCGCGGCGCCGAGTTCGTCGTGGTCATGAATGAGGAAGATCTGCCCACCCTGCGCCTCAACCACGGGTATCGCAAATTGCTCTCGCAGGAAGGCACCGAGAGAGACGTAAAGGAATATGTAAAAGAGCGTTACCGCTCGGCGCTGCAACTGATGCGCAACATCGAGCAGCGCAAGAACACGATACTCAGAACCTGCGAAGCGATTGTCCGCCGCCAGGGCGACTTCCTCGAGCGGGGTGTGGACGCTCTCAAGCCGATGATGATCAAGGATGTCGCGGAAGAGATCGGGGTGCATCCCTCCACCGTCAGCCGCGCGGTCTCGAGCAAGTATGTGCACACCTCGCAGGGAGTCTTTGAGCTTCGCTTCTTCTTTTCCGAGGGCGTCCATGGACCGGAGGGAGGCAGTACTCCGCTGATGCTGCTGAAACGCAAGGTCAAGAAGCTGATCGATGAAGAGGATCCCCGGAAGCCTCTGACCGATGATTTGATCGCCAGCATGCTGGAGGCTCAAGGCATTGACGTTACCCGCCGCACGGTGGCGAAATACCGCGAAGATTTGCGCATCCCCAGCACTCATCAGCGCCGCGTGCGCGATTGAGTTAAGCATTTTTACTATTTGGTGTTCGCGAGGAACCTGAACTGAACGCCGATATCTCCACAATACCGTGATAGCAAGAATGCTATAGAATCGGGCATCTTGCAGATCCGTCGTATCCGGTTCTTAGGAGCGTTAGATGGCGGTTGAATGCACAGGCAGGCAGGTGGCAATCACCAAGCCGTTGCGTACGTTGGCGGAAGAGGGAATCGAGCGCATTGGCAAGATTCTAGGCAAGATCACCAGCGCCCACGTCGTTCTGACCGCGGAAAAATACCGGCAGATCGCCGAGGTCACCATCAAGACCCGTGCTTGCGCGCTGGTTGCCCTTTGCGAGTCCACCGCCAGCATGGAAAGTGCGCTGCGCGATGCGCTGGTGAAAGCTGAAAGCCAGGCGACGCGGTACAAGGATAAGCAGCGTTCGCAAAAACGGCAGCCCAAGCAAGAAAAGCGGTTGGAAGAGACGGGTGTCGCGCGCAGCGGCCGGGGAGGTGTTGCCGTGGCCAAATCCGCCAAAGCTGGAAATACCAACGGAACAGCCAACGGGAAAAGCCACACCCAGCCGGCGATTCCCGTCACCGTGCATTCTTTTCCGGCGCGCGTGCCGATCGCCGAGCCGCACATCGTTCGCTCCGTGGACTCGGTAGCGCTGCGGCCGATGACTCTCGAAGAGGCGGTCAAGGAGGCGGAGTTTCGCGACCGCGATGTTTTCGTCTTCCGGGATAACGAAGGTAATGTGAAAGTTCTACATCGGAAGCGTGATGGCAAAATGGAATTGATTGAAGCCCCTTAACAATTTGTCACAACCCTTATCTTTTCGCTGTGACGGTTTGCGAATGCTTTGATCGGTTCCTCCGGCTCCCCCACTTAGTTTGCCATCCTGCGTTTATCGCCGAGGCCCTTTGTTTGTCGCCTCAAATGGCGTCTTACAACGATCGAGTTTCCACCTGCAACCTTAGGCCGCTCAGCTACATCTGCGACGCAGAGCAAGCATCGAATGCTCACGGATTTTTAGACGTAAGTAACTGCGACCTCGGAGTTTTGCCGGTGCTTCTTTCAGGGGATACTCCTGTTTGGAAAGCAGCGATGATACTCAGATCTGTATGGATTTCTTGATGCTTTCCGGCGTTACCAGATGAAATCAGAAGTCGATGTCGCCGTGCTCACGGCCCAGCAACGGTCCCTCCTCGAAGCATTGCCATGCTACGTTTTTGTGCAGCGCGGCGAAACTGTGGTTTACGCGAATGGTATTGCCCGCGAGATTCTGCACCTGGAGGAAGGTGCGGTGCTCGCCGTCGATGAGGTTTTTCAGGGGCAGTTTCCTGGCTTTGCCTACGCCTATCCGGGACGGGCGACGCAGCGGGCAAGCAACGTCTTCGGCTCCGGCAACCATCCCTATTCCTCTGAGTTCAATTGCCAGATTCGAACGCCGCTGGAGTCATCTGTTCCCGTTCGCGGCAGCTTCCGCATGCTGCGCGTGGAACCGGAACCCGAACTGCTGATTGTCGCGCTGCGTTCGTCGCCCGACGCGGAGCAGGACTTGGAGCAGGGCCTGAAGCCGGGCTCGGAGCACGACTCGCCGTCGAACTTCCTGGAGCACTTACTGAACGCCGCTCCTGAAGCCATCATGATCACCCGCGGTTCCAGGATCCTGCACATCAATCGGGAGTTTGAGTCCCTCTTCGGCTTCAATGCCGACGAAGCGCTGGGGCAGAACACCTACGACATTCTCATTCCGGATACGCGCCGCCATGAGTTCGACATGCTCGAGCACACCGTGCAACTTCATGGCCGGGCTTCGATGGACACGGTGCGTCTGCATAAGTCGGGCGCGCTCATCGATGTTTCGGTCCTGGTGGCTCCCATCACCATGTCGGGCGTGGAAGTGGGGAATTTTGTCAGCTACCGTGACATCCGCGATAAGAAGCAGAGCGAGGCCCGGCTGCAGCATGACGCCCTGCACGACCCTCTGACCGGTCTGGCTAACCGGACGTTGTTTCTCGACCGGCTCCAGATCATGATGGCCCGCCAGCAGCGCCATTCCCAGCTCAATTTTGCCGTGATGTTTCTCGATCTGGACCACTTCAAAGGGGTGAACGACAACCTGGGCCACGCCTGTGGCGACGACCTGCTGGTGAGGATGGCCGCTCGCCTGCGGGCCTGCGTTCGGCCGCAGGATACCGTGGCGCGTTTCGGAGGGGACGAATTCTCCATCCTGCTTGAGGATGTCACCAATATCTCCGATGTGACCAAGATCGCCGAACGCGCACAGCAGGATATTCGCCTGCCCATCGAAGTGAATGGCCATGAAGTCTTCGTTACTGCCAGTATCGGTATCGCCTTTGGCACGCTCGACCACACCAGTCCGGAACAGGTTTTGCGCGATGCGGACTATGCCATGTACCAGGCCAAGGCCAACGGTCATGCGCGGCATGAAGTCTTTGACGGTTCCATGCATGTGCTCGTGGCAGCGCAGATGAGGAAAGAGCACGACCTGAAAACGGCCCTCGATAAGAAAGAGCTCCAGGTTTGGTATCAGCCGATCTACCGGCTGGAGAATGGCGAAATCGAGGGCTTCGAGGCGCTGCTCCGGTGGCGGCGCTCCGACGGAGAGTTCGTGCCGCTGCAGGATTTTCTGCCGACCGCGGAGGAGACGGGACTTATTCATCCCATCGGCCTGTATGTGCTGGAGGAAGTTTGCCAGCGGCTGAGTAGCTGGGCGGACACCGTGCCTGGCCCCCTTCCGAGCATCGGCGTGAATCTGTCGCCGCGGCAGTTCAGGGATCCTAATCTGTTGCCCTATCTCGCCGGGTTGCTGGCAAAATGGAAGATCCCTCCGGGACGGCTGCGTGTCGAAGTATCCGAAGCGGCGGTGAATCAGGATCCCGAGTCCGCGCTCACCGTGTTTCAGCGCCTGGCCGATCTCAAGATAAGCACCGCCCTCGATAACTTCGGCGCCGGCTTGGCCTCGATGAACCACTTCATCCGCTTGCCGATTGACCTGGTGAAAGTCGATCGCCGCCTGATCGCTTACTTGCCGATTCCCGGTAAGCATACGGCGATCCTGCAAACCATCTTCGATCTTGGACGCACCCTCCACGTGCGCATGCTGGCCGAGGGTATAGAGCGCCGAGAACAGTTGGAGGCACTGCGCAAATACGGCTGCGATCTGGGGCAGGGGCACCTGTTTTCGCCCCCGGTCTCGCCGGACAAGGCGCTCGCGCTGCTGGAGAGCGGCCATTGGAGTATCTAAGTTGGGAACGCGCTTTGCTCTGGCGCTGAAGATGGTTCCTCAAATGCTACGATGGCCCCATGCCACGCAGAAGCGCTCCCGTAGAGCCGGGTAAAGAGGCAAAGCCGGGCACCCGCAAAAAAACAAAGAAGAAGACGGCCGCGGTTGTGCCCGCGGTGGCTTCCGAACTGGTCATCCTGACTGGCCTCTCCGGTTCCGGCAAGGCCTCCGCGCTCAAGGCCTTCGAGGATTTGGGTTTCTATGCGGTCGACAATATGCCCCTGGAGCTGATCCCCGCATTTGCCGACCTGGTGCGGCAATCGGCGGAAATCAACCGTGCGGCATTGGTCGTCGACGTTCGCGAGGGACAGCGTCTCGATCGCTTTCCGGCCATCCTTCGTCAGGTCAGAAAAGTGCTTTCCACCACCGTGGTCTTCCTCGATGCCTCTGACCCCTCACTGCTGCGACGATTTTCCGAGACCCGGCGTCCCCATCCGTTGGGCCGCACGGAAACGGTAGTTCGCTCGATTCATGCGGAGAGAAAGATGCTTGATCCCATCCGCAATCTGGCGGACATCAACGTCGATACCTCCAGCTATAACGTCCATGAGTTGCGCGCTTACATCCTGCAGAAGTTTGAGCGCGGCGGTACGGACAAGAATCTGATGGTCTCGTCCATCAGTTTTGGCTATAAGAACGGTGTACCTCTCGAAGCCGACCTGGTTTTCGACGTCAGGTTCTTGCCCAATCCGCACTTCGTGCCTGAGTTCCGGCATTTGACCGGCCGCCATCCTAAGGTGGCCAAGTACATCCGCGAGTTCCCCCAGACGGCAGAGTTCCTGGATCGCATCACGCAGCTGCTGCTGTTTCTGCTGCCGCACTACATTGAGGAAGGAAAGAGCTACCTCACGGTAGCCTTTGGCTGCACTGGCGGCCAGCACCGTTCGGTAATGATCGCCGAAGAGGTGCGCAAGAGGCTGGCCAAGGAGGGATACCGGGTCAAGGCCGTCCATCGGGACATGCCACGTTGAAGCAGGACGGCACCACCGATGTGGGCTAAGTAACCGAGGGTGCCCCATGTTCGCTCCAGCGTACACGGGACGAAAAAGACGGGCGACCCGGATTTCCTGTACGCGGCGCCAGCCAGGTTCGCGTGTGCGGCTTTCTGTAAGGAAAGCCGCATGAAGGTCGTTGACTCCGCTAAGCCCCACAGGAAATCCGGGCGAAGCCCACCATTGTTTTTGCATAGGAAGTAAGCGCGGTTGCGCCCTCATGGGAAAGCATTGAAAACAAATCATCATCGTCCCAGGTACCCCGGATTTCCTGTCGATGTTGGTGGCGTTGTCGACCTGCATGCCGCTTTCCTTAAAGTCGTCCACCGGCGTTGCCGACNNCCGCGGGATATGAAACGGGGCATTTCTTGACCTCGGCAGAAAGTGCAACAAATCCATGGGGCACCCGCCTTTTCGCGTTGCTTCCCGCCGCGCCAAACACCAACAGCGGCCTAATCGAGAACTTGTTTCTTATCAGAAAGCCGCACACGCGGTCCTGTCTGGTGCTGCGTAACAGGAAATCCTGGTACGCTGAGGCGAGGGGCACCCGCCCGGTTTTGCCGCTCAGCCCCACTCTGGTGCGAACGTGGGACGCGCGAGCAAAAGCCACGGCGCGCCGCTGGCGATTACAATAGCGGGATGCCTCCCGTTCAGCACCGAGAGCAAGCGCCCCGCCGCGCCTCTGGGGTTCCTGCGTGAGGAAGCTTCTGCGCCTGATAAGTTATGTGCGGCCATATTGGCTGCAGGCGATCTCGTCGGTCATCCTGATGGCCGCCGTGGGTCTACTGGATGCCTTCCGCATATTGCTGGTCGGTCCCATCTTCGATCGCGTGCTCAACCCGAATGCACCGGACCGGCCGATTCCGCTCTTCGGGCCTCGCTTCCATATCAGCCTGCAACAGATTGTTCCCGCGCACTTCCACAACGAATGGGCCATCGTCGCCTTCGCTCTGGTTGGTTCTACTTTGCTGAAGGGGATCTTCGATTATTGCGGAACCTACCTGGTGAACTATGCCGGCTTCGGCATGATCACGGACCTGCGCGATGATCTTTACAATGCCATCCTGCGGCGCTCCGTCTCCTTTTTTCAACAGCATGCTACCGGCACCATTGTTTCGACCCTGATCAACGATATCGAGCGGGTGCAGTTTGCCATGTCCTCGGTGCTGGCGGAGTTCTTGCAACAGTTCTTCACCTTGATCTTCACCGCCTGCGTGGTGGTTGCCCTGGGCGGCAAGCTGGCCTGGGTTCTGCTGCTCTTTGTCCCCGTCGTGCTGGCCTCGGCACGCAGGATTGGCCGCCAAGTACGGCAGACAACGCGCCGGGGCCAGGATAAGCTGGCGGAAATTCAGAACATTCTGCACGAGACCATCACCGGAAACCGCATCGTCAAGGCCTTCAATATGGAGCTTTGGGAGATGACGCGGTTCAAACAGGCAGCCCGCCGGCTCTTCGATGCCAACCTCCGTTCGGTGCGCGCGCAGGCCATCAGTTCACCGCTGATGGATGCAATTGGCGCGGTTGCGATTGCTTTGCTGCTCTGGGTTGGCCGCAACGCAATCCGGTCCCACACGCTCACCGCCGGAACCTTCTTCACCTTTATCATTGCGGTTTTCAAGTTGTACGATCCGGTGCGCAAATTCGCGCTCTTCTATAACAACTTTCAACAGGCACTGGGCGCATCCTCGGAGATTTTTTACTTCATGGATACGCAGGATGAGGTGCGGGAGAAGGTGGGCGCCCACGTTCTCAAAGAATTTCGCCAGGAGATCCGGTTGGAGAATGTCTGCTTCGACTATCGCAATGAAGAAGGCGAACGGCAGGTGCTCAGAGATCTCAACCTGGTGGTCCCGGCGGGCGAGGTGGTTGCGCTGGTCGGTCCCAGCGGCGCCGGTAAGTCCACGCTGGCGAACCTGATCCCACGCTTCTTTGACGTCACCGGAGGCAGTATCCGCATCGACGGTCATGACCTGCGGGATGTGACTCTGGCTTCTCTCCGTTCCCAGATCGGCAACGTAACCCAGGAGACGATTCTCTTCAACGATACGGTCCGCAACAACATCGCCTATGGCGAGGCGGGGATCCCTCTGAGCCGTGTGATCGCGTCCGCGAAGGCGGCGCTGGCTCACGACTTCATCGAACGGCTTCCCGAAAAGTACGATACGGTGATCGGCGAAAAAGGCTTCCGGCTCTCTGGGGGAGAGCGCCAGCGCATCGCCATTGCCCGGGCGTTGCTCAAGAACGCACCTATTCTCATTCTCGATGAAGCCACCTCGGCGCTCGACTCGGAGAGCGAGTCGCTGGTGCAGATCGCCCTTTCCAATCTGATTTCCGGGCGCACGGTCTTCGTCATCGCCCATCGCCTGTCAACCGTCCGCCGCGCCTCGCGCATCGCAATCATCGAAGATGGCAGCATCACGGCCATCGGCCCCCACGAAGAGTTGCTCCGCGTCTCTGCGACCTATGAGCGCCTTTACCGGCTGCAGTTCATGGATCCGGCCGAGTTTCCCGGGAATGTGCTCCCCAAAGAAGCGGACAATGGGGAAGCGCCTAATCTTGAACCCGCGTTGAGCGGCGAGGTGGAGCTTTGAGCGAATCCGGCGGTAAAGCTTCCGTTTCCTCTCCGATTTACTCCATGACGGGCTTTGCCCGGGTCAGCGGCAGGGTCAGCGACCTCCTGTCCTGGACCCTTACCCTCAAAAGCGTCAACCACCGATTTCTCGATTTGCAAATGCGCCTGCCGGGCGGCACCGAGCCGTTGGAGATGCGCCTGCGGCGGCAACTCAAGGAGAAGGTACTGCGCGGTCACCTGGAAGTTACCTTGACCATCGAACGCGGCCTTCGCCCGACCGCTCATTTCGACCGTGATCTGCTGCAGGGTTACATCGCCGCCTTTCGCATTGCTGCGACCGAGAGTGCGCTCGAGCAGGAGCCGGATCTTAATGCAATCTTTCGCCTACCAGGCGTATTGACCGGCGAAACGCGCTTTAGCGAAGAGGAGATGCAGGCGCTGGAGCAAGATGTCACCGCGCAAACCGGCCGGCTGGTTGAGGCTTTGAACCGCATGCGAGGTCAGGAGGGCGCGTCACTGGCCTTGGATCTTGCCGCCGGCATGAAGCGCCTGGATAACGCTGTAGCGCAGGTAGCACAGATGCGGCATGAGGTGCAGAAGGCCTACTTTGAGCGCATCAACCAGCGCATCTCTGGCCTGTTGAACGGAAATGGGGTCATTGACCGCGACCGCGTGCTGCAGGAAGCTGCCATGCTCGCGGAGCGCAGTGACGTGGAAGAAGAGGTCACCCGCCTGCGAACCCACATCCAGCATTTTCAGTCCCTGCTTCAGGCCGGAGGGGAGATGGGCAAGAAGCTCGACTTTCTACTGCAGGAGATGAACCGTGAGGCAAATACTCTGCTGTCGAAGACCGGCGGTGTGAGCGGAAACGGTCAACGCATTACTGATTTGGGCCTGAGGATGAAATCGGAGATCGAAAAAGCCCGCGAACAGGTGCAGAATCTTGAATAACGCCGTGAAAGCGCTCTAGTATTATCAGGAAAAGACCTTGGCAGGAATTCTGTTCATCATCTCGGCTCCCTCCGGTTCCGGCAAATCGACCCTGGTGAACCAACTGCGTTCGCTGGTGACGGACCTCGAGTTCTCCGTCTCCTACACCACGCGGGTCCCGCGCGGCTCCGAACAACAGGGCCGCGAATACCACTACATTTCGCGTTCCCGGTTTGAAGAAATGATTGGTCAGGGAGAGTTTCTGGAGTGGGCTCGCGTCTTCGGCAACTACTACGGTACCGCCTCCCGCTCACTTACCGACGCCCAGACAGCAGGGAAGGATCTACTGCTCGACATCGACGTTCAGGGAGCCGCCCAGGTACGGGAGAAGGTTCCGGATGCGGTCAGCATCTTTGTTCTCCCTCCCAACCCACTCGTCCTGGCCACGCGCCTGCGCAATCGAAGCCGCGCCGAAGGGAGCGTCCTTGAGGACGAGATCGACGGGCGGTTGGCCAAGGCAAGGGTTGAGATCCAGAATTACAGCCAGTACCGTTATATTCTTGTCAACGATATTCTGGATCATGCGGTTGAGGCGCTGACCGCAATCGTGATCGCGGAAAGGGCAAGGCGTCATGGAGCGCCGCAAGACCCTGAGACCGCTCGGATGATACAACTCGCCGAGAGATGCCGGCAGCCGAATGCCACCGATCGTTTGTACCCGGTGCTTTCTTCCTTTGGCTTGCTGGACATGCATGCCACTCACGCCTGATTGGCCCGGCGAGAAACCTGGACAGGAGACAAAATGACGCCCGAGGATGGACTGGACAACAATTTTCGCTATGTAGTCATGGCGGCCCGCCGCGCCCGGCAACTCCAGAATGGCTCCCAGCCACTCATTGATTCTCGTTCCAACAAGGCCTGCCGCGTAGCCCAGGAAGAGATTGCCGCGGGCAAGGTCAAGGCGGCCCAGCCTAAAGCGCAGGCGCTGGAGGCGATCGCCGTGGAACCGCAGAAAGACATGGAATCCTCGAGCGAACCTGAGACCATTTTGTGATCGCGGCAGCACCAGGCCCGGGGCAAGAAGAGTGATGCATCTCGCCTTCGTGGCTAGGGTTTAAGCGGTCAGGTTCCTGGGTTGCCGGGCGTACAATCATCGCTATGAAGGTTACGGTCGGTGTCTCCGGAGGCATTGCTGCTTATAAGGCAGCAGAGCTGGTGCGAGCCTTGCAGCGCCAGGCGCTTGACGTGCATGTCGTGATGACGGCAGCGGCGCAGCAGTTCGTTGCACCGCTTACCTTTGCCTCACTGACCGGGCACAAGGTGATCACCGGGCTATGGCCCTTGTCTTCCGGCGAGGCCGGCAGCGGAGAGGCCGAACTCGACTCCTCCATCGAACACATTGGCGAAGCGCAGTCGACAGAAGCCCTGGTGGTTGCACCGGCAACCGCCCATGTGCTGGCTAGATTCGCTCACGGGCTGGCCGACGACTTCCTGACTACCCTGTATCTCGCCACCCGTGCGCCGGTCATTGTTGCTCCAGCGATGAATGTCAACATGTGGGAGCATCCGGCCACCCGGGCCAACATGGAGATGCTGGAAAGCCGCGGGGTGAGGATTGTGCCCCCGGAGAGCGGTGCCCTGGCCTGCGGCATGACGGGCAGCGGCCGATTGGCCGAGCCGGAGGTCATCGTCGAGGCCGTAGTGGGTCAGCTCCATCGTCGCAACGATTTGGCCGGGGAAGTGATTCTGGTCACCGCCGCGGGAACGCGGGAAGCCATCGATCCGGTTCGCTTTCTGGGCAATCGCTCGAGCGGCAAGATGGGCTATGCCGTGGCCGAGGAGGCGCAACGCCGGGGTGCGCGCGTGGTGCTGGTCAGCGGCCCATCCTCGCTGCGTCCGCCTGCCAACTGCGAGCTGGTTTCGGTCGTTAGCGCCGACGAGATGCGCCGGGCTGTTCTCAGCCGCCTCGATCAAACCACGATCGTCGTCAAAGCCGCCGCGGTCGCCGACTACCGTCCGTGTGTGCTTGCGGAACAGAAAATGAAGCGCACTGGTCCCATTACCATAGAGTTTGAACCTACGGAAGACATTCTCCGCGAAGTGGTGCTGAGCAAGCGGCCTGGCACGCTGGTGATCGGCTTCGCCGCGGAGACAGAAAACCTGCTCGAGCACGGCCGCAGCAAGCTCTTGCGCAAGGGAGCTGACGCGATCGTCTTGAATGACGTCTCTCGTCCCGGGCTGGGATTCGATTCTGATCGCAACGCGGCCACCTTTCTGACCCCCAAGACCGCCATCGAGTTGCCGGAAATGACCAAGCACGAACTGGCCAGCCGTATCCTCGACGAAGTGATCGCCTTGCGCCGGCCGGCATCGTTCGTCGCCGAGACCGGCTTGGTATCGAGCAATTCCACGCTGCGGGAGTAAGCGGCTCCCTGGGGAAAAGAAACCGCAGGGACCTGCGGTTCCCACTTTCGGCATGTAAGCTATAGGAAATCCGTAGCGGTTTCGCAGTAGGTGTAAACCGAAGCGAAAGACGTCTTTGTGGTTTTCCGCCAAAGAAAACCACATCTCGCGGATCTTTAAGAGGCACAATAACTGTGAAACCGCTTTAGAATGCCGCTCGATCCCCAATTGCAGCAAGCCATTGCCGCGCACATGCAGTACTTGCGCGATCTTGGTATCTTCGAGTTTTACCGTCGCAGCAGCCTAGGTCTTGCAGACGAGGAAGCGACCGCTCGCTCCGTCGTCGATTCCTCGCCCGCCATACTACCCACCGCAGAGGAGCCAGCTATTCGTAAGCCTATCCCCGTGCACCCGCCAGTCGGATCATTTGTTTCTCCGCCGAGCCGGGCCGAAGCGCTGCGCGCCATCCAGTATGAAATCGGCGACTGTACCCGCTGCGCGCTGAGCCGCGGCCGAAACAAGATTGTCTTTGGCGACGGCGACCCCAATGCGCGCCTGATGTTCGTGGGCGAGGGACCAGGGGCAGACGAGGATGCGCAGGGGCTGCCATTCGTCGGCCGTGCCGGCCAGTTGCTGAACAACATGATCGTCGCCACGGGACTGAAACGGGAGCAGGTCTACATCGCCAACATTGTGAAGTGCCGGCCGCCTCAGAACCGCGTGCCGGAGCCGGAGGAAGCCAACACCTGTTCCCCTTTTCTCTTCCAGCAGATTGACGTGATCCGGCCCGAGGTTCTGGTAGCTCTGGGTTCGACTGCGGCGACGTACCTGCTCGGCGCCAAGTCCTCCCTGAGCGGCCTGCGCGGGCGGGTACACGCTTGCCGGGGCACCAAGTTGATCGTTACTTACCATCCGGCTTATCTGCTGCGGGATCCGCGGCAGAAAAAGGAAGCATGGCAAGACCTCAAGCTGGCCATGGCAGAGCTGGGATTGCCCGTCCCGTCCCGCTGATGGCTATTTTTTGTGACGTCGTGCTGCCGGTACCGCTCGATCGGGCTTTTACCTACAAGCTAAAGGGTGGGGAGGACGGTTTGCCCACCCTGGATCCGCCCATAGGCGGACGCGTCGTCGTGCCCTTCCGCAAGGAAAAGCTGATTGGGGTGGTCACGCGTTTGCATGATGAAGCTCCGCCCGTCGAGGCCCGTCTGATCGAAGCGGTGCTGGACCAGGAGCCGATCCTCAACGCCGAGCTCATGGAGCTGGCCGCCTGGATTGCGCAATACTACCTGGCGCCGCTGGGCGAAGTGCTGCGCAGCATGCTTCCGCTCATGGCGGAAGTGCGCCGTTCGACCAGTTATTCCATCAGCGAGACTGGCCGGGCCATCCTGTTCGACGGCGCCCAGCAGGGTTCTTCGCGCCGCTCCCGCCGCACCGCGGAAGAACAGAACATCGAATACACGGTATTGGACTACCTTTCCGACGGGCGACCGGCAAAGAGCGGAACCCTGCGCCATGCGACCGGAGCCACTTCGGAGCTGTTGACCAACATGCTGCGCAAGAAGTGGCTGCTGCGCGAAACCGAAGCGGCGCCTCGCGACGCGCGCCGTCTGCTGCGCTATGCCGTGCTGGTGGCCGATGCACGGCCGCCCAAACTGAATGAAAATCAGCTGGCGATTCTCGCCGAGCTTGCCGGCGCCGGCGGCTGCCTGCCGGTTCCTGTATTGCGGCGGTTGGGCCTGCCCGCCACCACCTTGCAAACCCTGGTGAAACGGGGGTTGGTGACCCTCGAAGACCGGCCCGCGTCGTTTCATCTATCCGGGGTCCAGCATGGGGGTCCGGCCGGATCACAACACGTGCTCAACGATGCCCAGCAAGCCGCGCTGGCNNTGCACGGCGTGACCGGCTCGGGCAAGACGGCGGTGTATCTGGCCGCCTTGCAGCACGCACGGCTCAGCGGCCGCTCGGCCATTCTGCTGGTGCCCGAGATTGGCCTCACCCCAGCCATGGCGGCACAGTTGTACTCGGCCTTCGGCGCCAGCGTGGCCCTTCTGCACTCCGCGCTCACCCCCGACGAGCGCGCGGAGCAGTGGTACCGCATCCGGCGTGGGGAAGCGCGCATCGTGGTCGGCACCCGCTCGGCCGTCTTCGCGCCGGTCGAGAACCTGGGTCTCATCATCGTCGACGAGGAGCATGACT
>PLZN01000235.1 GCA_003152195.1 Acidobacteriaceae bacterium
AGGTCCCAGGCGTATCGCATCGGTGTGTGGATGTAGCAGATGTGCAGCTTGCAATGATCCCGGCCTCTCTTAACCATCGATTTCGCTACCGCGTGCGAAGTCGACACCACGATATCGGCGTGTGACACCTTGTTCGTTTCGGCGAAGAGTGGGAACAATGGCAGATAGTGCCGGTATTTCTTGGTCGCAAACGGAAGCTGTTGCAGGAGACTTGTGTGGATGGGCCGGTTCGTGATGGTGGAGCTGACGGTATTAGGATTGTGGATCAAAGTCCAAAGTGGGGCTTTAGGGAAGCGCCTGCAAAGCAGCTCCAGGACTTTTTCGCCACCCCGCATGCCCGTCAGCCAATCATGGACCAGCGCAACTTGATGATTAGCAGGTGTGGGGCTATCCCTCTTCATGATCAACGCTCTGTCTTGGATCTGGAGTGGTAAAGCCTCAGCGTTCCGTGCATTCAGTTCGCACGGCAATTCCCACGCTAAGGGCGGTCTGATCGTTCTTCAATCACACGAAAGTCTCAGAAATGCAAAGCGCGAGGCTTCTGCGCAAAACATTACAAGTTGATGACAATTCCCGTCGACCGGCGGGAAATAATGAGGCTTCACATCTCTGGGAGACGCGATGCACGCCGGACGAGAAGAACCTTCCAAGCCTGCGTGGAGCGGAGATCAACTCGACTCTGCATCCCCGCCCGAGATTGAAGCTCCCTACTTCGACGAGATTCTCAAAGCATGGGTGCTCAGCAGACACGCAGATATCCTGGCTGCATTTCGGGCTTCGAATCTCTCTCCTGCCAGCCCCAACAGCAAGAAAGTTTCTGAGCCAATCGAGGAGAGCGGCCGGCTAAAGATGAGAGCGGAGACGATGGAGGCGCTCTCCCCCATACAGCTACGCGCGTGGCGCGAGCGGCTGACTCCGGAGGCCTATGCGTGTGTTCACAGTCTGCCCATTGAGGAGCCGGCAGACCTTCTGGATGGGTACGCGCGGCCACTCTGTCTCTCTTTAGCAGCGATGGTCACAGGCATTTCGCGGCATGATGCCGCGGGCCTCTGCGCAAGAGCCGAACGAGTATCGGCCGCAGCCGCCGAGCCCTATGACCCTGCTCTGCGGCGCGGCGCAAAGGCCGCCAATGTCGAGCTTCGGAGTTGCTTTCATTCCGGACCCGAGCCCCTGCGCGACTCCGGCTTCGTTGCCCTCTCGCAGACGCTGCCCTGCATATTAGGAAATGCGTGGTTCGCCCTGATCCAGCATCCACAGGAGTGGAGCCTTCTGCATCAGCAGCCCGGACTGATGGAGCAAGCAGTCGAGGAGCTGCTGCGCTACGCCGGCCTCGTGCGCATTCTCGTAAGGACGGCAACGGCCGACATTGATCTCAATGGCTTTTTCATTCGCAAGGGGGAGCGGATCATCCTGAGGATCATCGCGGCAAACCATGACCCTGCGCGCTTCTCCAACCCGAACCAGGTCGATGTCACACGGCGGGGCGCCGGACATCTCACATTGGGATACGGTTCTCACTCGTGCGTGGGCGCCAGCCTGATACGTATGGCAGCGGTTACGATCACGCAACCGCTGCTGCAACGCTTTGCCGCGGCAAAGCCGGCACGCTCGGTAGTTTGGCAGGGCGGAACGGGCTTTCGTTCACCGTCATCACTGTGGGTTGGTCTAAGTGAAGTCTGAGGTTGCAAACCTCAGACCCCAACCCAAACCAGATCGGTGACCAGCCCTAGACAAGAGACACTGGGTGATGGTCTTTTCTATGATTGGCTTGCCGCAGCAATAACTACCGGCTGACAGCGTGTGGGTGATGGTGATGATGATGATGATGACGGTGCTGCGCAAAAGCGGACGCCGTAAAGAGCATGACCATGGTGAACAACAGAGCCTTTTTCATGTTCAAATGATAGCAACAAAGCTGCGATGTCAAGGCTAACTTCGGGTCAACTTTTGGGGGATACGAATCGCACCCAATACTATCTGCCGGCCCGCGTTCTCTTCCGCGTTTCCCGCCCCAAGCTACAAAGAATCAGCATCTTACAGGAATAATCCCGGCCGCGGGCGGCACCTTCCCATCAGGAGAAATTTGCCATCGCGCCCGCCCTGGGACCGCGCCCGGGCCGGGTGCGGAAAAAGAAGAAAAGCGTGATGAGCAGGTAAACGAAGTAGAGATAAGGCAGCCACGAGTATGGCGGAGCAGGCACAGGATAGAGCGTTCCAGCCAACGCCATGACCATCGACAAGCCTCCTAAGATGGCGACCAATAAAAGAGGCGTCGAAAGTGCGCCCTGTCGCTTCAACTGGAGTGGCAGCGCAATGCAAGTGAGGCCATAGATGGTGAGGAAACCGTAGACCGCAAACGAGCCCGCCCAACCGTAGATATCAGTGGCTGAAAAGCCGAGGGTGGTAAGAACAAAGGTCGGGACGAGAACCGCAACTGCGGTCAAGAGGACGGCCAGGTGTGGAGTGTCGTTGCGGCGATGCGTCCTGCACAGGTGATTGGGGACCAATCCGTTATGAGCCATGAGCAACAGGATGCGCGCCGCGGCTGTGATGCAGGCCAGGATGCAGGCGAACATACTGATCATGGCGCCTGCGTCGATAATCGTGCCCAGTACAGGCACCGCCGCATTGTTGGCGAGCACGTGCAGCGGCGCATCGCTCTTGTCGAGCGAGAGTCCCGTACCGCGAAAGCCGAGCACTTCGGCGTACGCAGCGACGATGAAGAAACAGCCGGCGCCCAGCGCGCACTGCAACACCGCGCGTGGTATGGTGCGCAGCGGTTCTTTCGCCTCGTGACCGAGCGCGGTCGCGCTCTCAAAACCCACGAAGCTGANNGATGCAGGTAACCGATAAGCCCTCGAGCCAGAGCATGGCTCGCGCGGAGAGCTTCACATCGCGGTATGCCATGGTAGCCGCCCCGATTACGGACACCAGAACGAGCAGAGCAGGCGGGGCAAAGTGGCCGGTGAACGATTTCAGAAACACATTGGCGTACTGGACAAAGCCTCC
>PLZN01000202.1 GCA_003152195.1 Acidobacteriaceae bacterium
GTGTTCTCAAGGCCCAGGATGACTCCTGCTTTGGTTGCTTCCGGCGCCAGGTCACGCAGCGCATCGCCGGCATGTTCCATTTCCTGTTTGGTCTGCAGGGCCCAGGGGCCGAAGAAGGGCAGCAGAAGCACCTTCGTATCCAAGGCCTTGGTCAGTCGAATGGAANNTCGACGCAGGTTCCGTCGATCGGAAGCCTATATTGCTTGGAAAGGCTGAGGTAGCGGGCAATAACTTCCGGATTGTCCGCGGGCATCTTGCCATCCACGAGCTTTCGCCCGAAAGATATCTGTACCCCATCGAATCCGAGCTTGGCCGCCAACGGCAACGCCTCCGGGCTGGCACCCAGGTTCAGGTTCCAGTCCGTCACACCAATGCGCAGCTTTTCTTCCTGGGCGAAGTCCATTCGAGAGCACAAGCTGGCAGCTACAACAGAACCGAGAAAGTTACGGCGGGTAACTGTGAGCACCGGAAACCTCCAGCCGCGACGTTTCATTNNAGCCGGTGCGCCGCGGTTGCCTAAGTGCAATCGGCCAACTGAATATTTCACGAATAGCTTGCATCAAGCAAGGTGGACGTACTTCTTCTTAAAATCCACGGAACCTGCAAACAATCGTCCGCCTTGACCAGATGAATCGTTTCATGAAATTCTTTGAAGCCTGATGAGAGCAAGAGCAGCAACCCAATCGCGTAGAGAGCTTCTGAAAACGGCTCTCATCACGGTACCAGGTCTATTTCTTGGCGAATCCCTGACCCTGCTGGCGGNNTCATCACGCCTTTCCGTGGAAGTGTACATTTGGAAGCAGCTTCTGAGCCGTCAACATCGCACTTTGGACGAGGGCCTGGGGGAGATATTCTCCACCGCCAAAGCCGCAGGTTTCCAGAACATCGAGTTGGACGACGGCTTCTTTAAGCCTGAGCTGAGCGCCCACACGCTATCTCTACTGCAGACCAATCGGCTCAGCGCTCCATCCGTTTATGTGCGCGGGGCAATGCATGAGATGGTTGTTGGCGGTGAGACGGAGCAGCGAGCGCTCAGTGTCTTTGCGGTTGCCAGGCAAGCGGGATGTAAAGCGATCGTCTGCGATCCAGAGCCCAAGCCTGCCGGGGAAAAGACGGATCAGGAACTTGTCACCCAGGCGATGTTGGTGAATCAGCTCGGACATAAATTGGCAGCGGAAGGTGNNAAATCTTCGCCTTCACAATCACAAGGTAGAGCTGCAATCCGGTGCCCGCGAGTGGCGCTATATGCTCAAACACACGGATCCGAAGTTTGTATCTTTTTGCCTTGACATGGATTGGATCAAGCAAGCCGGATACGAGCCGCTGGATCTCTTGCGAGAGGCTGGCCCCCGTGTTTCCGAGATTCATATCAGGAGTTCGAACAATCTTGTCTGGCAAGAATCCGTCGCGGGCGGTGGGGATGTCGACTATGGGCTTATTGCTGCCCTCCTCAAAAAGAAACATCTCGAACCGTTGATAGTGGTGGAACTCGCGTACGCCGACGGGACCACAATCTCTCGCTCGCTGGCAGAGGATTTACGGCGCAGCCGAGTGTTCGCCGAGCGCACATTCAATTTAAGTGCGTGACTGGCCGGTCCCTACCGCGTGCTCATGAGAGCCTGGTGGTTGGTTGTTTGTTGCGCAGCACTTGCCTTCTGTGCGATGAGCACGAAGCCCTTGGCACGTGCGCTTTTTTCCGTCTCCTCCAGCCGTTTGCGCCCCACGTCAGGGTTCCTCTTTTGCATCTGTACCTCGCCCAAGGCGAGAGAAGCCTCCAGTTGCAATCGAACAAGACCCAGGTTGCGAGCTCGGGTCAGCGCATCTTGAGCGGTGGTCTCCGCTCCTCCCAGGTTTTTTCCGGCCGCCATGACGTAGGCATGATCAAGCATCACAGGGATTCGAACCGCTACATCCTGGCTCTTTTCCGAAAGCTGGACCGCTTCGGCCATGGCTGAGCGCGCGTCGTCTACCTTTCCTTGTTGAAGCAGGGCTCTGGATACCATAGATTGTGCCAGGAGCTCCTCATCCACGTAATCGTCNNGCACGAAAAGCGTCGAGCGCTGCACGGCTGAGTTGTTCCGCCTCGGTCCCCTTCCCGGAATCGCAGTCCAATTCCGCCAACGCCAGGCGAGTTTCGGCATCGTCGCTCTTATTTCCAAGTTGCTCTTCCAGGGAGAGGGACTCACGATAAGCCTGTCGTGCCTCATCCGCTTTCCCCTGTTGCCGAAACACTCGCCCCATTTGCGTAAGCGTTGAGGCATAGATATTCTTGGCGCCAATATCGTGCTCAATGGTCGATGCCTCCTGGTACATTTTGGAAGCCCCAGGCAGATCTCCCTCTTCTAACAATACGTCTCCAATTGCCGACATGGCCTGCGCAGAGGAACCCCGATGTCCCACTTCGTTGGAGAACTCGAACGCCTTCTGAAAATGCTCAAGTGCATCTTGCAATTTCCCTTGTATGCGCAAGAGGATGCCGGTGTCGCCCATCACGGCCGCCATTCCATTCTTGTCCCCCGCCTTCTGGTCGAACTGGAACGCCTCGTCGTAGCTCCGTCGCGCGCTAGTGAAGTCCCCTTTCTTGACGGAAATCACACCCAGGTCAAGCAGCTCTTTCGCTTGGCCCTTCTGATTGCCGACGGCTCGCGCGATGGTAAGTGCCTGACTATANNAACTTCTCAGCCGCAGCGAAATCCCCTTGATTGATGGGAACTTCTGCCATGTCGTGCAGAGTCTGCTCCAAACCGCTGCGGTCTCCCGCGGCTTCATAGATTTGTCTCGCTTCTTCGCAGGCACTCTTAGCCTTTTCGTTTTCGCCCAGATCCGCTAAAGCCCGGCACTCAGTATCCCGTGCGCGAGCCACCAGGAGTTTGGCCCCCCGTTTCCCAGCCTCTTGTGCCGCCAGCTCTGCCATGTCTCGCCTGAGTTTGCTGTCGCCGAGCGACGTAGCGGCGTCCGCCCTGGCCAAATTGATTCGCGGGTCATCCTTTGTCTGCGCCCCCAAAACATCCAGGGCGGCCAGGCTCTTCAATGCATCTTTGCCTCGGCCAGCAGCAGTTTCAGCGTTGGCTAGCTGCAAGCCGTACTCGAGATTGTNNGGGAAAAAGCTGAATAGAGTCTGATAGGCTTCAATCGCCTTTCCCCAATCCCGGCTCGTCTCATAGAACCGGGCCTCGACCAGCAAGTGCTTCTCCCGTGAAAGATCGCCCGCTTCATCCAGGGCTTTTTTGGCTTCCTGCTGCGCGTTGGAGTCGTACCCGAGGGACGACCATGTCTTTGCGAGTTCAGAGTGAGCCAGAGGAAAAGAGGGATCAGCCGCGACAGCGTGGCTAAAGAGATCCTGCGCCGAGAGTGCATCAAAGGCCCTGATCTTGGCCAGTCCTTGCGAATAGGGACGCATTGCTTCCGGATTCGACGGCAGCTCGGCTCTAACTCCGTCAGATTCGAGTTGCGAAAGCTTCTCCAGCCCGAACCGCTGGCGCAAGCGCACACCAACTTGCGAAGCGAGGTCGATGATGGTTTTCTCAGTGCCCGTTTCCGAGACGGTAGCGACAGTTTCTCCTTTGACAGTGTCTTCGAGCCGAAGGTCGAGGCGAATTTGCCCTCCCTTTTCTTTTCCCGGGTCGAGATAGGAGCCGAGAATGATGAAGTCGCTTGCCAGGTTCTTGCGAACTTGGGTCAATGTGCCGGGAGGCAGACTCTCTACATCAGAAAGGCCAAGGTCGATTTTCGTTCGCGCGGCTGTCTCGTCGGGTACGGTGCGCAATTGCTCGCCGGCGGCCAGTTCCACAGTCAACATTTCTGACAGCGCGGTCGAAATCCAAGCGGTGTCTGGGCGGCTGGAGAGATTCTTAAAACCTAAGATAGCGACCGAGGGACGTATGCGAACATGAACAGCGCCAGGTGGTGGTTCGGTGGCATTCTTCTGTTTCCATAACCAGCGCGCTCCCCACACCCCCAAACCAGATGTCACAGCGAGTATGAGTATGGCCGTAGCCAACGACTCAGCGTGCCGATGGACGAACTTCCCACCGCGGTAGAGAAGAGTAGGTTTACGGGCTTTAATGGGCAGGCCGGAAAGGTGCCGCTCGATATCCTGCGAAAACTCTTCCGCGGAGGCATAACGTTGTTCCGGCTCGAAGCGGATTGCCTTCATCACCATGGTGTCGAGATCGCCGCGCAAGCAACGCGCCAGATCGTCGGGGCGAATGGCGCGTGCTTCAGCAACCAACTGCGGGGTGATTACGGTTCGCGTGCTGTCATCGTGAGATGTCTCTTCCTCGATTCTGTTGACCGCCACGCTCGGCTTCGCCGGTTCCTCGTTGTAACGGCGCCGCTCGATCGTAGAATCGTGACCAACCCGTTGCGGCCGATGCCCGGTCAACAGCTCATAAAGCAAGACTCCGAGCGAATAGATATCCGTAGTCTTTGTGACCGGCGCTCCGCGAGCCTGTTCTGGGCTCGCGTATTCGGGCGTCATGGGACGCCAATCGGTTCGCGTAAGCGTTGTATCTGGGGACCATTGCGGGTTAAGCACTTTGGCAATGCCAAAATCCAGCAGCCGGACTACGCGCTCCTTGGTAATCAGAATATTGCTGGGCTTCAGATCGCGATGGATGACGAGGGTCTCATGGGCATATTGCACTGCGAGGCAGACAGCACGGAACAACTGCAAGCGTTCGGTGATCGAGAGTCTGTGAGTATCGCAAAATTCGTCGATACGAACGCCCTCGACGTACTCCATAACCAGATAGGGCAAACCTTCTTCGGTGCTCCCACCATCAAGCAGCCGTACGATGCTGGGATGGTCGANNGGATTTCATCCTTATTAGTCCCTGGTTTCAGCATTTTGATGGCTACAAGCTTGCGATATTGGTCATCCGCCCGCTCAGCCAAAAAAACTACCGCCATGCCGCCATGCCCAACCTCGCGGAGGATGCGGTATGCCCCAATCCTTTTTCCCGCCATCGCGCGCGACTGCTCGGACAACAGATCCGCGGCGGGACAATCCTCAAGAAAGTTGGGGGCGCCATCGAAGCTCGA
>PLZN01000547.1 GCA_003152195.1 Acidobacteriaceae bacterium
GGTTGCCACCGCGAGGGCCCAAAATCTTGCCGCCCTGACAGGAGGTGTACAAGACACGACTGGCGCTGTGATTGTGGGTGCGCATGTGACGCTCACCACGCAGGACGGCACGACAGTCGAGGAAGGATCTACCGATGCTTCAGGAAATTTTCATTTTCAGGGCATCGCAACAGGCAACTACACAATCCACGTGACACAAGCCGGCTTTCGCGAAGAGAAGCAGCAGATCAAGGTCAGTTCGGGAACACGGCCGCAGCTCCGCATCGTAATGCCCGTTGCCTCAGTGGATCAGGAAGTGACAGTGGCCGCTCCCGATAGCCCAGCGCAAGTGAGCACCGAGATTTCGCAAAACCAAGACTCCAATACGGTCGACCGCGACGCGCTCGATCGTCTTCCTGTATTCGATCAGGATTACATCACCACTATGTCGCGGTTTCTCGACTCCGATGCGACCGGCACGAATGGAGTTACGCTGGTGGTAAACGGTGTCGAAGCGAACGGACCAGGTGTGACAGCATCTGCGATCCAAAGTGTAAAGATCAACCAGAATCCCTATACGGCGCTCTTCTCAAGGCCTGGACGCGCGCGGGTAGAGATCACCACCAAGGGTGGAACGCCACAATTTCATGGAGCGGCAAATTTTCTCTACCGTGACTCGCTCTTCGATGCTCAGAACACCTTTGCACTCACTAAGCCATCGGAGCAGCGCACCTACTACGAGGGGTCTCTTACAGGTCCTTTGAGTCATAGCAAAAAGACGACCTTCCTGCTGGCGCTCGATAAAGACAGCGACAACCAAGAGGCGATCGTCGTGGCGGCTGGACCGAATGGCGCCATCAACGCAAATGTTCCCAATCCGACACATCATTACTTCCTCTCGGGGCGCGTCTTCCACGACTACGGCCAAGGAAATCAGTTCTGGGTGGGCTACTCCTATGAACACAGAGCAGTGCAGAATCAGGGAGCAGGAGGCACCGTTCTTCCCCAAGCGGCAACCAACACTCTGTTCTTCGAGCATGAGGTCAACGTAGGGCATGTCTACGTCTTCTCTCCAAAGCTCTTGAATCAACTCCATTTCCTCGCCGGCCATTACGACAATCAGACACACAGTTTGAACGAAGACCCCCAGTTAATCGTGTCGGGAGCCTTTACCGGAGGCGGAGCGCAGGCGGATTTCCGGAGAACGGAGTATCACTTCGACGGAACCGATATCGTCACGTATTCGACTCGCAGGCAGGAGATCAAGTTCGGGATCGATGTGCCGGACATCAGCCGTCGCGGCTTTGACGATTTCACCAACCAGGTGGGTACCTACTACTTCGCAAGCCTCGCTGAATATCAGACGTCCCATCCATTCTCTTATCTGGTGCAGAGTGGACAAGGGCACATAACTTTTCTCGAAAAGACGGTCGCCGGCATTTTGGAAGACAACATACGGCTGAAGCCCAATCTTTCCATCGCTGTAGGCGCTCGCTACTACTGGCAGAATTATTTCCACGATATCGCGCACAATGTCGCGCCTCGATTCAGCTTCGCGTATGCTCCGAGCGCAAAGGGAAAAACGGTGATACGTGGCGGCGCCGGGTTCTTCTTTGACCGTACAGGGCCCAGTCCGATCTCGGATCTGTTGCACTTCAATGGTGTGCGTCTCAAGCGGTTCATTCTCGAAAACCCTTCCTATCCGATTACGGAACCTGAACTGGCAGGAGTTCCAACGAGTGTTGCCGTGCTTGACCCGCGCCAGCGTATCCCCTACGCCATCCAGTACGGCGTGGGAATCGAGCAACAATTGAATGCAAAGAGTTCTGTGTCGGTGAACTACCTTGGTTCAAGAGGGATCGATTTATTCCGCTCGTTGGACGTGAACGCGCCGGCTCCCCCTGACTATATGGCGCGGCCAAATCCGAATCTTGGACAGGAACGGCAGCTCCAATCGGAGGGCTACCAGAAGAGCAACGCGCTTCAGCTTGGTTTTCGCGGCAGGCCGGTAAGCTATTTCACCGGGCAGGCTCAATACACTTTAGGAAAGACATACAACAACACCAGCGGCATCACCTATTTTCCTGCGAATAGCTATTTCCCAACGTCCGAATGGGGACGGTCTGACAATGACCAGCGCAATAAGTTTGATCTGCTGGGTACCTTTGAAGCGGGCAACTGGTTCAACTTCGGAACCGCGCTCTCGCTTTATTCAAGCAAGCCGGTGAATATCACCACTGGAAACGACGATAACCACGACGGCCTGCCGCTCGATCGTCCCGCCGGCGTGCCTCGGAACTCTCTGCACGGTCCCACCTACATCAACCTGGATCTCAATCTGGCGCACGATATCCTCCTCACCAAAGCGGGAAAGGAAGGACCTATGGCAACCATTTCGATCAATTCCTTCAACGTCTTTAACCACGAGAATGACGTGACCTATGTCGGCGTCGTCAGCTCACCCTTTTTCGGTCACGCCGTTGCTGCGCAACCGCCGCGCCGCCTACAGCTCGATCTGGAATTCAAATTTTAGGCAGGGATGGCCTGACGCGCCGCATTATGCGCGCGAGGAGGGAAATGAAATCGAATCATCGAATTTCGACTTGGATTGTCAGTTGTCTGGCTTCGTTTCTTTTTATGGCGCCTGCATGGGGCTTCCCGCAGGGCGCCCAAAGTGAACCGGAGATCCTCACAAAAGTCGCCGACATCCCGTTGCCGGGGCCTGCGGTCCGCTTCGACTATCAGAGCCTCGACACGCAGAGCGGCCGGCTTTACATTGCGCACAAACTCCTGACACATTTTGGTGGCAGTCCACAGCGCAAATGAGCTCGTTGTCATCGATCCAACCTCGGCCAGGATCCTGGGCCGCTATCCATTGCCTGGCGTCAGAAATCCTCACGGGATTGCACTCGATACCCCCAACCATCTAGCATTCGTTGCCGGCTAGGAAAATCATTCTCTGGCGGTGGTGGATCTCGATTCCATGAAGGTTCTGTCGATCCATCAAGTAGGGGAAGATCCGGATGTGCTTGCCTTTGATCCTGGCTTGAAGCGGCCTTGCGTCGGCGCGCCAGCCTATACTTTACCTGTATGCACACCCAGAAGCTGCCGGCCTTCGCGGCTCGCCGGCGAAGCCACTTTCAGTCGTGAAGGTCTTGTTCGGCTACAACGTATCTCACAAGCTGCGCCAGTGGCCGCCGGCTCCTGAAGTCAGCACGGCCGATGAGATCCTTTATATTATGTTGTTTTCACCGGCTGTTCGCTCTGGCCAAGTCTCCTCCACCCTCTTACGATGGTCAGCATGAAGGCAGCTCCCAGCCCCGGCGTTTTGGCATTGAACGGGCAGCCGCTCTCCCTCGAGCAGATCAGCCAAGTGGCGGGCGGATCCATCGATGCAGCGATTGCGCCGGCGGCACGCCAGCGAGTTGAGGCGGCGCAAGCCGTGGTGGAGCGGATTGTCGCCAGCAACGAAACGGCCTATGGCATCAACACCGGCTTCGGCAAGTTATCCGATGTGCGCATCGGAGCGGGAGACCTGCAGCAGTTGCAACGCAACCTGGTGCGCAGCCACGCCTGCGGACTGGGCGAGCCGCTGGATGAGCCGGAGGTACGTGCCATGCTGCTGCTGCGTGGCAACGTCTTAGCAAAAGGACTGAGCGGCGTACGCTATGCGGTAATTGAGCTGCTTGTCGGCTTGCTCAACCGCCGGGTGCATCCGGTCATCCCAGCCAAAGGTTCGGTAGGCGCGAGCGGAGATTTGGCGCCCCTGGCGCATCTTGCCCTCGTGCTCATCGGCGAGGGCGAGGTATTTTTCGAGGGTACGAGGATGCCTGCCATGGCGGCGCTTACCAAGGCCGGTCTTACACCGTTGGTGCTTGAGGCCAAGGAGGGCCTGGCGCTGCTCAACGGAACCCAGGCCATGGCTGCGGTGGGCGGTCTTGCAGTGCTGCGGGCGGTGCGCGTCAATCGGCTCTTCGATCTTGCCGGCGCGATGGCGCTCGAGGCTTTGCGCGGCACGCCCGTCGCCTTCGATGAACGCATTCATCAGGCACGGCCGCACCCCGGCCAGATGGAGGCAGCCGAACACCTGCGTACGCTGCTGCGCGACAGCGAGATTCGCGAGTCCCACCTGGTGAACGATCCGCGGGTGCAGGACGCCTATTGCCTTCGTTGCATGCCGCAGGTGCACGGGGCCGCGCGGGGCGCATTGCAGCACGTGCGCGAGATCATCGAGATCGAAACCGGGTCGGCGACGGACAACCCACTGATCTTCTGCGGCAATGAACCCGAGACCGGTGAAATTCTTTCGGGAGGCAACTTCCACGGCGCTCCTCTTGGGATGGCGCTGGATTATGCAGCCATCGCGGTGACCGACCTGATGAGCATCAGCGAACGCAGGATCGACCGGCTCATCAACCCCGACTGCAACGAGGGGCTGCCTGCCTTTCTCGCCCAGCGGCCCGGCCTCTCCTCCGGACTGATGATTGCTCACGTCGCCGCGGCTGCGCTCTTGAATGAAGCGAAGGTGCTCGCCCACCCCGCGAGCGTGGACAGTATACCCACCTCGGGCGGCAAGGAGGATCATGTCTCCATGGGCATGACGGCTGCGCTTAAGCTCAAACAGATTGTCGAGAACGCGGAGAAGGTTCTGGCCATCGAGCTGATGACCGCCGCGCAGGGACTCGAGTACCGCCATCCGCTCAAGGCCGCTACTGAGATCGAGCGGGCTCGCCAGTTCGTGCGCACGCTCGTTCCTCGGCTGGACGAAGACCGTGTGATTGCAGGAGATATCGAACGCTTGGCAAAGGGGATTCGCGATGGAGACTTTGATAGCTGGTCTGCATAAAGGGCACCCACCGATCCGCGCGCCGCGAGGAACAGGGCTGCGCACCAAAGGCTGGCAGCAGGAAGCCGCCNNTGCGCATGCTGATGAATAATCTCGACCCGGAAGTGGCCGAGGCCCCGGACGAGCTGGTGGTGTACGGCGGGACGGGGAAGGCCGCTCGCGACTGGCCCTGCTATCACGCCATTGTGCGCGCGCTTGAGAGCCTGGAGAACGATGAGACGCTGCTCATCCAATCGGGTAAACCAGTCGGCATTCTGCGCACTCACTCGATGGCGCCCCGCGTGCTCATCGCGAACGCTAACCTGGTCGGCAAATGGTCCAACTGGGAGGTTTTTCGCGAGCTGGAGCAGAAGGGGCTGATGATGTATGGCCAGATGACCGCCGGTTCCTGGATTTACATTGGAAGCCAGGGCATCGTGCAGGGCACTTACGAGACCTTTGCTGAGGCGGGCCGCAAGCATTTCGGCGGCAGCCTGGAAGGCAAACTGATCGTCTCCGGCGGCATGGGAGGAATGGGTGGCGCGCAACCTCTGGCCGCCACCATGACCGGCGCCTGTTTTCTCGGCATCGACGTGGATCCGAAGCGCATTCAGAAGCGGGTCGACAGCGGCTATTGCGACTGCATCGCGACTACGGTCGATGAGGCGCTGCGATTGCTTGCCGATGCCAAAAAGGACGGCGCCGCCCGCTCCGTGGGCCTGGTAGGGAACGCCGCCGACGTCTTGCCGGAGTTGCTCCGCCGTAATGTAATTCCTGAGATCGTGACCGACCAGACCAGCGCGCACGACCCCTTGAACGGATACGTCCCCAACGGCATGAGCCTTGACGCTGCACTGGCCCTGCGGCAGCGGGACAGCAGCAAGTATCTTGCGTGCTCGATGGCAGCCATGGGCGAGCATGTGGCCGCGATGCTGGAGTTGAAGAGACGCGGTTCGGTGGTCTTCGATTACGGAAACAATCTCAGAACCCAGGCCAAGTTGGCGGGCGTCGAAGATGCCTTTGAGATTCCCGGCTTTGTGCCCGAATATATTCGGCCGCTGTTTTGCGAAGGCAAGGGGCCTTTCCGGTGGGTGGCGCTCTCTGGCGACCCGGAAGACATCCGCAAGACCGACCAGCTGGTGCTCTCGCTCTTTCCTGGAGACGAGGGGCTCAAGCGCTGGATCACGCTGGCCGGCGAGCGCATCCATTTCCAGGGTTTGCCCGCCCGCATCTGCTGGCTGGGCTATGGCCAACGAGCCAAGCTGGGGCTGGCCATCAACGAGCTGGTGCGTTCCGGCGAGATTTCGGCGCCGATCGTGATTGGCCGCGACCATCTCGACACCGGATCGGTTGCCTCTCCTTATCGCGAGACGGAGGGCATGCTGGACGGCTCCGATGCGGTCGCCGATTGGCCGCTGCTGAACGCGCTGGTAAACACGGCGGCGGGAGCATCCTGGGTCAGCATCCACAATGGCGGCGGCGTGGGCATTGGCTACTCGCAGCACGCAGGCATGGTGGTGGTCGCCGATGGAACCAGCGAGGCAGCGCTCCGCCTGGAGCGCGTCCTGACCACGGATCCTGGAACCGGCGTGCTGCGGCATGCGGATGCCGGGTATCCCGCAGCTCGAAGGTTCGCGCAAGCGAATGGTCTGCGCCTTCCCATGGCGGAAGAATGAAGAAGCAGGGGTATGGATGCTGGAACAATAAACCGCCTCCACGACCATAATGATCATATCAATCATTATGATCGTGGTGGGCGACATGATCTCTGAAGTAAGCGCCGTTAATTTTGGCAAAACCTTGGTGAGATGCTCAACCAAGTGCAGTATCGCAATGACAGCATCGTCATCAATAAGGATGGCAAGCCGGTGGCGGCGCTGGTCGATGCTGAGCTATTTGCCCGTATCCGCCGATGCGCGACCGCTTTGATGCACTGAGCAACCGGATTGCGGAGGCTTATGCCAAGGTGCCGGTCGAGGAAGGTCTGGCTGAGATCGACTCTCTGGTGAACCAAGAACGGTCGAGTTGATGGCAGGTTTACGGGTGGTCCTGGACACCCGGAATACACCAGGCGCAAGTGATGGGGCTGCTTGAGGCACAGGGGTTGAAATGCCAACTATTGATTTCGTAGTCCAGTCGGAGATCGATCGCACGATCCGCGTCAAACAGCTCGATTCGAGGGAGTCGCCATTCCCATTCATATCACGATGGATTGGAACCCCAGTTTCAGTTACGCTACGCTGCCCCGAGATCGAACAATGTTCCTTCTTACTGGATTACGCTGACGACAAAAGTTCCCGAACAGCAGGGGCTGCCGCATTTCAGCAATATTCACATCTGGAACATCAAGGCAACGGGCGCGACCCAGGCGTTTGAAGTCAAGGCTTATCCGAATGCCACCCTGGATAACTTCAGACTTGACCACCTCGACATGGAAGCGAAGACGGCCGGCTTTATCGCCAACGCGAAGAACTGGACATTTTCAGACAACGAAATCAAGATCGCCGATGGCAGCAAAGTGAGTCTTACCGACGCGGCGAATCCCCATCCAAGGGATGTTCCCTACGGCGAACCTAAGTAGTCCCCAAGAGCGGGACGCTGTGTTTGACAGGCCTATCCCGGCTGTAGTACTTGTTCTTGCCATCGGAGAATTATTTCCGTAATGAACTCTAAAAGCAAATGACTTAGAGCAGGTGGCAGAGTACGGTGACCGAGCCCGACGGTGGAACCACGACCGTTGGGACCATACATGCGACCGCCTCCCTTTCAAGTGAGGTCATCATGGATTTCAGAAAGACTATCTTCCATTGCAAACTGCTCAACCCCTTGGCCTTGATACTTTTCGTGTCAGGCCTGCCCCTGCTTATCGCAATTCCACCTACCCTGCAAGCCCAGACGGCCGGAGAAGGCACTATCTCAGGCACGGTGACGGATAGTACCGGGGCCTCTATCCCAAATGCCCAGGTCACGGCGATAGACACTGCTACCAACGTGCCTACAGTGCGCACCTCGTCTTCCTCCGGTTTATTCACCATAGCGCCGCTTCCTCCGGGGGAATATTCCCTGCAGGTGACGGCCAACGGATTCGAGAGCCTGAGACGCGACGGGCTTACGGTCAATGCCCTGGGGGTGCTGAATATCGACGTGGTGTTGACCGTCGGACAGGAAACCCAGACAGTGGTCGTAACCACTGCTCCACCGGTGCTTGATACATCCACGGCGACACTCGGCTTAGTCATGCAAAATGAGACTTATGCCAATCTTCCGCTGCAGATGAACAACTCGCAACGCGATCCTACCGCGTTTGGAGCTCTCACTCCCGGCGCGCAGGGGGGGAGCCGCCTGCCAGTCATTGGCGGTACAGGAAACTACCTGGGACAGCTTTACCTGGATGGCATGCCGGCAGAAACGGTAAGTCAACAGGGCGACAACCGGCTGGTCGCTCAGGCGGTAAGTCTCGACGCCGTCGATCAGTTCCAGGTGGTGACCAGCACACCGCCTGCGGAGTATTCAGGCGCCGGTGCGATGAACTTTACCATGAAGTCGGGCGGGCTTGTCTATCACGGCCAGGTGTCGGACTTCGTCCGTAACACGATTTTCGATGCCTGGTCCTTCACCTCCAAGGCGGCTACAACAAAGAACGCAGAGGGGGAGACCATCCCGGCACCCAAGCCCTCGGAACATCAGAATGAATTGTCAGCATCGGTCGGCGGCCCCGTTCCTCACACCGCGCACAAGCTCTTTTTCTTTTTCGCCTACGACCGATACTCCGAGCGCAAGGGCGCCACCTATTCACTGTATACAGTCCCCACCACATTGATGAGAGGGGGCGACTTTACCGAGCTGAATGGCAATGTAGGCGCGGGAGGACAGCAGGGTACGGGACCGGCCAATCCACCAATCCTCTATAACCCCGCGTCCAACAATTGTGTTGGCAGCGTCTGCACCCGGCAGCCCTTCGCGGGATTGAAGAATGGCGTACCCACCTACAATGTGATCCCATCCGGCTCTATCTCGCCGATCGCCCAGGCGATGCAGTCATTTCTGCCTGCGCCCACGAACAACTCAGTTATCCTGAACAACTATCTTGGCGGGCAGTCGAGCGGCTTTAATAATTTTGTCATCAATTATCGCGTGGACTTCGACCTGAGTGCGAAGCAACGGATCTCAACCGTCGGCGCACTGGGAACCGTGGATTACCTCAACAACTACGGGGCTCCTTTTCTTCCCCCGCCCTATGTGGGCGGCGACCTGGCCTCGATCTATCCCAAGGTCTTTGATATCCAGCACACCTATACGATCAACAACCGGCTGATCAATCAGTTCAAGTACGGCTATACCCGGTTCTTTCAGAACATTCATAACGCCACCCAGGGTGTGGCAGCGTGGGAAGCGCCGAAACTCGGTATTTCTAACCTGCCGCCGGGACAAGCTTCCGAAGAGTTCCCGGGCGCGACATTTGCCACCACGCCCGCCTATAGCGGGGTGGCGGCGACCTCTGGCGGCCCAGCCAGCGTACAGACCACATGGACAGGTTATAGCAATGCGATCTCTACCCAGCTCACCACTCCGAATAACTTTACCGTGGTCGACAATCTGCAGTGGCTCAAGGGCAGACATGCGCTGACTTTCGGCATAACCATTCAGTGGCAGGAAATCAACAATGCCAACCCTGCTACCTACACCGGCGTTCTGGACCTTCCTTACAACGCTAACTCCACGGCAAACTTCGCCGCGAATTCAGATTCGCTGTCGACCGGCACGGCCACAGCCCCCTCCGGCTATTCTTATGCCAGCTTCCTGCTGGGTGCGGTGGGTGGGACTCCATCGATCGGACTGCAACCTGTGAGTGAATTAGGCGGACGGTATCGCCCCGTATCGCCTTATGTCGAGGATAGCTTCAAGGTCACGTCGAAGCTGACACTCGATCTTGGACTTCGCTGGGACTACCTGCCTCCCTATCACGAGGTTAAGAATCGCTGGACGTTCCTGAATCCAAATTTAACGAACGGGGCTACAGGGACACCGGGCGAGCTGCAGTTCGCGGGAAATTACGGCGGAGCAGGCGTGAGCTGCGGGTGCCAAACGCCAGTCCACACCTATTGGAAGAATTGGGGCCCACGCATCGGCTTGGCGTACTCAGTCAATTCCAAAATGGTGATCAGGGCCGGTTTCGGAGAGGTCTTCTCCCAGGCCGGCGGTGTAGGAGGGCGAGGCGGCGCCTACCAGGGCACGGGGCAGACCGGCTTCAACGTGACCGCGACGGGACCAGCGGAAGTTACCACAGGTCTTACCGCTGCGCCCTCGTTCTACCTGAACGGCGGGAATACGTCACTCTTTGGGCCTGGCTATGTTTACCCCACGCCTCCCAGTCCGGGTGCCGCGTCTCAGATCCTGAATACGGGTAACTATGTGAATAGTGGGGGCAAGTTTGTGACTGCGAGCGGCGTCTCCTACGCAGACCCGTATATCTCCGGGCGCGCGCCGGAGTTCAACTTCTACAACGGCGGAATTGAGCGAGCCATCACCAAAGACATGACGCTGGAGGTCAACTACGTTGGCAACCAAAGCCACTTCCTGATCGACTCCACGTCGAGTGGCGGGAATGCGCGTGGGTATTGGGCAAACCAGTTGGATCCCAAGTACCTGGCCGCCCTCGGGGGCGTCACCGACAGCACCGGGTCGAAACCGATTCTGATTTCAGCCGCGACGCCGGCGAACGTCGCCAAGGCGCAGGCGGCCATGGCAGGGCTTTCCATTCCTCCCTTCTTCCAGAACGCGGCGGCGGTGAAAACGACAGCTACCATTGCGCAGGGGCTGGTTGCGTTTCCCCAGTACAGCGGAGTCACCGACACCTGGGGCGAGAACGTGGGGAACTTCAGTTATAACTCTTTCCAGATCACGCTTCTACAACGTCTCAGCAGAGGACTCACGTTCAATGTGAACTACACTTACTCGAAAAACCTGGGCGATGACGGCACGTTCCGCAGTGGGTTTCCCATACCGGCGGGTGCCATCTCCGGTGGCGGGCAAAGCTGGCGCCAGGACCGCATCGAACGTTCCTGGTCGACGATATCGACCCCGCAAAGTTTTCATGCCTTTGGTGTCTATGAACTGCCTTTCGGTAAGGGGCACCTGGGCAACGACTCGTTTCTGGTACGGTCATTGGCCAGCGGATGGCAGCTGTCTAATATCTATACTTATTCTTCGGGCACGCCGATGGCAGTCATCTGGACTGGATGCACCTCGACCAACTACCCAGGCCAGGGCCAGTGCATGCCGGACCTCAATCCTGCGTTTGCTGGCTATCGCGATGGAAACGCCCGCATTCATGGCAGCTACGGAACCGCGCCGCATGGAACGACTGCTTGCAACTTAGGCATCGGCCCTGGCTGCGTGCCGATCCAGTACATTGATGTGAATGCATTTGCCACTCCGGCTAATGTGTCGGGCGCCAGTACTCCGCAGTATCTGATTGGAAATGCGCCTCGTACCAGGCCGCTGAACCTCAACAATCCGGGCACGCAGAACCTTGACAGCTCATTGCGCCGCAGTTTTTCTTTGCCCCGGGAGACTTCCTTTGTGTTTGAAGTAGATTGCCTGAATACCTGGAATAAGGTGACCTTCTCCCCGCCGAACCAAAGCTGGTCGGCGGGATCGACCACGTTCGGCACCATCACCGGGGTGGCCAACACTCCACGCGATTACCAGTTCGCCGCACATTTCAAGTTCTAACACCGGGGCATACCAACGTGGGCCGTTTCTTCCTCTTGATGCTGATCCTCGCCGTCGATTCATCACACTTGCCAATGGCTCGGGCAGAGGAGCCGCCAACATCCTGGGTGGATAAAGACACCGGCCATCGTGTCATCCGCTTGACTCAGGAACCGGGTTCTTCCGGCTTGTATTTCAACGTCAATGCGTATTCGCCGGACGGCAAGCTGATGATCTACGTGGCCCCGGATGGCCTCCACGTGCTGGAGCTGGCAACGCTCAAGACCAGACTGCTGGTGCCGAATCCGCCTGAGAACCCCGCCACGCACGGAACCACGGACAATTACCGCAACGGGCTACATGCGATCGTTGTAGGTAGAAAGACCAACAGTATCTTTTTCACTAAGCCGGATCCGGCAACGCATTCCACATCTCTCTACAAGGCAAACATGTACACCGGCGAGGTGAAGGAACTCGTCACCCTTCCCCCGCGGGCGAGCATCGCGACCATCAATGCCGATGAGACGCTTGGCGTAGGAACTTATGACGAAACCGAAGCCGGCGTCGCGCAGGAATACGGGCGTGCCCGTCCATCGCCGGCGTCGTCGGGCGCCGGTGGAGCACGCCCACAGGCCGGCAATCTAGTTCAACCGGAGGGCAAGGGCGAGATGATGGAGCGGCGGCTTGCGGCACGCATCCCGGTGGTCCTCTACACCATCAATCTCGAAAGCGGCAAGGTCACTCCGCTGCTCCACTCAACCGATTGGATCGGTCATATGCTGTTCTCTCCCACCGATCCAACTCTGCTGATGTATTGCCACGAGGGCCCGTGGCATAAGGTCGACCGCATCTGGATGATCCACACCGACGGCAGTCATAACACGCTGATCCACAAGCGCACGATGGCTATGGAGATCGCAGGCCATGAATTTTGGGGTCTTGACGGGCACACCATCTGGTATGACTGGCAGTTGCCCAAGGGCGAAGACTTTTTCCTCGCCGGCTACAACCTTGAAACCCACGCGCGCACTGCATACCATATGCAGCGGAATGAATGGTCCATCCACTTTAACCTAACTGCGGATGAGAAACTCTTCACTGGTGACGGCGGCGATCCGGGCCAAGTGGCCAAGGCCCCGGACGGCGAGTGGATCGAATTGTTCCACCCGCAGATGCTCCCAGTTATGGGAATCAACCAGCCCGACTTCTGGCAGCCAGGTGTATTTCACTCCGAGCACCTGGTCAACATGAGTCACCACAACTATCGGCTGGAGCCCAACGTCCGCTTCTCCCCGGATACGAGGCTCGTCATCTTCACCAGCAATATGTTCGGACCCAGCTATGTATTCGGCGTCGAGACCGAGAGGGGCGCGAATACAGCAAATCATGATAGAAGCGAGTTGCCGCCTGAGTAGCTGTGGCCTTCGGCAATTTCGCTGCCGGGGACGACTGAAGGCTTCGATGGAAGCCACTTAGGCCTGCCTCAGTTACAACATCGCGCGTTGCATTGTGCGCCGCCTTCCGTTGCTGGCTGCTCGGTAGGCCGGCAATTTTGCGAGGCTGAATCTCGCGAAGCGATCACATGATACGATGGTCGTTCCAAGGCGACTTCAACGCAAGAAACGATTCTTTTGAAGGTGTCGGGNNGGTTGCGCGGGGAAAGTCGCCCTGTTCCCGGGCGGCTGCGGCACTCTGAGTTTAAAGAGTCGAAACTCGCGGGGCTGCACTAGCCGTCCGGGGCGCGGCGGAATGATTGGCCCTGAGAGCTGCTCGCCCTAGGACGTCTGCCAATCGCGCCAGGATGCCCTCTGCGCCGTCGGCAGCGCTGGGACGACGAGCCGCTCTTATGCACCGGAAACGCGCCTCGGGATCACATTGGGATCACGTCCCAGAGAAATCCGTTGAAAACTCGTAACACACTCGTTCGTAGAATACGTTTAGAATGAATTGGTTACGAATGGGTGAGACGATCCGAAACATAAAAGGAGAGATTCGAGAACTCTTCCATCGTGCGCCTAGCGCATTGAGGCGAAGGTCTTCGGCAAGCCGCTCAAGCGCAGAGACGGGAATCGTGCTGCGCGTGTGCTATCGGCCGCCTTATGACTGGGAATCGATGCTCAGCTTCCTGGAGGCGCGCGCGATCCCGGGTGTGGAGGCAGTGAAGAAGGGATCTTATCGACGGACGGTTGAGACTGATGGCTCAGTGGGAAGCGTCACGGTAACGCACCTGCCTCAGCGGCAGAGCCTGAGCGTGACGATCCACTTCCCGATGGTGCAGTCTTTGCCTGCAATCGTTAACCGCGTGCGTCGCTTGTTCGGCGTCGGTGCGGACATCGAGACCATCGATGAGCACCTCTCGCACGATCGACAACTGGCACCTTGGGTGGCGCTGCGGCCGGGCCTGCGCGCACCGGGCGGCTGGGATGGCTTTGAACTGGCGGTGCGCGCTATCCTCGGCCAGCAGATCAGCGTTGCCGCCGCGCGCCGGCTCGCGGGACAACTCGTCGCGCTCCATGGCGAACCGCTACCGAAAGACTCTCGCAATCATCCAGGCATGACGCACACATTCCCCTCGGCGGAGCGTCTTGCTGCGCTAGCATCGATCGGACTGGGGATGCCAACTCCACGCCTGAACGCG
Organism: Acidobacteriaceae bacterium; assembly: GCA_003152195.1. Classification (GTDB taxonomy): domain Bacteria; phylum Acidobacteriota; class Terriglobia; order Terriglobales; family Acidobacteriaceae; genus PALSA-350. The sequence continues at coordinate 14,157 of PLZN01000547.1, forward strand.
TTGCGCGCGCTGGCGCGGGCGGCCGCGGACGATCCAAACCTGTTTCGCCCGTTCGCGACCATTGAAGAAGCGATCGCGCGGCTGCGCGCCATACCCGGGATCGGCGAGTGGACAGCGCAGTATATTGCTCTGCGTGCGATTCGCGAGATGGACGCTTTTCCGGCATCGGACATTGGTTTACTTCGCGGTGTGGCGAAAGTGGATGGTGCACCGGCCACGCCGACGAGTCTGCTTCGTCGTGCGGAGTCTTGGAGGCCCTGGCGTGCCTATGCAGCACAACACCTGTGGGCCGCCAATGCGACTCAAGTCAGAAGCGTTGAAGGAACGCATGCCTGAAATCTTAAGATTACCGACGGATCAATTCGAAACGCCCATCGGCGAGATGATGATCGCCGCGGATCATGATGGGAACCTGCGTGCCGCGGAGTGGACGGATCACACGGAGCGCATCCGAAATGTCACCGCGTGATCGGATCGGGTGGCTCACTTACAGGCTACGGCGGCGGTATCGAGCGCAAACGCTGGCTCCTGAACCATGAATGCAAAAACCGCCAATGGTCACTCTAGAGAGACGGCGCTCTACACCGCGATGGTCAGCCGAGCGTTCGCCACGGCTCGCGCTGTCTCAGTCTGCGCTTACAGACTGAACTCGATACTTCGCGATCGAGGTCTGAAATGGCCGACGAGTTGGAAGTTACCCGTTCAGTCGCCACAAGCGCAATTGTCAGTACTAATATCAGAGCGCGGCGACCGCAGGGGTTGTACCAGATTATGGTCGGGGGAGATCCAGCAGCACCACGTCCGAGCGCTCCTGCACTCGTTCGAGGACAAGCTCGCGGCCATCTGGGGAGATGTCGAAGTCGCGAATGCCGAAGTCGGGAGTGAGGTTGGTCAACTGCCGCTGGACACCCGTCTCCAGGTCGATGAGCCAGAGATCCTTATGTTGAATCTCTCCTCGCAGGAGTAAGAGTGCCCGTCCTCCAGGCAGGAAGGCCAGGTGTCGAGCCCCCCGAGTCAGGGTCAGGGCCGGAAGGGGATGTGGTGCGGCCTCGGCGGTGACGGCTTTCACAGAAAATGTGGTGCCGATGTCGGGTCCCGAGTAGACAACGAAACGGCCGTCCGGCGCCCACGCGGGATCGACCGAGTACTCCCGGACAAAAGGAGCCGGGGAACGACCGTCGACGGGCACGCGGAAGAGGTGTGGGACGCCGTGATCGTCGGCCGCCGAGGTGATCGATTGGCCGTCGGGTGCCCAGGCTGGAGCACCTTGCAGATCGAGCGAATCAGCCACGATCCGTGCGTTGGTGCCGTCAGACTGCATCACGTACAAGAGCGTTTGCCCGTGTTGCCGGACCGAGAATGCGATATTCCGTCCATCGGGGGCGATTGCTGGGCCGCCAAAGACTCGCGCTCCCTGTCCACTCCACAACTCCGTGGCAGTTCCGTTGGCGAGCTTCCAGATACTCTCGCCCGTTCCAGTCGCAGAGACATACAGAAGGTAATTTGGACCCAGCCGGGGGGAGAACCCCGTGCTGGTCGTCAGCGAGATTTGAGCAGGCGCCGATACCTCCGTGGGTGAATCAGCGATCCGCAAGCGCCAGAGTGTCCTCTTCGGACTTGCAAGAGTGACAACCAGACGGCGACCGTCAGCGCTGGCCGCCAGCGACGTGTACCGGTCAAGGCCAGAGGTCAGCCGGTGGGGAATGCGGCGCTCGACGTCCATGCTATAAAGCCACGGCCCCGAACCATCAGGATCGCTAGAGAGGTACATCAGCGTCCGCCGATCCAATAGGACCGGATGACTCACGCGCCCAATGTGCGACGTGATCCGCTCAGGCGTTCCGCCGGCTGGACGGATGCGCCAGATGTCCAATTTGTCTGGGAGCCCACCCTGGACGAAGTAGATGAATGCCCCGCCGGGCGCCCACAGCGGAAAGTGACTGTGGAGCCCGGCAGGCGCAGTGAAGATAGGCCGATCCCCCGATTGCCGGCTGCCGTTGGACACGAACAGCGGGTCTCCGGGTCCGGTTGTGTGGTACGCGAGCCGGGAGCCGTCGTGCGACCAGTCGAACTCGGCCACGCCTTCAAGGTATGGCCTCGGCTCGCCGCCCAGTGTAGGCGCCGCCCAGATGCCGATGTCGCCGCCGCTCGGGCCACCTGGCTTGCGAACCCAAAACGTGACGAGAGAGCCATCGGGCGAGAACCCCAGGGTTCGGATCGATGGATTAACGAGTTCCGGAACACTCCCGTGGGTCAGGTTGTGGAACTCACCTGAACCGGCCTGCGTAACCCAGACGTCCATCTGTCCGTCCCGGTCGGACAGAAACGCCACGAAATGGCCGTCGCGGGACACCGCAGCGGCCTGCTCCAATCCATCGAAGTCCGTGACCATCTGAAATCGTGCGTCAGCTATGGGGTTTCGCCAGAAGTACTCCGTCCTCTGAAGCCAGAGGCTTGCGCCAATCGCCAGCGCGGCTGCCGCCGCTGCCAGCGGCAAGACGAAAGTCCACCTGGTAAGAAGGGTCCATATCGCCGACCGCGGCGGTTGTGCAGGAGGGTCGGGGGATATGGCATTGTTCCCATTTTCCTGTCCTGCTGGAAGATTCCGACTGCGCGTCCACGCATCCAATTCCGCCCGGGAGGCGTAGACCGAGCCCATCCTGTCATGCAGGTGGCGGTGGACGGGCATCCCCTCCCGCTTCTCCCAGCGCTGGACCGTCGTCACGTCGCGTTTGAGGTAGGCCGCAATCTCCTTCCACGAATCCAACCGGTCTTCCGATTGCGGTGATCCAAGGGATGGTTCGCCCATCGCGCTCTCCTGGTTGGTCCGCGGCCGTCACGAACCCGGGAACCAAATTGTACCCCCGCCCTGCAATCACACTGCAAAAGACTGTATTCAACGGCAAACCAGGGAAACGCCTGTGCTTCTGCGCCTTACCGTTTGAAGGCGCCCGACAAATATCCGACTGTTTCCATGCGTCTCAAGCGAATCTCAAACTGGAGGTCTCTTATG
>PLZN01000148.1 GCA_003152195.1 Acidobacteriaceae bacterium
GCAGCCTGTGAAGCCCGTACCCTTCTCAGCCGATTTTCATTCCCTTGGGTGGGCCGCAAGGCCCATCCTGACTCCGGTCGGGATGACAATTCATATTTCTTGCAAAGAGCTGTCATTCCGCCCGGAGCGTAGCGTAGGCGGTTCCCACGTTGGGCCGCGGACGCGCCCCACGTTTTAGAATGAAGCCATGCAGCAGACCTGGGATGCATCCATGTACGCCGGCAATGGCCGTTTCGTGGCGCTGCTCGCTGAGTCGCCCATTGAGACGCTGCAGCCACAGGCAGGCGAGCGGATCCTCGGCCTGGGCTGCGGCGACGGCTTCCTTATCCGGCGGATTGCCGAATCAGGAGCAACGGTGGTCGGGGTCGATTCTTCGCCGCAGATGATCGCCGCCGCAACCGAGCGGGGATTGGACGCGCGCTATGCAAGCGGTGAGGCGCTGTCTTTCGACGGGGAGCCGTCTTCTCCAATGCAGCGTTGCACTGGATGCGCGATCAGGATGCAGTCCTGAATGGCGTGCACCGGGCACTGAAGCCGGGAGGCCGCTTCGTGGCCGAATTTGGCGGCCAAGGGAACATCGCCGCGATTCGCGTGGCTTTGCGCGCAGTGTTGCTCCCCCTGGGAATCGCCGAGGAAGGCATCGAAAACAATAGGTTTTTCGGCTCCCGTGAGTATCGCGTCCGGTTGGAAGGTCATGGCTTCCTAGTCGAGGACATAACTTTGACGCCGCGTCCTACGCCACTGCTCTCGGGGATGGCTGAATGGCTTCTTACCTTTCGCCGCAGCGTGCTCGAGCAGTTGCCCGCTGCAGAGCGTCCGGCAGCTATCGAGCAAATCGTCGCCCTGCTCAAACCGGTTCTTTGCGGCCGCGAGGGAAACTGGACGGCCGACTACGTGCGGCTCCGCTTCGTGGCGCGCCGGCCGTAAGGTAGGTCGCTGCAGTCGCTGCTGATGGCAGAGCAAGTGGGGCACCCGGGGCTTTTTGCACTTTCCGCTGTCAGGAGAGCTGCTGGGATCGGTAGCTGCCTGTAGGGGCCAATGGCGGACCGAGGGCGGGGAGAGAGACGCGCACGGCCGCTCCGTGCAGGGCGGGATCGGTGCTGTTGGTCAGCGCTATCTTCCCACCATGCTTCTCCACGATTCCCTGGCTGACCCAGAGGCCCAGGCCGGTGCCCTGCTCTCCCTTGGTGGTGAAGAAAGGTTGGAAGAGCTTGGCCTGATTGCCCTCTGAAACGCCGGGACCGCTGTCGGTAATCGTCACCGTGGCCCCGGGCCGGCTGTCAGCGGGCGACGAAGCTTCGAGCAGAATCTGTACCCGTCCGCCCGGCCCGGCCGCTTCTGCCGCATTGGTAATCAGGTTGGTGAATACCTGCCGTAATTCGCCGGGAAATCCTTGAATGGCAGCGCTGGAGGCCAGCCTGCGGTCGACCGCGACGGACTGGTCTTTTAGCCGCCGGTCGACCAGCAACAGCACGCTCTCGAGCAACTCGCGCAGATCCACTTCGACCGGAGCTTTCGGTTCGCGATAGAGGCCAAGCATGGCGCGGCTGATCTGCAGGGTTCGGTTCAGCTCCTGCTGGGCCATGGCAAGGTATCGTTGCTGTTGCGCCGCATCGGACTCGTGGGTCATCAGGTAATGCAGATTGGCGACGGAATCCAGCGGGTTATGAATTTCGTGGGCAATGCTTGCGGCAAGGCGGCCGGCGACGGCGAGCTTCTCGTTTGCCATCAGGGCCGCCTCTCTTCGCCGTAAGCCGGTGACGTCGCGGAAGACCAGCACCAAGCCGGCCACTTCCCCATTCGCGCCGCGAATCGGCGCGGCGCTCTGATCGATCAGATACTCCGTGCCATCTTTCGCGATCAGCAGAGAATGATTGGTTGCTGCGAGCCCTTTCCCCTCTGCACCGGGACTCACCACCGGCTCCCGGCTCACCTCATCGACCGTCCGGAAGACCTCTTCGAGGCTTTTTCCCTGGGCCTCTTCCAGCTTCCAGCCAGTCAGCTCCTGAGCCACGGGATTCATGAGGTCCACGCGGCGATGGCCGTCGCATGCAATTAAAGCGTCGCCTATCGATTCCAGAGTGGTCTGCAGCCATTGCCGGCTTTCAAAGAGCTCATTCGCGCGCTGATGCTCTTCATCGAGCGAAGTACGGAATGCGTTGGAGACCTTTTTCAAATTCCTCTGGGTGAATATGCCGAGGAAAAAGCCAATCCCGATCGAGGAAGCAAGCAGAATCGTCATCAGCGTACGAACCCGCAAATTTGTGGACCGCACCTCCTGGTCGCGCCGTTTGACCTCGATCTGGGTCATGGCCGCCACCTGGGTCCGCAAGCCGGCCATCAGTTGGGCGCCGCTCAAGTCCAGTGCCGTATCTCCGAACATCCGGCCTGCCCGTAAATTGTCGAGCACCTTACCGGCGAATCCCATCCAAAGCTCATGGCCGTCCCGAATCTGGCGCAGCCGCCGCAGCTGGTCGGGATCGTCCCTGACCAGGGTTAGCAGGCGGTCAAACGCCAGGTGCAACGAGCCTTCCGCTGACTGGGAGGGTTCGAGGGTGGTGGGATCGCGAGTGAGCTGGTATCCCCTGAGGCCGGTCTCCTGATCGACCACCAGCCGTTCCATCTCGTTCAGCTGGGCGGTGACGCGATCGGTATGGTCGATGAGCTGCTGCTCGCGCAGCGTGCGTTGGATTTGCCAGGCCAGCACCAGCGCCAGCAGCAATAGCAGGATCAGAGGCAGTAGCAAGGTGGTTACCAGAATTTGCCGGAACTGATGCAGATTCACCGGGAACCGCCTCGCGCATCGGGAGCATTCGCCTGCAGCAGCTCTTTCAATTTGTCGACCAGGGTGAACGCACCGTCCCCTTTAGTGGCCGAGACGCTGACCACGCGCATCACGTGTTCGGGCAGCACCACATAGGCAGAAAGCATCAGGATCGGGATGTTGGGCCGGCGTTTGCGCAGGATAGCGGCTACCTCGCCTCCGTCTAGACCGGGCATGGCATAATCCAGCACCACCGCATCGACCTGCGTGGAGTCGAAGAGCGATATGCCGGTGGGCCCGTCGCGCGCGGTCAGCACGGAAAATCCCTCGCGCTCCAGAACCATCTTCCGGATCTCAAGGCCGAGCTCTTCATCGTCGATACACAGAATGAGCGGACGCGACACGGGTACCGTCCTCGTTCGCGGCCGCGAGGGGCGCTACCGCGAAGCAATGTTCCAATCTACAGCCGCCGTTATGCAGCCGGGAGAGCAATATCCGGCGGCCCCCAGTCGTGGGATGCCCCGAAAACCCGGATTTCCTGTGGATCTTGGTGGCGCCGCCGAACTGCATGCGGCTTTCCGTGAAGAAAGCCGCACACGTTGCTCTCGGCTAGTGCCACGATGCAGGAAATCCGGGAATCTGGCAAACAGGCAAGGATTCACCGTAGTTTTGCATTCTCTCCGCCCACTTAGGTTACGCTAAACGCATCCGCGCAGTGCGGACCCGGCCGGTTACATCAGTGTGGCCGAATCCTGAGCGCCACGAACGTGAGGGAAGACCAGTTGAGTCAAAGCGTATTCGTTCTCGAAGACGATCCGGACATTTCTCGTTTGGTACAGCATCATCTGGAAGCCGCCGGTTTTGGCGTACGTATCTTCAGCACTCCGGCAAACCTCATTCCCGACGCCGAGCGCCAGGCGCCTGCGCTTTTTCTGCTGGACATCATGGTTCCTGGGGGCGACGGCCTCGATGTGTGCCGCCGTCTGCGCAGCCATCCTGGTCTGAGCACGGTACCGATCATTTTTCTCACCGCCCGGGCGGGTGAAAACGATCGTGTTCTCGGCCTGGAGCTGGGGGCAGACGACTATATCACCAAGCCGTTTGCAACCCGGGAACTAGTCGCCAGGGTGAAGGCCGTACTGCGCCGCTTCGAACGGCCCACCGCCCCGTCCATCATCAGCTTCGAAGAGGTGGTCATCGACGCCAGCGCCATGCAATTGAGGGTGCGAGGGGAACTGACGACCACCACCGCGACCGAATTCCGGCTGCTTGACTATCTTGCCCGCCACCCCGGCCGCGTCTTCAGCCGCGATCATCTGCTCGACGCCGTCTGGGGGGATGCCCGGTTCGTGACCCCCCGGTCTGTGGATGTCTACGTGCGGCGTATCCGTGAGAAAATTGAGACTGACCCCGAGAGCCCCCGTTATCTCAAGACCGTGCGTGGCGCGGGCTACCGTTTCGAGGTCCCGCGGCTCGCGGAGGAACCCCGCAAGTCAGCTTCATAGCCCTCGAAGACGGAGGACAGCCTAGTGACGGGCAGGGTCTTCACTAAACTATTCTTCTCCTTCGTCCTGGTCCTTTTCCTGGGGATGGCGGTGCTCGATTTTTCCCTGCGCCAAATCATGGAGCAGTCCCTGCGCCAGCAGGCGGAGGAGTCCCTGGAGGGCAAAGCGCGCTTGTTGGCGGTGCATCTGGGGGGCGCCGATCCTGCTTCCTTGGCCAGGATTGCCCGTCTGGACGCAGCTGCTGCCGGTGCAGAAGTTGCCATCTTCGATGCCCAGGGGCAACTCATTGCTGCGTCGCAGGATCATCCGGGCTTCCAAGCCGCGACGCCGGCTCCGGAGGTCGCCGCCGTACTTGATCAGCATCAGCCCCTCGGCCGCGCCCAACGCGGGGCCACCCTTTACGTCGCCGTCCCGGCAGGCTCGTTGGTGGTGCGCCTGGCCTACCCCTTGACCGCCATTCGCGCCCCAGTGCATATGCTCCGCCGGGGTATTGTGCTGGCTTCGATGCTCTCGCTGGTGCTGGCGATCCTGCTCGCCGCATTGCTGGCGCATCGGGTCGCCGCGCGTCTGGCCCGCATCGTGGTTTTTGCCAATCGCATCGCGGCGGGCGATTTGTCGGCCCGGGTGGAGGAGGGCAATCTGGATGAGATTTCGGCTGTCGCCCATGCTCTGGATGTCACCGCCGGCCGGCTGGAGCAAAGCTTTCACGCCCTGGAAAGCAATCGCAGCGAGCTGACGGCGCTGCTGGACAGCATGCAGGAGGCGGTCATCGCCATCAACCCGCAGGGACAGGTGAGTTGGTGCAATGCCGTCATGCAGCGGATTGCGCTCAGCCCGGTGCAGGAGGGCCGTGCCCTGGTACATTCCATCCGCGATCCGGAGGTTCTCTCCTCGGTGGCTGCGGCCCTTAGCCAACGCAAGGCTAGCCGGCGTCGCGCCATCTCGGTCGCGCCCGGCAAGGTCTTTGAGGTCAACGCTGCTCCCATGCCCGGCGGAGGCGCCGTAGCGGTGTTGCATGACGTCTCTGAAATCGAGCGCTCGGAGACCACCCGGCGCGACTTCGTCGCCAATGTATCCCACGAACTGCGCACTCCGCTTACCTGCATCACGGGATACGTGGAGACTCTGCTGGATGACCACGGCCTGAGCGATCAGACGCGCGAGTTCCTGTTGATCATTCTTAAGAACGCGTCGCGCATGAACCGCCTGACGGAAGATCTGCTTGCCCTGGCCAGCGTGGAATCCGGCGACTACAAGCTGAATCTTCAGAAAATCCAGGCCTCGGCGTTGGTCGAAGAAGCCGTCCAATCGCTGGATGGGCTGGTGCTTGATTCGGAGCTGGCGCTCGAAGTGGGCGAGACGACCGATGAGCCGGTCATGGCCGACCTCGACGCGCTCAGTCAGGTCTTCGGAAACCTGGTCGAGAATGCCGTGAAATACGGTAGGGCGGGGGGCCGGGTACGGCTCGGAGCCCGCAGGCAGGGTGCACTGGTCGAGTTTTACGTGCAGGACTTCGGCCCCGGCATCGCGTACGAGCACCTGCCTCGTATCTTCGAGCGCTTTTACCGGGTGGATAAGGCCCGCTCGCGCGAATCCGGGGGAACCGGTCTGGGGCTGGCGATTGCCAAGCATATCGTCCATGCCCATGGCGGGGACATTCGCTGTGAGAGCGAGCTTGGGCTCGGCGCCACCTTCCTCTTTCTTCTGCCGTGCGTTGCCGTTACCAGTGCCCCGGCGGTATCCAATGCCGTCGCCAATCCCACGCCCAACCCGCGGGTAGCCGTGCAAACTATTGAAAAGTAAAATGGTTGTGGCCTGCCGGGAAGCCTTTTCTCGCCAAATTCATCGGGATGTAAAGTCTCATTCACGAACTGACACGAGAATCAGGAAGATTGCCTGAGGTGGAAAGTGAACGTGAGAAAGACGATCTGGTTGTTGGCCGTTGTCATGGGGACGACGGTTTGCGCGAGCCACGCGCAAAAGCTTAATGGGGCGGGGGCGACCTTCCCCTATCCGATTTATTCGAAGTGGTTTAGCGAGTACAGCGCCGCCCACCCCGGGGTCCAAATCAATTATCAGTCCATCGGCAGCGGCGGGGGCATCCGCCAGGTTACAGCCGGGACGGTCGACTTTGGCGCCAGCGATGGGCCTATGACGGACGAACAACTGGGTGCCTCCAAGGTGAAGATTCAGCACATTCCCACCGTGCTCGGGGCCGTGGTGCCGATCTTCAACCTGAATGGCATCAGTGACCTGCGTATAGGACCGGGTGTCCTAGCCGACATCTATCTGGGCAAGATCACGAAGTGGGACGATGCCCGAATAGCCAAAGACAATCCAGGGGTCAAGTTGCCCTCGGTGGATATCTTCGTCGTACACCGTTCCGACGGCAGCGGCACCACTTATATCTTTACCGACTATCTGTCGAAGGTCAGCAAAGACTGGGCAGGCGGTCCGGGCAAGGGCGCGGCACCGAGCTGGCCTAAGGGGATCGGCGCGAAAGGCAATGAGGGCGTTGCCGGCTTCGTCCGTCAATCGCCGGGTGCGATTGGGTACGTCGAACTCATCTACGCGCTGCAAAACAAAATCCCCTTCGGTTATGTGCAAAGCGCCGGAGGAGCCTGGCTGAAGGCTTCGATCGAGGGAGTGTCGGAAGCGGCGGCGAGCCTCAAGAACATGCCCGCCGATTACCGTGTTTCCATCACCAACGCCCCGGGAAAGAATGCCTATCCAATCTCCAGCTTCACCTGGCTTCTGATTCCCAATCCCGCCAAGGATCCCAGCAACGGGAAAGTCCTCATCGATTTTCTCAAGTGGATGCTGCAGCATGAGAACGAGGCCAGCGCGCTTTACTATGCTCCGCTTCCTGCCGCGGTGGCGCAGCAGGTTAGTGCAACCATCAATACGCTGAAGTAAAAGGCCCCAGGTAGCGTCCTTGTTGCCATCAGGTACACGCCGGCGTGTGCCTGATGTTATTCTGGCCCGGCAGCGATTCTGCCTCATGAGTCCTGCGCGCCATAATCTTTTTCATTTCAAAAGGTTTGTGCCGTGCCGTGGATTAACCTGAAATTCACTAAAGGCCACTACGGTAAGAGTGGTGACATCGGAAACTCAGGTACCGCGAGTGGCTGGCCAAACTGACGTGAACCAGCGAACAGGAGATGTTTCGTCGCCGGGTGCTGATCCCTCGCCGTCTCCCGTGCGCGTGTTTCTTCTCAACTGTGGCAGCTCCTCGCTCGCCGATCGCGCCTTCAGCGGACTCATGCTGGTGTGCGCGCTGAGCATCTTCGCCATTGTTGTTTTGATCCTGGTCGAGCTCATTTCGGGCTCGAAGCTCACCATTCAAAAATTCGGCCTCTCGTTTTTCTTCGGGTCGGCCTGGGATCCGGTCAATGGCAACTTCGGCGCGCTACCGTTTATCTACGGTACGGTGGTCTCTTCGATCTTGTCGCTCATCATCGCCGTGCCTCTGGCGGTGGGGGTCGCCATCTTCCTCACCGAGATGTGCCCGGCCTTTCTGCGCGGGTTCCTGGCCTTTTTTACGGAACTGCTCGCCGCTATTCCAAGCGTGGTTTATGGCCTGTGGGCGGTTTTTGTTCTGATTCCCCTGCTGCGCCAGTACGTGAACCCGTTCCTCATCAAAACCCTGGGCTGGTCGGGGTTTTTTGCCGGCCCCAACTACGGGATCGGGATGCTGGCAGCCGGCGTGATTCTGTCCATCATGATTCTGCCCATTATCTC
>PLZN01000434.1 GCA_003152195.1 Acidobacteriaceae bacterium
CTGGGCCGCGCCCTGGGCGAAACCATGGCGGTCACCATGGTCATCGGCAACCGGCCGGAAATCGCGCGTTCTCTGCTGGCTCCGGGCTACAGCATGGCCAGCGTGATCGCTAATGAGTTCACAGAAGCCTCTGACGAGCTTTACCTGAGCGCCTTGATCGAAATTGGCCTGGCGCTCTTTATCGTCACCGTCATCGTGAACGCGCTGGCCCGGGTGCTGGTTTGGGCCGTTACCCGCGGCGCGCCGGTCAGAGGAACTTAACGAATGGCTTCTAACCTCGTCATGCCGCCGCTGCGCGCCCGGGCTTCCAACCGGCTTTGGCGGGTATTCGCCAATCACCTGGCGACGGCTGCTGCCGTGGGCAGCACCATCCTGGTGATGGCGCCACTGATCGCCATCTTTGGCTATCTCATCTACAAGGGCGCCAGTTCGCTCAATCTCGCTTTTTTTACCCAAATACCCAAGCCGGTGGGTGAGGCCGGAGGCGGAATGGCGAATTCCATCCTTGGGTCGGGCATCCTGCTCGCGATCGCCAGTCTCATGGGCGTGCCCATCGGCATTGCCGGCGGCATCTACGTCGCGGAGTTTGGCCGCAACAAGCGTTTGGCCAATATGGTCAGGTTCACCGCCGATGTTCTTAACGGTGTGCCTTCGATCGTCATGGGTATCGCCGTTTACACCCTGATCGTTGTTCCGCAAAAGCATTTCTCCGCGCTGGCTGGCGGCGTAGCGCTGGGCATCATGATGATTCCGACGATCACGCGTACCACCGAAGAGATGCTGCTGATGGTGCCCCTCAATGTGCGCGAGGCGGCTCTCGGATTGGGTGTTCCCAACTGGCGTTCGGTTCTTTCCATTACCCTGCGGACCGCATCGCCCGGCGTCATTACCGGCTGCATGCTGGCCTTTGCCCGGGTCGCGGGAGAGACCGCGCCGCTGCTCTTTACCGCCTTCGGGAACCAGTTCTGGAGCAGCAGCGTCAATGAACCGATCGCGGCCCTTCCGTTGCAGATTTTCGTCTATGCGATTTCCCCTTACGACGAATGGCATCGCCTGGCATGGGGCGGCGCGCTGGTGCTGATCGTGCTCATTGTCGTATCCGTCGCGCTCGTCCGGTATGTAGCCGGCCGTGGGGTTCTGAAAGGGGCAAGTTAGTGGGCGTAGAAATCGAAGTGTCTGATCTGAATGCGTGGTATGGCACCAACCATACCCTTCAGAGCATCAGCCTGCGGATTCCGGCGAACCACGCCACGGCTCTTATCGGCCCCTCCGGTTGTGGCAAGTCTACGTTCGTGCGCTGCCTGAATCGGATGCACGAGACCAACCCGATTGGCCGCGTCACCGGCACCGTACGGGTCGGCCAAGTGGATATCTACGCTCAATCCTCGCCGGTTGAGATCCGCCGCCGGATCGGCATGGTCTTTCAGCGGCCCAACCCATTTCCAACTATGTCGATCTACGACAACGTGGCCTCCGGCCTGCGCCTGAACGGCTACCGGAATCGCAAGGTCCTGGATGAAGTGGTGGAGCGCTCGCTGCAGCAAGCCGCGCTATGGGAGGAAGTGAAGAACGATCTCAAGAAGAAGTCCGGCGCCAGCCTTTCCGGCGGTCAGCAGCAGCGCCTCTGCATCGCNNACATGCAGCAGGCGGCGCGGGTGGCGGAAAATACAGGTTTCTTTCTCAACGGGAAGCTGGTGGAATTCGACGCAACGCACAAAATCTTCACTAACCCCACCGACAAGCGGACCGAGGATTACATTACAGGTAGGTTTGGATAATGCGCATTCGGTTCCATCGGAAACTTGACGATCTTAAGGAGCGGCTTCTGGTTATGGCGGGGATGGCGGAGCAGGCGATCCAGCGATCCGTTGAGGCTTACCGTGTGCGCGATCTCTCTCTTTGCGACCTGGTCGTCCGCAGCGAGATCTCCATCAACAGCTTCGAGCGCGAGATCGACCAGATGGCGCTCGATTTGCTCGCGATGGAGCAGCCGATGGCGATCGATCTCCGCTTCATTCTGGCGGTCATCAAGATCAATGCGGATCTGGAACGCGTGGGTGACCAGGCCGTCAGTATCAGCGATCGGGTACGGGACCTTCAGGCCTTCCCGGTGGTCGATCTCCCGGTGGACATCCCGCGCATGGCGTCGCTGGCCTCGGCCATGGTGCGTAAGGCTCTGCAGGGGTTCATTGAGGCCGATGCGGAAATGGCGACTTCCGTGCTAACCATGGATGACCAGGTGGACAAACTCAACGACGCCGCGTTCTTTGCTCTTTCCAACCTGATCAAAGAGCAGCCGCGGTTCACACCACAGGCCCTGCACGCGCTGATGATCGCCCGCAACCTGGAGCGGGTTGGCGATCACGCGACCAACATCGCCGAAGACGTTATCTTTTGGGTCCGCGGCGCCGATGTCCGGCACCACCTGAGCACCTAGGGGTCGTAGGTGGAAAGCGAAACCTGCGGATCCCGCTCCTCGACCCGATACTGCAAACGCGGAGCGCGCATCCTCGAGCGCTAAGCTAGGCTCAGCGGCGGCGGAATGTACCCGTAGTCTGCTTCTATTGCGGCTGCGACGCCCAGCACCCGTTCGTCTTCGAATGGACGCCCCACAATCTGCACGCCAATGGGCAAGCCTTCCGGGGAGCGGCCTACCGGCACTACCGCCGCGGGAACAGCCAGCAGGTTGAACCACTGCGTGTAGCGCATGACATCCAGATAGTTCACTTGCTGCCCGTCGACCATCCAGGCACGTTCGCCGTGGCGAAAGGCGGGAATCGCGCAGACCGGGCAGAGAAGAATGGGAAAACTCTCCATCTCCGCCAGCAGTTTGCGGCGCACTCCATCACATTCCATCCAGGCCGAAAGCAATTCGTCCCCGGATAGGGGCGGTTCCTGATGAGCGATCGCCAGGAAGTCAAGGAACGTCGGGCTCAGGTCGGTTTGCCGGTCCCGCACTAAGGGATCGAGGAGCATCGCCCCGCAGCGCACAAAAAACCTCCACCATAGTTGCCGCGCCTCTTCAAGAGCCTTGGGCCGAAACGGGCGCACGGGAAAGCCCTGTCTTTCCAGCGTCCGCGCCGCATCCCGCACCGCCTGGCGTGTCTCTGGCGTGACCGGAAGGAGGCCGTCATCTTCAAAGAATCCAATGGGAACCCGCCTCAAGTCCTCCAGTGACTCATTCTTGAGGCCGACCGGTGCACTGGTTGGATCCAGGGCATCGTGTCCGGAGAGGGTCAGAAAGAGCAGGGTAAGGTCCTGGACCGTCCGTGCCATTGGCCCAACCGCGCCAAGAATGGAAAATGGCCCATCGCACGCGGGCAGATGGCCACGCGCAGGAACCCGGCCCAGGGTGGGTTTGAGTGCGCATATGCCCGTAAAGTGGGCCGGTTCGCGCACTGAGCCGCCGCTGTCGCTGCCCAATCCGCCGGCGGAAAGTCCGGCTGCAATCGCCGCCGATTCGCCTCCGCTGGATCCGCCGGACGTTCGCTCCGCATCCCACGGATTGGCCGTGCGCCCGTGGAGCCGGTTGTCCGTCTCGTAAGCCATCAGGAACTCAGGACAGTTGGTGGTTCCCAGGATCAGCGCGCCCGCCTGCTTGAGGCGGCGCACCGCGGTCGCGTCCTCTTGCGGAATATTGCCCCGGTGCAGCAGGGTGCCTAGCTCGCATCGATAACCGGCGGTCGCGATCGAAGATTTTATGGTCATCGGCAGCCCGAAGAGAGGCCCCTTGGGACCGCCGGAGTTCTGCAGCGCGCGCGCCTGCTCGCGCACACGCTCTGCGTCAAAATCGACCAGCGCATGCAGATGGGCGTTCAGGCGTTCGATCTGCCAGATATATTCGTCGGCCAGTTCCAGCGGAGAGATCTGCCCCCGCCTCAGCATGGACAGGAGCTCGACCGCCGGCAATACTGTCAGCCCCTTCACTGCGTCGTCTTGAGCGCAGGTGGCAGCATCATGCGCGGTTCATAGTGAAACCCGTATTGCTGCGCGTCCCGGCCGGAGTCGAAGCGATCGTTCCACTCCAGCTCGTATTGCATCCGTTGCTCGTCCTGCGGATAATGCTCGCTCGCGGGATAGGGATACGTGCTCATGCCGTGGAAAGGCATATCGGCAACCGTGAAGGGACTCGCCTCGTAGAAGTCCATATCCTTGACAAAGCCGTTGGCGTAGAAGAAATAGTCACGCTTCCAGCCCGGCGCTAACTTGGGCAGCGAGGTGGTGCTGAATTCCACATCGATATCTTCACCGCTGCCGAAGATCACGAAGGCTTCATCCAGTGAACGCAACAAGGGTGTGACATCGCCGTAGCGCGTATAGCTGCCGCGGGAGCGTGTAAAGGGTCCCGTCTGGCTGATGTGCTGGTAATTGTAAGTGAGATCGCCCGGCGTCTTGCCGTCGATCTGCTCCGGGTAGCCGCGAAAGGCAAGCTGCGCGGAAGCCAGGGGCAGCTCGGTTTGGCGCATGAGCTGCGGCGCTTCCGGCCCGTTGTCGATCAAAGCCTGATCCCAGTAAATCTGCAGATTGGTGACCAGCCGGATGCGCCGCGTGCCCGGCGGCAGCTTGCCGGTAAGATCCACCACGATGGTTCGCGGCAGCCCTGCGGGAAAACCCATATCGTCAAGCACCCGCTTCCAGGTGCCGTCCTGCAACTGCGCTTCCACGTAGGGCGGCATAGGCTCGAGGCCCGCCTGCCACGCCGCATACATGGAACTTGCCGAAAAATATTCGATGAAGCCGTGCAACAGCAGCCGCAGGGGATTGGCGGTTGTCCACTCTCCCAGATCGAGCGTTAGCGCGTGCTGGTTGGCAAAGCCGGCAAAGGACAGATTGGTAAAGTCGCGCACGTACTTGTGATCGCGGGCGCGCAGCAGTTCGCTCACGTCGCGGTCTTTGTCGTCCCATGCTCCGGCAACAGGATGTGCGGCTGCGCTCACGATGGGGCGGCCCGATGCGAAAGGAGGCTCGCTCAGAAAGCGCTCGCTGGGGTAAACCTCGGTGCCCGCAGGGTGATCGACCGCAACTAAGCGAACCTGGTCAATATAGTTGACCTCTTCCATCGGTTCGCCAAAACGCAGGCTGAGATATCCTCCGCGCGCCTGAAGCTGCGAACCGTCCACCTTGATCCATTCGTCCGGATCGGCCTTGTTTTTCTCCGTGGGTGAAACCCAATGCCCAACCACCGCCGCACCAATCACGTCGGAGATGAATTCGTACTTCTTTCCGTTCCAGGCAAACAGCGTGGGGCAGGAGCTCCCACGGCGATCCAGTTCCGTGATGGCAAGGGACGTCTTGGTTCCTATTTCCGTTTCGTCTTGAGGAACACCCGTTGGCCACAGCATTCGCACCATGTCGGCGTGCTCAGAACTTCCGATGCCGGCGAGAAGCTCCTGCGCCCCCTGGCTGAGATATCCGGAGGCTCCCGTAATCTCGAACTTCTGCCAGATGCCATCGGCAAAGATTTCGACCTTGGTGCCGATCGCCGATTTGTTGTCGGCCGCGCCCTTCAGTGAAATCAGCAAAGAGTGATTTCGATTGCCGCCCTCATTGCGAAGAAGGAGAGGGTCTCCGTCCAACTGGGTGACGATCAGGTCCGCAGCTCCATCGCCATCCACGTCGGCGGCGATCAGCGCGCGCGGCTCAACCAGCTTCACCTGGTCGAGCTTGACCCGGGCGGTTACATCCTCAAAGCCTGCCGACCCCATATTGCGCAGTGCGCGCAACTCCGGCCCATGCTGCGTTTCGACCACGGCGGCCAGGTCGAGCCATCCATCATTGTCGATGTCGATGGCGGTCAGCCCCCATCCGGCGGTCACATTCTCTACCGGCAACGGGACGCGTTCAAAGCGCTTGCCCTGCACATTGCGCCACAGCGTGATGCCTGGGCTGCCCGCATGCGTAAGGGCGACATCCATCCATCCATCCTTGTTGAAGTCGAGCACCACCGCTCCTACCGTCGGGGGCAAGCCCTCCGCGGCAAAGAGCGGAGAAGACTTGAACAGCCCTTCGCGCGGGTTGGCAAAAAATGTGGGCGCCGGGCCGGAACCGGTTACCAACAGATCGACCGCACGATCGTTGTTGAGGTCCGAGAGGGTGGCCGCAACCGTTGTGCCGTCGCCCCCAAGGCCCGCTTGCTCGGTCCAGTTGGTAAAGGTGCCGTTGCCGTTATTGCGCCACAGGACATTGGGCTTCGATCCTGGGGCAGAGGGCTGTCCGGTCACAAAGAGATCCAAATCGCCATCGTGGTCGTAGTCGACAAAGGTGATGCCGGCAGGATGGTTGGCCGGTTGCACGCCGGTGGCCGCGGTCACATCCGTGAATTTGCCACCGCCGCTGTTCTTGAAGAGCAGGACACGATCGCTCATGGCTACGGCGACATCGGGAAGTCCGTCGTTGTCGAAGTCACCCACGGTGCAGGCCACGCCGATGCCGCTGGCCACCAGACCCGTCTGCGCACTGGGCACGAGCACGAAGCTTCCGGTCCCGGAGCGCGCGTAGGCCCGGATTGCCTCTGCTCCCGATCCCATTACGAGGAGATACGAATGATCTCCCGCGGGAGCAATCATGCACGCTCCTCCCCTGGGCAGATCGTTCGTTTGAGCAGCAGCCGGTGTGGCCCCAGCTGCATGGTCGATGGCTTCCGGCGTAAAGGTAAGCGGAATCATCGCCCCTACCTGCGGGTTCTGGGTCAGGGCATCTTGTACCAGGGAATAGTGCCCTTCGTCTCCATACGTGTGCGCGAGCGGAGAAGCGATCTTCTCCCGATTCAGGGTTTCAAAGCGCTGAAAAGCCGTTGTCGCCTCCTCTCGCCTGCCCAGGCGCTGCAATACTTTGGCTAAGCCAAACTGAGCCGATGCATGAATGGGATTCAGCTTTAAGGCAGCCTGGAATTCGGCCAGAGCCTGCTCCGTTTGATGCAGCTCGAGATAGACCGAGCCCAGGAAGTAGTGAGTATCCGCGTCGTCCGGATCAAGTGCCGCCGCCTTTTGAAAGTTTTCCAGCGACTTGGGATAGTCCGCTTCGATTCGGTACAGGATGCCCAACGCATACCAGATGTGAGGATCTTTGGGATCCTGCGCCGCCGCCTGTTCCAGTGCCTGTCTCGCTTCCGGCATCTTCTGCAGATAGATCAGAGCGATACCACGGTTCACCTCGGCGTGGACCAGGGCAGGATCAAGCTGATAGGCATCTGCGAATTTGGCTGCGGCTCGCTCCAGCAATTGCTGGTTCATCAGGGCGGTGCCAAAGTTGTTCAGTTTGGCGGCGTCCGCCTGCTTGCTGGGTGTAACGGTCGCGGCGCTTGCGGTAACCAGCAGCGCTACGCAGAGAAGAAAGCCGGGAAGAGTGTGGCGAGATGACGATAGAAGAGCTTGAAGACGCATGCTGCTCCGGCTGCGAGGACAAAATCGCGAGAGAATTCATCCTCGACTATAGAACATGGGGCAGGGCTTGGAAATGGCAGCGAGGAGGCAGCATTCATTGATTTTGGCGCATCGTCAAAATAGCTCAACGCCGTTAACGCTGTAACAGTAGACGCCCCCAACGCTTTTGTTGGCAGGGGGAGGAGTGTCGTCGCTGCAATGCCGTTGACGTAGGAAGCCGCATGTGATTAAGCGGCGGCGATAAAATCACGCGACGAACTTCTCCGCGGGCAACTCCGAAGCCAGGGAATTTCTTCCGAGATTCTTGCCCTTGGTTTCGGGAACCAGGGTCAAGGTGACGAGAAGGCTCAGCCCATCAACCCGTTTGCGACCCCCGGCATTTCAGCCGCGCACCCGAAGAGCGATGCAGAAATACTTTTTTTGCGGCTTTCGCATCATCCCCGAAGGGGCGGTAACTTCTGCATTGTCTTGTCTATGCACCTCGCCTACCCACGTCAGCTCGAGAGATGCAGGATACAACATGGAGTTCATAAGACGGCGACACAGACCACCCACCATGTCTGGGCGGCATCTGTATAAGAAGTAACCATGCGAAAAGAAATTGCATGCTCCCCCACTGGCCTTCGCGCGAGGCATCCAACCGGGGAAACGAAACAGCAGCTATGGCATTGGGCGGGCAGGGGGGTGGGTTTTCGCGATTTCCTCCGCTTGTCGCCGGTCAAGGAGAATCGCAGCAACCGGCGGACCCTATCCGTTTGAACCATGAAAGATGTAAGCAAGACAGGAGTAATTGCATGTCGACTCAATCACCAAAGAAAGTTTTGCAACGCTATTTGGAAGATGTAATCGCAGCTGAAAAAAGCTTCGAGTCACAATTACGGACGATGGCAACCGAGGGCGACTACGCGCCCGCCAAGCAGGTTTTTGCTACGCACGCCGGCGAAACCAAAAGGCAGCATGAGCGCCTCACCGCAAGGCTCGAGCAATTGGGCGGTACTCCATCGAGTGTGAAGACGGCGATGGCACATGTGTTCAACTTCGCGCCGAAGACTGCACAGATCGGACACACCGCGTCGGAAAAAGCTTCACAGAATATCATCATGGGCTTTACCATCGAGAATAGTGAAGTAGCAACCTACGAAGCGCTCGCGACTGTAGCCGCCGCGGCAGGTGACACGGTGACAGAAAAGCTGGCGCGTGAGATTCAGGAAGAGGAGCGCAAGGCATCGAACACCTTGTGGCATCTCATCGCTCCCAGTTGTCAGATCGCATTCCGCGAGGTTGCATCGGCCGCGTGAAGGGCTTCCAATAGTGCGCAACGGAGTTAACCTCTCGAATGCCGAGAGGTTGGAAAAGGCCGGCATTGAGCCGGCCTTTTCTTCGGCCCAGGTCGCCGTCATATTTGACCGTGCTCTTGAAGAGCTCGTAGCGCCCGTCATCAAACTGCTTACCGTAAGAGCGCAGCTCGGTGATCTGCTCCTGGGAAAGTGGCCTGAAGCTATGTAGGATCTCCAGATTCTGATTCAGGACACCCATGGAGTCCATGCCGCTGATCGTGGTGGAGACGCCCGGCAGAACTCATGGCATAGGTCAAAGCCTCGGTTGGTGTAAGGCTCCCATCGAGATCATCTCTCCTGAGCCCCCGATACTTTTCATGCCGAAGACGGCCAAGCCGCGTTGTGCTGCTACTGGCAGTACCTCCTGCTGAAAGCTGCGATAGCTGTAGTCGAAGGGATTCAGTGGCATTTGTATGGTGTCGAACGGGAAGCCGCCATTGAGCATCGCCAGGTGAATGGACGGATTCTTGTGGCCGGTAAAACCGACGAAGCGAGCTTTTCCCTGCTGCTTGGCTGCCGCTAATGCTTCGAGAACGCCATCGGGCGCGTAGCACTTTTCCGGGTCGTTGTAATACACCACTTCGTGGACCTGCCATACATCCAGGTGATCCGTCTGCAGGCGAGTGAGTGATTCCTCCAGCATACGCATGGCGACATCTTTCTTGCGGCCATGAGTGAGACCTTTCGTCATCACGATTGCTTTATCCCGCTTAACCTTGAGAGCAGTGCCGACGCATTCTTCGCTGGCGCCCTGGTGGTATTCCCAGGCGTTATCGAAGAAGTTGATGCCGTGGTCCAGGGCCTTCGCCACCATGTTGTTGACCTCCGGTTGCCCTGCCACGGTTCCGAGGTGAAAGCCTCCGATGCCGAGAATGGAAACTTGAAGCCCGGTCTTGCCCATGGGACGGTGAGGCACCTGGAATTTCCGCGACCGCGCCTACGTTCTCGACCGGTGAGTTGGGCACGATGGGATTCGATTCTTCGCGAGGTTCGCTATTCTGACCCTTTGCGGAAGCCGTGGCGATCATGGAAACAGCACCAGTCATAGCGACACCCTTCAAGAACGTTGGTCGGCTTTCGACGCCGGAATTAAATCTTCACTGCGGTTCCTCTGCATGGTGTTCAAAAGAAAGTTAGCCGGGAATCTGCGGGAACGGACTTCCCGTGTTCTGCGTGGCGTAAACCATCTGCTTGACTTCGACCTGCTGCAGATCGAGCGGAAAGTCGTGGGCAATGCGCGCTTCCGGGTTGTCGAACTTGATCGAAGTTTTGCAAGCTCAAAATGGCCGTCGCCGGCATACGGCTTTGCGCGGTCGCGCAGAGCCTGCATTTCTAATGGAGACAAGGGCGTGAAATTCTGAGCGATGCGCAAATTCTGTTCCAGGATCGGCAACTCAGAGACACCGGAGATCGTCGTCGCCACCGGCAGACTCATGGCATACCGGAGCAGCTCCTCCGCCGTGAAGACACCCCGTTGAACGGGCTCCCCATGACCTCCGATCGGCTTCATGCCCAGCGGGGCGATCCCTCGACTATTCAGCCGCCGCCTCCGTTCGCTTGCCGGAGCCGTCGCCGGCGACAGTCATTTTTGCGTGGTGAAGCATCGGGTGAGGTCTCGACGACACCAGACAGCCACCAGGACTGTTTGATGAATTGCTTGAACCCGTCGAGGGCGTGGACGATCTGCTAAGGGTGGTCGCTGAGCTGGTCAAAGAGCCATCCGGCAGGAAAACGGACTTAGAAACCGAGCAGATCTAGGGTCGCGAGTTGCGGCCGATTCATCCCGCCGATCTTCTCCGAGTCATCGGTTAACTGGCAGCATAAGAAGGCGTCCGGCCGCCGACACTCGCACCTTCCGACGGGCTGCCTAACGGTATCGAGACAGAAAATGCGGTCCCATGGGCCCTTCCTTCGGTGGAGCTGCGCCAATGGATCCGGCCCCCATGCTTCTCCACGATGGCTTTACAGATCCATAGTCCCAGGCCATTGCCTGCATCCGCCTTACTGCTTTGAAAAGCTTCAAACATGCGTGCCTGGATGGGTAGCGGTATGCCTCGCCCGTTGTCGGCCACCGTCAGACGGCCGTTCTTTCCGGCAGCACGCAGCCGAAGGCACAACGTACCACCGACTGGGACCGCCTCAGCGGCATTGCGCACAAGGTTCGATACCAGTTGAAGATAGTCGCCTGGATATATCGATCCGACCAGCATGTCCGGCATGTCCTTGCGGGTGTGAATTCGTTTTTCTGCCAGCAGGCTGGAGTGGTAGCGCACAGCAGTTTCAACCAGAGGAACCAGATCTTTCGCCTGGCGCTGCGGAGTATCCCGGAAATAAGAGAGGGTCTGCCTGGCAATGTACTGTATGCGGGCGAGTTGTTCCTCAATCTGCGCCGCGCGGACGCGAACCAGGTCGGGCTGCTCTGCGTCGTTGGCGATGAGATAGATCAGGTCAGCGATGGCTTGCGAAGGATTATTGATCTCGTGCATGACCGACGCTGCGAGCCGCCCCGCCATGGCGAGTTTTTCGGACCGCTGCAGCGCGGTCTCCAGGCGGAGCGTACGCTCGTCGCCGGGCGCATCACGCTGCGAGGAGCCTGGACCTTTTCCCATCTTGAGGATTCGCGCTTTTTGCATCACGATAGTGTGATGGTCCAATAGCGGGTTTGGGGTGGCCGAGCATGCAAAAGGTTTAACTGAGGGAAACAATAGTTTGAATCCATTCCGAGCCACCCTACGATCGATCCGTCTCACTTCGAGATAATCCTCGCTGCACTTTAGTTCGGCGGGATGCCCCCTGGGCTTTGCCCCGGATTTCTTTCTGACGCGCTGGAACACTTCCCGTCATTTTCGCGCCGTTACCATCGGGCTTGGCTGAGAAATCGCCGAGTTCATTGACCACGCTGAGCACGACACCGTCGATGCGATTATCCATGGTTCGATAAGGCACGATACGCAGAATGCACCACTTTCCATCGTTGTCCTGAACAGGAAATTGCCTGGACTGAACCTGCTGGATGACATCGAGCATATTTTGCTCGAGATTGCCCATATCGAGCTTTAGCCTCAACCTTGGCATGGGCCGGCCGATGTCGTTTGATGTAAGACCGAGAACTGCGGCCGCCTGAGGCGTGAAGCGGCGGACGCTCAGATCGGCTCCCACCATGACGATGGGGAGACTGACGCTATGGAGCAGGTTGGTAAGGTCATTGTTCAACGTGGTGAGCAACTCGTTGCGATGTTGCATCTCCTCGTTCACGGTATGAAGTTCCTCGTTGGCCGATTCCAGTTCCTCTTTTGAGGTCTGCAACTCCTCGTTCGCACTTTGCAGTTCTTCGTTGCCCGATTGAATTTCTTCGTTCGCCGACTGCAGTTCCTCGTTCGTGCCTTCTTGAGATTCGATAATGGATTGCAGGTACTCTCGGGTTGCCGCTAACTCCTGCTGCAATTGGCCGAACTGTTTCCCCAGCGCAGACTGTTCCTCTCCACTGGATGGGTTAGGAACGAGCGAGGTTGCCGGCGCCCTCGAAAGACCGGCTACTGGTAACCGATCGCCGTTAGACGAACCACTTTCAAACACAATCAGGAAGCTATGCTGCTCCTGGGTGGGGATCTTGAAGGGGATGACCCGAATGGTTACCGTGGCTGTCCTTACGTCGCCTTCCACACGAACGTCTTGTCTGATGGCTTCGAAGCCTTGCTTCCGGGCTTCGTCAATCGCACCTTGCAATTCAAACAGTAAGCCGGAGCGGGCCATTTTCAACAAGTTGAGGCTGGCTTTTCCGGAGGGGAGTTCCAGGAACGAACCAGTGCGCCCCCGGGTCTGGAGAATCTCTAACTGCTGATTAATGAGCACAGCAGGAGGCACGTATCTCGCCAGAAGCAGCCGGTCAGCCTCACGCTGCAACTCCATCGGCACCTTGAGCACTTCTGGAGACTTTGACGGGGAAACCATCGCCCGCCGGCCATCCGGATCGGGCTCAGGCTTTTCCACGGAAAACCCAAAGGCAACTGGCGTCGATACCAACTTCTTACGATAGATTTTTTGCTTCTTGTCAGCCATTTCGAAAAGCTCCGAACCCGCCCCCAGGAGTCCCTCGGTACTTCCAAGCATGAGAAACCCGGTGGGATTCAACGCATAATGGAAGATCGGAATAACCCTCTTCTGCACTGCTTGACTCAAGTAAATCATTACATTACGGCAACTTACCAGATCCATCCGGGAGAAGGGCGGGTCGTCGAAGACGTTTTGTGTGGAAAAAATACAGAGATCCCGTATTGTCTTCCTGATCTGGTATCCGCCGTCTGCCCGATGAAAGAAGCGCCGCAACCGCAAGGGCGGTACGTCCGCCTCAATATTCTCTTTATAGACGCCTGCCCGGGCGCGTAGGATCGCGCTCTCACTCAAGTCCGTGCCGAAGACTTGAATCGGGATATCGGCTCGTTCTTTCCCTAGGTACTCCACGATAGAAATCGCGTGCGAGTAAGTCTCTTCACCCGTCGAACATCCCGGAACCCAGATACGAATGGGGCCCGAGGAGGGGCCTCGCGCCTGCAAGATGGCCGGGTAGACCACGTGCTTGAGAGATTCGAATGCCTCCGGATTGCGAAAGAAGCTGGTCACATTGATCAGGAGATCGTGATAGAGGGCGTTCACCTCGTCGCGTTCGCGATGCAGCAAGGTAACATAGTCTTTTAGCTTTTCGAGCTTCTGCAGCGCCATGCGGCGCTGGATGCGGCGCCCGATGGTAGGCGATTTGTATCCTGAAAAGTCGACCGTGGTGATCCGTCGCAACAGGCGAAATATCTGCGCCATATCGCTATCGTCACCAACTTGCAACGCTCCATCCTCGCGCCGGTCAGCTATGTAAGGATGGTGACGGATGCGCGCGATCTCCTGAGCGATGCCCGCGGGAGTCAAAATGAAGTCGACATAACCGGACGCGATCGCGCTCGCCGGCATGCCATCGTACTTGGCCGAGCTTGGTTCCTGGGCGAAAGTTATGCCGGCTTCCCCCTTGATCGCGCCAAGACCGAGCGTGCCGTCCGAAGCGGTTCCGGAAAGGATGATGCCGATCGCATCGTGTCCGTGCCCGATGGCCAGCGACCGCAGGAAAGTATCAATGGTCGTATTGGCGGACCGCGGCTCCTCTCGCTTCCCCAGATGCAGCACCCAGTGCGCGATCGTCATGTCCCAATTCGGAGGAATGACATAGACATGATCCGGCGCGATTTGCATGCCCTCTGTCACCTGCAGCACAGGCATCCGGGTAGCGCGGCTAAGTATTTGAGTTACTGCGCTCTCCCGGGCCGGGTCGAGATGGAGTACCACGATGAAAGCCATTCCCAGGTCTGGAGATAGCTCCTTGAGCAAGCTCGTCAACGCTTCCAGGCCGCCGGCGGATGCACCAATGGCCACGATAGGGAAGTGATAAGCCACCTCTGGGGTCCGCGCGGCCGAGCTTGTCGCTTCGTCCCGGGTGGAGGGGGGCGGCCTTGTGGCCGGCGTTTTGGGCTTTCGCTTCGCGGTAGCCATAAAAGAAGGATCAGCGCACAAAAGCCCGGCGGCGCTTCTCTTTTTGAGAGAATACTCCTCCTTGGGCGACTGCCGTACCCCCGGATTTCCTGTCAGGCTTGATGGGGTCAGCGAACTTCATGCGGCTTTCCTTAAAGTCAAAGTCGTCCACCGGCGTTGCCGACCCGCGGGATATGAAACGGGGCATTTCTTGTCCTCAGCAGAAAATGCAACAAATCCCCGGGGGGATGGGGCACCCGCCTTTTCGTGGTGCTTCCTGCCGCGCCAAACACCAACGGCGGTTTAATCGGGAACTTGTTTCTTTTCAGAAAGCCGCACTCGCAGCCATCTGTGACGCCGCGCAGTAGGAAATCCGGGGTACCGGGGCGTTACACGAATGAGATGGGACGCCGCAGCCGGCTTTTCGGCTTTCTTAGCGGCGCGGCGACGCTCGCTTTGGAAGGCGGGCGAACCAAGCGGTCGAGACTCTTAGCTCGGACTCGGGGTAGGAGCGATCTTACACCTACGGCAGAAGCCAAGGTCACGGTAGGGAAATCGTAGCTAGGCGACCCGCTCAGACACCCCGGTCCCGGAGTTTGGTAGCGACTCCGGGGCTGCGGAAGCTGTTAGGCACCAGGGCACCTGGAGACTGTGGGTGGTCAGGAGATCGCATCGCTCGGTGAGCAAACGGATGGACTGGGAAACCTGTTCCGCGAGCGCATGATTGGCATGTCGCAATTCACGGGCCGTCTGGATACCTTCCCTGAGGTTGGACCGCGCCGAGCCCGAAGGTAGGTCCACCTGGGACGCTTCATCCTTCTGCGGTGCGCGAAGCGAGAAGCGCGTTGCCATCCACGCGTCCACGTCACTGCGGTCGAGCAAGACCGCGCTCTTATGAGCGGCGCCGATTGGACGGCGGACAGGAAGGCCAAGGTGCCGTTCCCAACGTTGTACTGTCCGTACGCCCTTACCCATGTACCTGGCAATGTCCTTCCATGACGACAATACAGTCGATTCTTCTGGGATCGTCGCGGTCATTTCGTTCTCCCTTGAGCTGATTGAATGATACCCCCGGGGATCCATCTTCGGCGAGAGGCGCCCGCGGCCCCATTCCATTGCCCTCAAAGCCTATGGCTTAATACCCCATATCCTGGAGCGCGCGTGTAACCTGCCCGTGTCCCATCCACGGGATGGAGACCGGATCCAGCGCGGGGGGTATATATTGCTCCCCCGGGCTTTCACATGGTTGTGGAGGAGGGCGGATGGCGGTACGCGCGCAAACGCCGTCCCAAGAGCTACCAGCACGCTTGTACGAGGACCGTGCCTCCAATACGCAGTCGAATTCCAGGATTGTGCGCGATTTCCTGCTACGGATGAATAGCGACGAAAGCCGCGGCGACCCTGAAGTGGTGGCTTCTCAACTCATTCAGGAGTCGTCCAAGAGTGAACACATTATTTAATCAGGCGGCATTCGGAGCGGCTTTCACGCCACAAAGACGCCGGTGATATGGGTCACACTCTGCTCAGCGATCCGCGATCTCTGGCGGAGTGCGACCGTGCCGCCGGGTCCGAATCCAAAGTCAAACATGCTGTAACAGCTTCCGCACAACCAGAAGTGTTCGACAGACAATTGCGACGACGCGTTTCGCACCGTCCTGATCACACGTCCGTTACGCAGATACTCAAGCTTCTTGCGGCATTCCGGATTGAAGCATTCAGTTAGCATAGCTTTGATGTGCTGGGTCAACCGCCCACCATTAAACAGATGATTGCGCGCCAGACGGCGTTGCTTTTTTAGCTAGAAAATTTTGCCCCGATAGCCCAGCTTTTGTTTTTGCGCCTGCGCCAGACGCCGCGGTGCCATCCATCTGACATGGTCATTGCGTCAGATGGGGGTATCGCCTCGCTCGAATCCGCCTTGCAGGCGGGGCCACCAAGGAAATCTTCCTGGAGAATCCCAGAAAACTCCCACTGTTCACGTGCATCCAATTTTACTGATCGTTGTTAAGCGGCTCGCGGGTTCTACGCCGCGGCTCGGTATCTCAAGACGAGCACGGCGGAATTTATATGCAGCCAAGACCGACATCTTTGCCAAGGAGATAACGTAATAAAGGTATTTTCAGCCAATATCGAAGATCTACGCTCGCTCTACCTAAGCAACCTCAAAAAGGCGCTCGACATGGAGCAAAAAATTACGAAGGCGCTTCCGGACCTTATTGAGAAATCCACCGATGCCGATCTAGCGTTGGCATTTCAGACCCACCTGAAGGAAACAAAGGGGCATGTGACCAAGGTTGAAGCTCTTTTGGAGAGCAACATCGGGGAGAGTAAGACAGAAACCTGCAAGGTAATCAGCGCGCTCACGACCGAAGCGTCCGACACGATCACAGATGTGACGGACACAGCGCTTCGCGACATCGCCCTCATCGGCGCCGCGCAGCAAGTTGAGCATCATGAGATCGCTGTCTACGGAACATTGCGTCGCTGGGCGGAGATTTTGGGTCTGAAGACGTACTGGTTCTTGAATCCATTGAAGAGGAGGAAGGCAACGCCGGCCAACTCCTTAGCGAGATTGCTGACCGCGTAAACTTCAAAGCCGCGGCCTAAGGATGACAGAGGCGGCAGCGCGCGGATCGTTTGCCGCCTCCTAATCCTGGTACTTTCGCAAGACGCGCATAACAATAGTGGAAGGGAACAAGACCCATGGCGAAATATGGAAAAGCGGCAAGCAAGACCGTCGAGAGTGCGATGCACCGCGAGAAGAGCGGCAAGCTCCGTTCGGGAAAGGGTGGCAAAAGGGGGCGCCGTAAAGAGCAAGAATCAAGCCATTGCTATCGGGCTTTCTGAGGCGCGCGAGAAAGGGAGGCCTTGTGAGAGCTGCCAAAGTAACCGTAAAAGTGACGCAGGAATCGGCTGAGGAATTGCTCAATGCCAAGCCAACTACGCTCACGACCGGTTCAGAACGGTTCGGAAAGTTTGCCGCCCGAAGTTCGTACTACGTCGGTTCCCGATGGTCGTTTGTCGCCGCGATCGGGGTCATCGCAGTCTGGGGGCTGACGGGTCCAATTTACCACTACTCCGATATCTGCCAGCTCATCATCAATACCGGCACTACGATCGTCATATTTCTCATGGTGTTCCTGATCCAGAATACTCAGAACCGCGATGCAAGAGCTATTCATTTAAAGTTGAACGAGCTGATTCACGCGGTAGACAAGGCAAAGAATCAGCTAATCGATGTGGAGAACCTCTCCGACCTCGAGCTCGAAGAGCTGACCAAGACCTACGAACAGATTAGAGCGGGCGCTCAGAGCCGCTGCCAGGCGCGGAACAGTGCTTCACCGCAATAAGTGACGCGCGGCATGCGGCCCTCCGGAAGAGTACACATCGGCATTTCTGGTTGGCGGTATAAGGGGTTGGCGCGTGGTGAGGGTGCGATTGTGAACATCCTGAGAAGGTGATCCCGGTTGCCTATTTGCGTCCGATCGATACCACGCAGACCCAAAAGTTAAGCGCCGTAAGAACGCCGGAGATGGTGAAAGCCTCCGCGCCAGCACGCGGAATTGAAAAGAACCCTAAGGACTGAGCGACTCATCGTCACGCTGCAGATACAATCCCTCCATGGAGAAACCAGCAGAACAAGATCCGAGGGTGTACTTTGCAGCCGAAAGAACCTTTCTCGCGTGGATTCGTACCGGGCTCGGCTTGATGGGCGTCGGCTTTGCGGTCAGCCGTTTTGGACTCTTTCTTCGCGAGCTCAGTGCAAGCGCATCCCATCTTCCTGCGCGGACTACGGGTCTCTCCCTTTGGTCCGGAGTGATGTTAGTAGGCTTGGGTGTGATCGTCACCCTTTCCGCCGTCGTGCGTCACGTTCAACTGGTGCGCGAGCTGAATTCTGGCACATGGAGAGCGGGGCGAGTGTCCACCGATGCCGTCATTCTCGGGCTGCTACTCGCCGCCTTAGGCATCGCTATGGCTCTGTATCTGACGCTCGTTCATTAATGGGTTCCAGTATCCGCATCAGAGGTGTCTGATGAACGCAGCTGACTTCCGACGCATTGCATTGCTTCTAGATGGTGCGGAAGAGGGATCGCACATGGGCTCACCAGATTTTCGGGTCGGCGGCAAGATATTCGCTACGCTCGCCTCCCAGGATCAGGGGTACGGTAACTTGATGTTGACGCCGGACGTGCAGGCAGCGTTCCTTGAAGACCAGCCCGATGTGTTTGTCGCGATTGCGGGCGGATGGGGCAGAATGGGAGCGACCCATATTCGCCTGGCTGCGGCCAATGCGGATGTGCTCGCCGACGCCCTGCGAACAGCGTGGAAGTTACGAATCGATAAAAACGGAAAGGCCGGCAAGCAAAAACGTTCGTCGGCAGCGGGTAGACCAGCTGCAAGGAACAGCAAGAGATCAAGACCAGGATAGCCATCCACAATCGCGCGAAGAGCCAGGCATGAACCCTGGCTGCGCAAACTATGCCGCCTTCCTGCGCCTGCTCACGCTGCGGCGTTCCGCTGCAACGTTGAAATTGATTCAGCACAAGGTTGACAAATCTCCCGCTCCAGGTCTATTGTCCTAATGTATTAGGAGCACTCAATGGTTGTCCGCAAGAAACGCTCTTCTTCCCTTACCCCACTCGAGCTGGAGATCATGCAGGTTCTCTGGAAAAACGGTCCCGGCAATGTCCAGGCCGTCCAGGAAGCGCTCAACCCAAAGCCCGGCCTCGCCTACACCACGGTTCAGACGATGCTGAACATCCTCCAGCGAAAAGGGAAGGTTAAGCGAACGCTGCGGGGGAGAGCGTACGAATATCGGGCCACCGTGTCAGAGGATAAGGCCTCTGGTCACGCTCTTCGTGATCTCGTTGATCGCATGTTTGGAGGCTCAGCGGAGCAACTGGTGATGAGCTTGCTCAAGAGCGGCCAGACGGACCCCGAACGCATCGCCAAACTGTTGCGCCAGGTAGCCGCCCAGGAGAGGAGCAACTCCGATGACTGAAGCAGGCAGATTTGTTGTCCACTATCTGGTGAACTCTGTTTGGCAAACGCCCCTCCTGCTGCTGGCGGCATGGTTGGTGAGCCGTATCCTATGCAAGCTAGGTTGTCTGGCACAACATCGCGTGTGGACAGCCGCGCTGACCCTGAATTTCCGCGGGGACAGAAAAACGGAGGCGTAGTTGTCTTAGCCTGCACCGTCGATGCGAAGGGAAAGCCGCAGCAGGTTCGCGTGGTCCACTCTCTTTCGCAGCCCTTTGATAAGAACGCCGTTCGAGCGGTGGAGCAGTATCGTTTTGCGCCCGCTATGCTGGAGGGCGATCCCGCTCCGAAACCCGTTGCGGTAGCAGTGCACATCGAGGTCAACTTCAGACGCTATTGAGAGAGGCCGTGGTTGAGCGCGAGCATTGCGCGAATCGATGGCGCCATTCGGGAATTATCACATCCCGTCTCCAATTCACTGCATCCTAGTTACTTAGTCAGAATGAGGAGATTGCATATGGCGCCAACCGAGGAAAAAGCACCCAGGAATGTCCGCAGTGACGCGACTGCGACCACCAAACCCGATCCGCGCTCCGTCACAATTGATCGCACGGCGCCTGCCGGCAGCGAAAACTCCCTCGGCGCCGAAAGCATCCGCGATGGCCGTCCCGCAACCGACGACAGCACGGTCGAGGCGATCGACGAAGCGGGCCCCAGCATCACCACTCCGCCGAGAAAGGATTGAAGGTTCCGGCGAAAAGGGGAGACATCCCCCTGAGGCAGGAAGAAAACACGGAGGAGTAACCAGAATGGCAAAGTATGCACTGTATGTTTCATTGAAGGCCAAGCCCGGCAAGACAGCAGAGGTTGAAGCGTTCCTTAAGCAAGGGGCGGGCGGAGACCGGAACCGTGACCTGGTATGGCATCAAAGAAGACGATGGGTCTTATGCAGTGTTCGACACTTTCGACGATGAAGCAGGCCGAGACGCTCACATGAACGGCGACATTGCCAAGGCCCTAATGGCCAAAGCAGAGGAGCTGTTCTCAAACAAATTGCAGATACACAAGATTCAGATCGTCGCTAACAAGTAACAGCCATTCCAGTGTGCTGGCACAATTCCCGTATCCGGTCATGTTTATTCATTCAACTCCTTGAACATCTTCTTCTAGAGCGATGGAACCCATCGTAACCCTAGCAGCCCGTGGTTAAAGTGCCTTTCTGGAAACATCGAGAAGTTAAGAAATTTAGATTCATAGTGTTAGAAAATCAGTTTCACGGATTTTAGACTTTAACCACGGGCTGCTAGCTGGCACACACATCGCCCGCCTAGGCCTGGGTTAAAAGCCCATCCTATCGTCTGCGGAAGGGCCATAGAGTGCAGGCACGGGAAGGTCATTGAGGCGGAGATAGACACCGA
This sequence comes from Acidobacteriaceae bacterium, assembly GCA_003152195.1. GTDB lineage: Bacteria > Acidobacteriota > Terriglobia > Terriglobales > Acidobacteriaceae > PALSA-350. The sequence continues at coordinate 20,629 of PLZN01000434.1, forward strand.
GCTGGGCACGGTGATGGATTTGATGGTTCAGATACATGGTGCGAAACAGGAGTGAGCGCGGAGCATCAACGATGGGCTTGTCGCCGAAGACCATCGTCCATTTATATTCGAGGTCCGCATCAGACTGCCGCGCGAGAGTATCGCGTAATTCGGATGAAGCCTGCTCAAACGTGCGAACCACGGCCTCAGTGGATTCGAAGGTGTTAGGAGGAAATTTTTCTGTGGCAAGGTCCATCCTTTCTACGGTCAGGATGGCGCTTGCAAACCTGGGCAGCGTGGCAACGTGCATAGCCAGCCGCCCCATGGGCATAGACTTCTCGTGTGGCTTAAACTCGGCGAGCTTGGCGGGAACGCGCTCGAGAGTTGTGCGGGTATTTTTTACTTCCACATCGTAATCTTGAAGAAGAATTTCGGCGATGGTCATCGTTTGATCTCCTAAAGAACAGAGTAACTGCAGGACGTTTCTACGTGCAGCAGAGACTCCCGAAAATCGCGGCGCAACTGCGCCGATCGCTAGAAGAGTCACTGGGCAGAGCGCCCACGGAGACAGCGCCAAATCATCAAGATTCGCTGGCCGTGGATGGAGACAGCAGACTTCACCTGGATTTTAGACTCTTTCAAGGAAATCCAGTGCAGCCTGCTCGGTTTCTTTGTGGATTTGAGCTCGGTCCACTCCCAATCCATCGCGACAAACTTCCAAAGCCTTCTTTCCCAAGACATAATGTCCGGCATTTCCGGGAAGGATCTTCAATTGTGCGCCCGGGATTTCGGGGCTGGTTGGCCCCGCGATGCCAAGCATTTGGGCGTCGATGCCCGCGGCCTGGGACAAGGCTGGCCTTGTTCCGGCAATACGGCTCAAACAATGCCCGCATACCCGGCGCCGGCGTCCCCTGAACAGGGAAAAATCATTTCGGGCTGATCTTTATCGCGGCGTTAATTCTCAACGATTTTCTGAAGGATTAAGCTTCAGAGAAACAAAAGGAAACTGCTGCGAGTGGCGAGTGCGGTATGGTCTACGACGTTGTAATTACAGGGGGCGGGGCGCCCGTCGGTCTGTTCCTTGCTTGTGAACTTCACCTGGCGGGGACCGCGGTGCTGGTGCTCGAGCAGGTGGAAGACCCTTGCACGCCGATCATAATACGCGATCTGATCGAGACAGGGGTGGCCACGGCATACTTTGCAAAAAAAATCTCCGGCGTGTGGCTGCGTTACAACTTGCCCGGCGACCACGCGCTCATCGGACGCAGCGCACCGGACTTCCAATTCGAAGACGGAACGCGGCTCGGCGATCACCTACACGATGGATCGGCACTACTGCTTGACCTTGAGGATAGCGAAACCCTCCGTGCGCTCAGCCAACCCTGGAGTGGAAAGCTAAAGTACGTCTCAGCCAAAGCAAAGGACAGACTGGGCCTGTCCGCGCTGTTGGTTCGTCCCGACGGCTTTATAGCGTGGGCCGCAGAAGGCGACCCCGGCCTGGCCGGGGCTTCGGCAGCAAGGAAATATTGGTTCGGTCATGGGTGAGGTCAGCTTCTTCCTCCCGGAAAGCGAAACGAGCGAGATCTCAAGAGAGGAACCGGTGAATACTATGAAGCTTCGCATGGCAACTGTTTTCCACGACTCGGCGCAGATTGCGTATCTCAGCCGCGGTCATCGGTCTGATGTCTATATCTCTCGCTGATGGGCAGGAAAAACCGGGTCGGCTGACCTTCGACGTGGCCGCGATCAGGCCCTCTCAACAAGGCGTCCGCGGCGGTCTGATAAAACCGCTGCCAGGAGGCGATGGGTATTTGGTGCAGAACATGCCGGTAAAGATAATGATCAGTTTGATGTATAAAGTGCCAACCCGGCAGATCACGGGTGGCCCCGACTGGCTCGATACCGACCGTTACGATATTCAGGCAAAGGCGGACCATTCTTACAGCATTGACGACCTCCATGTGATGTTTCAGAACCTGCTGGCGGATCGGTTCAACCTGAAATTTCACAAGGAGACCAGGGAAGGTCCCGTGTATGCACTGATGTTGGACAAATCGGGGTCGAAGATGAAGATCAACGAGAGCGACCAGGATTTCAAGATTCCGATCACTCCCGGTACGGATAACGTCTTCGTTGGGAGGCGGGTTCCCATGCAGTACCTCTGTTGGTTCCCCGGGCAGCAGCTCCAGACGGAGGAACGGCCAGTGATCGACCGGACCGGGCTCGATAAGAACTACGATTTTTCGCTGTCGTTTGCGCCGGAGTTGGCGCTCAATTTTCCCAAAGAGAACCTACCTCCGGGCCTGCTGGATCGTCCGTCGATCTTCGACGCTTTGAAGGAGCAGCTTGGTCTCAAACCACGGGCGCAAAAGGGACCGGTGGAGTATTACGTCATCGACCACCTAGAGAAACCGCCGGGAAACTAGTTTCGGGGAGAGGACCGGTGCCGGTTGTCTACAGGCATCTCACTACGGTAGAGGTGCTGTATGGACAAGGAACACGTTAAAGGAGCAACAGACAACGTTGTCGGCAAGACTAAGGAAGTTGCTGGGCACGTCACCGGCAACAGGAAACTTGAAACCGAAGGCAAGGTTGACCAGGTGAAAGGGGCTGTCCACAATGCAGTGGGCGATGCGAAGGACGCCGGGAAAGAGGCCATTGAAAGTGTAAGGAACGCGCCCAGTAGGCAGTGAGGCCGGGTCAGGTTCTCATGGAGCCGCTCGTCTTCGAGCGCGTGCCCCCTCTCTATTTGCCCGGGGCGGGGTTGAGGCGAGGGCTACGATGTTGCGTTGGGCACGGTAGTTAGCGCCGCGAAAGAAGGGTGCTCCATCCTTGCCGGAAAAGCACCGTCAAGGATGGGGCACCCGCGGATCCGTTTCCGCCCAGGAACATCAATGCCTGCACTAATTTGGACAAGTCTGACTTTGATTCACACCTCACAGCATGTCTTGGCGGTTGCGAACTCGTCCCGGGGCATCCTGCCGCGATTGCGCGACATCGTAATTGCCAGCCCTCAAACAATGCCCGGATTGCGCTCTATTGGGCAAAGATCAAGACGGAGAATGAGTGAATGGCGGACAAAAAAGAGACGGAGCGGCCTGGAGAACGAAACAGTTCTCCAGGCCTATGTGACCGTGCACCTGACTTCAGGCGATTCGTTTGAATTATTGCCCTTTCAGGACGACGTGAAGAGAGCAAAGGGTCACCGACCTCCTCGATGATTGGGCGAAGTCTGGATATCTGGTGCGCGGTGGCCATATCCAACCTTGGCATCAGGTAAGGCTCGTGGAGGCGGCTTCCGTCACCGAGTTGGCTCGCCGCGACTCCGAACAGCAACTTATAGAATGGCAGACCTCGGACTTGACACATCTACAACAAGCTCTTCTGGAAGACCAAACGTCCCGGGAAGAGCAAGCAGGAAGGCGAGCAAGAGAAAAAGCAGGGCAATTCAACCGGAACTGCGGGGGCCGGACCGGGATGATCGAGTCACACTTTGACGGATCGCCGGAGCGGCACACCTGAGAATCAACCAGCACGATCCTGCACCAGTGTCGGCGCCGATGTTTGCTGCAACTTAGCCTTCACTACATCCAGAAATGCCTGCATTCCTGGTGACATCCATTTGTCTTTATGCCAAACGATGTGGGTTGCGATGCTCATCTTCGCACCGTTCCAATTCAACACGGCGAACTGCCTCTTCTTGAGTTCAGAAGCGATGACGATCTCCGCCAAGAGCCCAAAGCCCATCCCGGCGTGTACGCATTGTTTGATGGCTTCGACGCTGGAGAATTCCGTGATGTGTTGCGGCCTTATATTTGTGGATGCCAGTTGCATGTCGAGCTTTTTGCGGTAGCCGCACCCGGTCTCGGTCAATAGCAGGGTCTGATCCACCAGATCTTTGGGATACACCTTCTTTGCCTTGGAAAGCGGATGATCTGGTGTACCGAAGAGATAGATGTCTTCGCTCCGCATCCTGATAGAGCTTAGTTGCTCCCCGTCGATCGAATCCGACCTGCTCATGGCCAAGTCGAGTTTGCCGCTCTCAAGTGCGTCAGTCAGTTTGTCGTGTCCGAATCAGGACGGAAGATCAGTTCCACTTTTGGATATCGCTTGCGGAAGAGCTTCAACACTTCAGGCAAACGGTAGGCCAGCACGCTCTCTGGCGCGCCAATGTGCAAAGGACCTGCGGGTTCGGTGCCAAGCTTCACGGCGCGATGACCCTGTTCCATCGCGGCTAATGCCTTCTCTGCATACGGGAGGAAGCGGTGGCCTGCCTCGGTGAGGAGGACACGCTTTGCCAATCGATCGAAGAGTGGCGATCCCAGTTCTGCTTCGAGTGACTTGATCTGCGAGGTCACATTGGATTGCACCGTATGCACTCGTTCACCGGTNNGTTCAACTCTTCCGCGAGAATACAAAATGTCTGCAGCTGCCGCACTTCCATTGGCAATCTCCTTTTGAGATCAATCTGGTACGGCGATTGTTTTCTACGCGCAAGCGCGTATAAGCGAAGAACTATGGCCCGATTTGCTTCAATCGTTGCGCGCTGATCTGGCCGCCGGCAGCGGCGAATTCCCAAATGGTCCTGTTCTGGATCACCCCACATTTTTTCGTGGCAACGATGATCTTGCCGTGGGAATCGATTTCTCAAAGGTGATTGAAGTTAAGCTATTGGGTCGCTGCGATGTACTCCCGCAGGCGAATCGTCCATGACTGAGCGGCCCGCTTGGCTGGGTGCTGCAGGTCTCGTGTGAGATCCAGCCCTTTGTCTTTGTCGACTGCGCCCGTATCGCCCAAGTGCTCCGCTCGACAGCCGCCGGCTTGGACAAGCAAGGGCGCCGGCGTGAGATGATGCTTTGATCGAGCGGAAGGCCTCGCCTTGTGCGAGATTGACGGTGTGCGCTGCCTTCAGAAATTGATTGAAGTCGCTCTTGCCGGGAGGAAAGACACCGACACCATACCCGTAATAGGTGAACGTCCATACCTTGGCGGCCGAATCAAAGTTTGGGCGCCTTTCAACATGCCATCGCCAGAATCCCAGCGAAGTAGGACGCAAGATCGCGATTCGGCCAACCTCCTCGATCTTCGAGCCCTTGGGGAAGATCCCAGTGGTAGATCGTGCAAAACGGCCGTATGCCTGCTTCAAGCACCGCATCGGTGAGACGGCTGTAGTGATCGAGACCTTTCTGATTGACCGGACCGGTGCCTGTGGGCTGAATGCGTCCCCATGAGGTCGAGAATCGATAGCTCTTCTGATTCAGCTGCTTGAGAATGGCGAGGTCTTCTCTGTAGCGGTGATATTGGTCGCACGAGGTGTCGGCGGTGGCACCACCCTTGATTTTGCCGACACGATGGGAGAAGCGATCCCATATGGACTCGCCCTTGCCGTCTTGCGTCCCATGCGCCTTCGGCCTGATAGGCAGCAGACGCCAAACCCCACAGAAATCCCTCGGGAAAACGGGCTTTCTCGATCTACGAAGATGCGATCGCACCAGGGACGTTCTGCTCCATCCTAGTTACCTGCGCATGCAACCGCCGACTGGCGAGCAGAGCGTTTCCACCAGCAAGGAACGATGTCTTTACAAATTTTCGCCTGTCCATGGCAGCCGCGTCCTCAAGCAACAACGAAGTTCAATACTGAACCGGAGCTATCATTCACCCCGCCGGGCTCAAACCGTATGCAAGACTTCCAGATAGCTCGGCTTATCTCGCTGAGTTGAGCGCAGTGCTGTCTAGACATCGAGACATGCGAATTATAACGCCGCGAACGATAGCCAACCCCGGTGAGTGTTGCCCACTACGCAGACCGGGTTTCTGGAGGATGAGCGAAGACCATCATCAACGCGTCACTATCTATTTGTGAATAGAATCAAGAAAGAGCTAATGAGTAAGGACAAAGAACAAAGGAAGAAGGTCATGCTGCAGGAGAAGAACGCAGCCATATGGCCGGACAATGCAAAGCATATTGCGCGGTCGTTCAACAGCCAAACTGACCCTCCGGAAAAAGTATTACTGGTTCAATACCAGACGGATATCACGCCCGGAGCGGATGAGACACACGACCCAATTCTCAAACCAAACGCCTTTTATGAGGATTATGTTCAGCCCGAGGATCTTAAATGACCCTGCAGAGTGTTCGAGAGGCTTGGGATGAATTTTTCTTCGCGCCCCAATCGCCTATTCCCATTGCGCTGTTCCGCATTTTCTATGGCATCTGCGTTTCAGCTACGGTGATCCTGCTGCACTCCGACTGGCTGGACTGGTTTGGTGTACATGGCTGGGTATCCTTATCGACCACAAGGACCGTAGAACCAGGTCTACGGCTGAACCTGTTCAGCCTTATGCCGCAGGATGATCGCTGGATCGCAGCATTCTTCTGGATTTTCCTGGGCTTCGCTGTGCTGCTCACGGTTGGCTTATGGACTCGTATCAGCAGTGCAGCCGTTTTCCTCAGCCTGGCTTCAATCGACCAGAGAAATCTCTTCATCGACCACAGCGGTGACACTTTCTTGCGCGTCGCCGGCTTCTTCCTTATCTTTGCGCCTGCTGGAGCGGCCCTCTCTTTGGACCGTCTTATTCGAGTTCGCAAAGGATTGGAAGGCCCCGAGATCTCGCCCAGGGCTCCGTGGGCTCAACGGATGATCCAATTCGAGCTGGCATTACTGTATCTCGTCTCTTTTTGGTGGAAGATGAAGGGCCATACATGGCTGAATGGGACTGCACTCTATTACGTGACCCATTTTCACTCGATTAAGCGCTTCCCTCTACCCGGATGGATCCAGTATCCCGGAATATTGAAGGCCGGAGGTTGGTTCATTCTTGTCCTTGAGTTTTGTCTGGGAACCCTCATCTGGTTGCGGCGATTCCGCTATCCGTTACTGTTCCTGGGGCTACTCTTCCATTTGTGTATTGAATATGCGATTAACGTCCCGATGTTTCAATGGGATGTCTTGACGGCTTATGTTCTCTTCGTCGACCCAGCAGATCTGGACCGAGTGTGGCGAGTCATCTGTCAACGTTGTCGTACGATACGGCGGTCCACGCCAAATGAGGACGCCGCGCGATGACTCCTGGGTGGCCGGTTACCTGGAAGTGATCGAGAGCGGAGGCTTGCCTCTCTGGATTGGAAGAGTTTATGGTGGTTCGAAAAATCCTTTGCGGGCCTGCACGGTCAACTTCTTGTCCTTCGCTTTCAGCTCGAGCTTGTGATAGCTGTTCGGTTGTGTGTCTGGGGGAGGCTTGTAGCCCAGTTCGTATTGCAATCGCAGGTCCTGCTCGATCTGCGCGAAGATCTCTCGCAGGCCCATCGCGCGCGAGACTGTAAATACACGTCCACCCGTACTCTCTGAGAGCTTCTGCAAGGCTCCCAGGCCAGGATCTCTCGCGGGTGGACGACCTATGTCGCTACCGCTAAGACTGTTCCACATGCTGTAAAGGATAGAGTAGATCTGGACATCCGCGCGCTGCGCCTGCTCAATGGCTTCGGCGAGCGGCCTGCTACTTCCGTTGTCGCCGCCATCGCTGAGAATCACCATCGCCTTGCGTCCCGTTTCGTTCGCCAGGACGTTTTTTGCCAGGACGTAAACCGCGTCGTACAGGAGGGTTCCTCCCTTGGGGTCCGGACGCAGTTGCGACAACGCCAGATGGAGCGCATTGGCGGAGTTGGTCATGCTTTTCAGCTGCAGGACAGTGGTGTCGAACTGCACCAGCATCGCGCGGTCCTCTTTACGGCCCAGCATGGTCTCGAAGAAGACATCGCTCGCCAGCGACTCGTCCCCGATGAAGGTTTGCTGGCTGCCGCTTGTGTCAACCATCAGGGCGAAGCTTAGGGGGAGTTCGGACCCTCGAGAAAAATACCGGATCGGCTCTTCCTTGCCGTCCTGCTTGAGCACGAAGTCGTCTTTGGTAAGCCCTGTCGTCGCCTCGCCATCCTTGCTCTTCACTACGGCGGAGATCGCCACCAGACCCGTAACCACCTTGAGCGTCGTCACCGGTGGTTGGGATTGGTCCGGGTCTTGAGCTGAGGCGGCCTGCGCCCACCCAGTAGCTGAGAGCATCAGCAGGCAAAAAGCCCGAGTAGCCTTTATCACCAGCTTCTCCCTCCTGCGATCGGAAAATCCACCAGACACCGCACTCGCAGCCGATCCACTTGGCCGGCGGCCTGGTCGATCTCGAAAAGCCCGGTCCGAATCCGGCGGCTGGAAGCTGGCAGGCGCTCATACCTCCACGCTGACGCGCTGCCATCGTACGCCAGTTGCTGGGTTCAGGAAAGCCGGCAACCCCTTTGGCAGCTCTTTGTTAGCAAGTTAGGAGAAAGTCAGCGACGGGCAACTGACTAAGTTCGGGGATCTTGCTAAAAGAACACAATTCAGCGGATCACTGTTGTCAGCACCCAGGCCATGTTTCCAATTCCTTCTCGATTGAGAGATACCCATGCGTCTAACTCAGCGATTCGATGCGGGGGCCACGCAGTTCATCGTCCCTAACCTCCCTCCACTTGGATTGGTTCCCCGGCTCAACGGCTCTTCCACGACCTCGATTCCTGCGACAAAGGAGCGTCCTCTATAACCAGATTCTGACCGCCGGGCTCGATATCGTGCACGACTTCAACCGTGGCAGGCACCTCCATCTGGTCCAGCTTGATGTCTTGCTCTCTTCAAGCAAATCATCGCCTCGCCCTCCAAGTACTCGCCGGCAGACGTTACCACCAGCTCCCAGGGCATCTCCACGATCGGCCCGGATACATATCTCTTTTGGGATGACCTCCACCCCACCACCCACGGTCACAATATCCTCGCCCTCACAGCTGCCAGGGTTATCGGGCCGGCCGAGTGCTTAGCAAAACTAGAAGCAGATTGTGAATTTGTTCGGGCCGGCGACGGAGGAGGGCACTAATAGTAAGACACTGGCTCAGGTATCTGATGTGGTCAAATCAACGCCGGCAAAGACGTCCACTAAGCCGACCAACTTGTCGCGAGCAGTAACGTACAACCACGAACCGCGGCGCTGGCTATTAGTGCGATCAGAAGCGGTTTGTAACGCTTCTGGCCGCACAAACACTATCTTGTGGAGGCTTCCTGTTGCTCACAACATTGAAAGGTCTGTTGGCCGTTCTTGCGAGCCGCTCTTTTGCTTACGGCCCCGAGGGGCTAAACAGGCTGCGGAAAAAAGTCTGGATTCGGGTGAAATCGGCGGAAAGCCTACCTCGGGGGCTAAAGCCCACGCTGATTACATTGCGTTTACGCCGGG
>PLZN01000358.1 GCA_003152195.1 Acidobacteriaceae bacterium
CACACATCCTGTCCCCGTATCTCCCGAGCACGCCGCTGAAAATCTCCAGTGAGCCCGGGCGAACACCACTGCCAATACCCTTGCAACCACTTAGGTTGGGCAACGGTGGCAGCTTAACGTCAGCCCGGGTCTCGCGATTGCGCGCGCCACTTATCGGGGTGTCCACAGTGAGACAAAGCGCGCGGTACCCGCCAGCCTCGGCGCGTTGCACCAGGTCGCGCGTGAAGCCGTGGTCCGTCTGCGCGTAGAGCTGAAACCATAATGGACTTTTCGCCACCGCCGCCACATCTTCGAGGCTCGTATTCGCAAAGGAACTGACCACCAAGGTGGCGCCGGCGGCACCTGCACCTCGGGCTGTGGCCAACTCTCCCTCCGGGTGCGTCAACTTCTGAGACGATGTGGGCGCAAGAAGAATCGGGAAGGCATGCTCCTGCCCGAACAAAGTCACGCGTGTATCCAGTTTGGAAGCGTCCACCAGAACGCGGGGTTTGAGACGAATCCGCTGGTAAGCTTCCTTGTTCCACCGCAACGTGAGCTCATCGGCCGCGCCGGCAGTGACGTATTCCCAACCCATCGCTGACATCTTCGCCTTCGCCAGCGGCTCGAAGTCAGCCAGGCAAATGGGTTCCGGGTCAACTGCAGAGATCGGCTGCGAGAGCGGATTTGAGTCCTGAGCCATTGTCTGTGCGAGCGGGGAGACGCTGACAGCAGCCAGCGCACTGGCGGATACGAGGGCCTCTCTTCTTGTGAAGCGCACGAGAGACCCCCTTATGCGATCATGAAGCTCGCGAATCAACACCGATCTTCGCCTGGTCCCACCAACCAACGGAAGGATACCATCGCTGTCCAGTTAAGAGCGAAGAGGATCAGCTGGTTGGCATTTCTGCCGAAATTGGATCAAATAGGGTGACAGCATTTGACAGCATACCTATTGCGGCAACCTCATCAGGTCGGCTGCGCCTCCTGCCGGTTCCCACGCTGCGTACAGGGAATAGGTATCCTATCGCCGCATTTTACCCAGGCGATGAACATCCACTTTTTACGCTCTTCCATGTAAAACGGAACTCGCCGAAGAGCGTCGATAGCGAATGGTGGCAACCTCTTTGTCGCGAGGTTTTCTGCGCATCCGAGAACAAAGGCTGACGCATGAGAGATTTCAGCCTGGTCCTAGACGAGCAGTTCGAGGCGGAACGCGTGTAAGCCGACGAGATCGGAGGAAGTATGAATACGACGAAATCGATCCTTCGGACTCTGGCGACACTGGCGGTCATGCTCGCCACCACCTTGGGCATGGATGCCCAGAGAAAGGACAAAGCAATGGAACAGCCGGTGTTTTATCGCACAGTGAGGGTCGATGGACTCTCCATCTTCTACAGAGAAGCGGGGCCGAAAGACGCTCCCACCATTCTTTTACTGCACGGTCTTCCGTCGTCGTCGCGGATGTTTCAGCCGCTGCTGACAAGGCTTGCAGACAGCTACCATCTGGTTGCGCCCGACTATCCTGGCTACGGACATAGCGACTGGCCCGACCCGAAGCAGTTCGATTACACATTCGATCATATAGCTTCCGTGATGGACGACTTCACGCAAGCGCTGGGTGTGCCGCGCTACACATCTTACATGCAGGACTACGGTGGGCCGGTGGGCTTTCGCATGGCATTGGCACACCCGGAGCGGGTGCAGGCTCTCATCGTCCAGGATGCGGTCGCTCACAACGAAGGCCTTGGGGCGAACTGGGCAACACGGCGGGCGTTCTGGGCGGACCGGCCTGCTCATGAAGAAGCGTTGCGCAAAAACCTGCTGTCGCTTGCAACCACGAAGACGCGCCATATCGGAGACGATCCGAAGATCGAGCTCTATGACCCGGATCTTTGGACCGATGAGTACGCATTTCTGAACACGCCAGGGCAGGCGCAGATTCAAAGCGATCTCTTCTATGACTACCGCACGAACGTCGAGGCCTATCCAAAGTGGCAGGCATGGCTACAGAAGACGCAGCCCAGGCTCTTGGTCCTCTGGGGCAAGCACGATCTCTCGTTCGACCTCGGCGAGCCGGAACGCTACCGCAAGGACGTACCGAACGCGGAGGTCTACGTACTCGACGCCGGACACTTCGCGCTTGATACCAAAGCAGATGAGATTGCGGCGCTGGTTCGTGAGTTCATGAAGACGCAGAAGTAAACAGCGAGATTCGCACCTGTTGCTCATCACTGCGAGGCGGGCCCTTCAATTCGTCCTGCCGTCTGCAGTGCGAACCGGTTTCCTCAAAAGTAAGTGCGAGAACCTGTCCTGCGTGAATGCAAGCGCCATCGTGACCGGCAATACCAAGTTTGGTAACACCGGGGGAGGCATTCTGGAGAAGCAACAGCTAAGCGAATGACCCTTCCTCATCTGCCGGTCAAGTTGCCGGACGGACCACCCCAACCGTAGTGCCTCTGTCTCGTAAAAATTTCGCGCTTCCGGGTTCTTGACGGAAAGCAGCCGGACATATTGCGCCATACCATCCAGACCACAAAAAGCGACTCTTCGCCATGTTTTCAATCCAGCCTAGAGTTGGGTCCGGGCGCAAGCTGCATCGAGAGTGAATCGCACACGGCTAGAGACAAGCTGGGAAGAAATTTCCATTCCACTTCGGCTGCGGGAGGGTCGCAATTGAGGAACCACTTACCAGAGATTCACTACAGACAAAAAGTTTAGCGTCTTGGTCATTGTCAACCCCTGTGATCGTGCTGAATCATTGCGCCTACTAAACGGCGGCTCCGGCGACTGACCGCAAAGGACGCGGGCTATGCATGCTAGCTACGTCTACAGCCGCGCAATCAGTTCTTTATAGGGAGGAGCACAATGAGAGTCGGAAAGCATTTCCTGGTTCCATTCCTAATGCTATTTTTCTTGGCTGCGACGGCCGTGGCACAGGAAAACGCCGAGTTGACAGGAGTCGTGACTGACCCCAACGGGGCAATCATCCCCAACGCCTCGGTTTCGCTGACGTTGCCGGCAACCGGCGAGACACGCCGCACCGTAACAGATAACGCCGGGATCTACACCTTCCCCAACCTTCACGTCGGCAATTACACCCTGACCGTGACCTCGCAAGGATTCCAGACATACAGCAAGACGGACATAGTCATCAACGTCGCGTCTACAGTAAAAGAAGACGCACATCTCACGATCGGCAGCAACACCCAGACCGTGACCGTTGAGGCGAACGCGCTGCAGCTGCAATCCGAGACGAATGAGATCAGCGACCTGATCACAGGCAAGCAGGTTACCGAGCTGGCAACAAACGGCCGCAACGTAACCCAGCTGGCTGTGCTGGGACTTGGCGTGTCAAACAATATCCCAAGCTTTAATGGGATCAACGCACTAACCGCCGGTACGGGAATCAGCTTCGATGGCACGCGTCCTGGCCATAATGTTTACATGATCGACGGAAGTGAGGTCTATGATCGGGGCTGCGGAGGCTGTTTTACAATCTTGCCCTCTTTGGATGCACTTTCCGAGTTCAAAACACTCGACAGTAATTACAGCCCTGATTACGGCATCGCGTCCGGCGGAACCATCACAATGGTGGTAAAGTCGGGCACGAGCAGCTTCCATGGAGGTCTCTGGGAATTCAATCGCAATGAAGCCTTCGACGCCAACAACTACATATCGAATCTCGAAGACCAGCCTAAACCGGAGTTGCGCCTCAATATTTTTGGCGGCAACATCGGTGGTCCCATTACTATCCCCCATCTCTATAACACTGATCGAAAGAGAACTTTCTTCTTTGTGAATGAGGAGTGGCGCAGGCTTGTCACTGGGACGAATCCAACCGTAACTCCCACCGTCCCTGCGTCCGACTTTCCAACCACGGGTCAACCGCTGTTATATACACCCCCGGCAAACGGAGTGACTCCGGTCGTTCCCGCCACCATCGACCCTGCGAAGCTTCAGCTCTATGCAATGGACGGGCTCGTTGCAGGAAGCCCATTTCCAAACAACACCATTCCAGCGAACCTGATCGATCCCAATGCCGTGTTCTTTATGGGCACGGGAGCCATTCCCAAGCCGAACGCCAGCAATGGAAGTAATTCATTCATAACATCGCTCAAGCAGCCGACGAATGTGCGCGAAGATCTAGTGCGAATCGACCACACCATCAATGACAAATTGGCGTTGATGGGGCACTACATTCATGACGCAGTCTCGCAGCAGAACATCCCAAGCTTGTGGAGCGATAGCTCGTACCCGACGGCGGGGAGCGCCTTCTCCAACCCGGCCTGGAGCGCCGTCATCCAATTGACGCAGACACTCTCGCCCAACCTGTTGAACGTGACCTCGTTCGTCTACAACGGCAGTATCATCAACCTCACGCCTACCGGAATCTATACCCAGCCGTCGGGGTGGAGCGCCACCAGCCTGTTTCCGAACAACAGTCCGGTCGCCAAGCTTCCTGAGATAGATCTTGGCACACCGTACGGCACGAATTACAGCACCAGCTACTACCCGTGGCAAGACGCCCAACAGGACTACCAGGAACGCGACGACCTTTCGTGGACCAAGGGAAAGCACAATTTCAAGTTTGGCGGATCGTTCATGCGCTTCACCAAGAACATGGGCCTGCAGGCGGAGCCGCAAGGGACGTATGTCTTTAGCACGCCGAGCTTCTCCGGCGATGCCTACGTGAACTTCCTGCTCGGCTTTGCCAGCACCTATTCGCAGCTCAACGAGCAAAGCCGACGCCACCTGGTGAACAACACGCTTTCGTTCTACGGCCTGGACAATTACAAGATTACCCCACGTTTAACCTTGAACCTCGGGCTACGCTACGATACCTATCCTCATGTGTGGGAGCGACAAAATCTATTGTCCAATTTCGTGCAATCCGACTATAACCCCGCTCAAGCCGCGGCGTTCAATGCGGATGGAAGCCTTAATACCAGCGGGCCCGGGTTCACGATACCGCCGGGGTATACGACACCGTTTTACATGAACGGCATTCAGCTGCCCGGGGTCAATGGGTTTCCTCGCGGCCTGGTGAACAACTATTGGTTCACGCTACAGCCGCGTGTCGGATTCGCCATGGATCTCTATGGACATGGCACTACGGTGCTGCGGGGCGGCTTCGGCGTGTTCTATGAACGCATCCAGGGCAACGATATTTATCCCGCCGAGACAAACACGCCAGTTGCGTTTATCCCCACAGCGACCAATGTTCAGTTTTCCAACCCATCTATCAGCGCGCTGACTGGCCTGTCGTCGCCTACTCCTTATTTCCCGGCATCACTTGCAAGTCTCGCGCTCCATTATCCCAGCCCTGGCACAGCGGAATATAGTCTTGGGGTCCAGCAGCAGTTGGCGCCTTCTGTCATTGCGGTGGTTCAATTCGTAGGCACCGACGGCTGGCATCAGGATATTGGAAGCAACGTCAACACGCTTCCGTTGGATAGTCCCTACCGCGAAGGCGTCGCAAACGGCACCTACAATTCCAATCTCGCTCGCATCTTCCCGGGATTCTCTAATATCAGCCAATACTCAAACAATACAAACCAACGATACGATTCGTTGCAGGCAGGCTTACAAATTCAAAACAAGCACGGGCTTAGCCTTCAACTGTCCTATACATGGTCCCATGAGCTGGACATTACAAGTGACGATGTGAACACGGTTTCAAACCCGTTCAACACAAGGTACGACTACGGATCCGGATCTCTCGACCGGCGTAACATCTTCACTGCCAATCTTATCTATGCCGTTCCGCTCTTCTTGCATGCCGAGAACTCTCTGCTGCGCACCGCGCTTGGAGGCTGGGAGATCTCGGATGTGAACGTTCAGGAGAGTGGTGTTCCGGCGAATGTGACATATTCGCCCGATACCCTCGGCCTCGGCGGTGGAACAACCAATCGCCCCAACGTCGTTGCATCCCCGATGGGGCCAAAGACGCAAACGGAGTACTTCAATACCGCCGCATTTGCGCCGCCTGTGGCTCCGTGGAATGGAGGGCCAAATGAGGGCTTCGGCAATGCCCGCAAGGACTCGATTGTCGGCCCGGGCATCGATAATTTCAACATCGCGCTGTTCAAAGCTTTCCATTTCACATCGAATTCGGAAGGGCCAACATTTCAGTTTCGAGTGGAGAGTTTCAATACTTTCAATCATACTCAGTTCCTGTCCATAGATTCCGGCTACACGGACGGTACATTTGGACAGGTAACCGCGGCGCAAGATCCTCGGGTGTTGCAGTTCGGCGCCAAGTTGCTATTCTGAACCGGTCCGGCTGTCTGGAAGCGAGGGGATACCACCATCCATGAGGGTTCGTCCTCAGCAAGCAAAGAAAGCACGGGCCGTNNGCGGCGATAAGCTATGGGCAGGCTGTTACCGCCGAAGAAGCGACTGGTTTGATGCGAGCGGGCAAGTTTCACGAAGCGGAGACTCTCTGGCGTGAATTGGCGCAGACGCACCCGAAGAACCCTTCCATTCTGGCCGGCCTGGGAGTTTCCCTTGCGCAACAAGGAGAACTGCAACTTGCCGCGGAGGAGTATCGCAAGTCGCTTGCATTGGACCCGCATCAGCCGGATGTTGTGCTCGACCTTGGACTAGCCGAGTTCCGGCAAGGCCACTTTGCGGCCGCCGTTCCGTTACTCAAAGCTCTATTGTTGGCGAAGCCAGGCGATGATCGAATTACAGTGTTGGTGGGGATGAGCTATTTTGGATTGCATCAGTACGCCGACGCCATCCCGTACCTGACAACTTCAACCAAAGCGAACCCTTCTAGCCTTGAGCTGCACAACGTTCTTGCCGAGAGTTGCCTGTGGAGCAAGCATTACGATTGCGCCTTGTCCGAGTTCAAGAACATTCTTGAGGTCAATCCAGATTCCGTGCAGGCGCACTTGCTGTTGGCGTTGGCGCTGGATGGCGTGAACAAAACGCCGGATGCGATCGTCGAGCTTGAGGCAGCTGACCGCATCGCTCCGAATGAACCAAATCTTCATTTCGAGCTTGGGTACCTCTACTACAGGACGCGTGACTATGACCGGGCTGTAACCGAGTTTCAGCTGGAAATCAAGCACGATCCCGGCGATGCCCAGGCCTACACCTATCTTGGCGACATCGCTCTTCACCGAAACGATTATTCCGCGGCCGAATCGCTGTTGAACACTGCCACTCGTCTGCAACCAGGGATACGGCTCGCCTATTTCGATCTCGGCGTGATCTATTTCGACGAAAAGCGATACCCTGGAGCCATCGCCGCTTTCCAGCGGGCCGAGCAACTCGATCCGTCGGAACCGGATGCGCACTACCGCCTGGCCCGGACTTATATGACGTTGGGACAAAAGCAGAAGGCGGACCAGGAGTTCGCAAGAACAAAAGCATTGCATAGCAAGAACGATGAGTCCTTGATCGAGAAGATCTCCGGCAGCGGTTCGGTCTCGCAGTGAACGTGAGAGTGCTGCAAGCGCGGGAAGAGACTGCTTAGATCAGCATATTCAAGGTGTAGACATTGACAGGAGCTTGCGGTGGAGCAGAGAGCGGCTGTGACTTGCCGGTCATCCGTGGGTTGGCTGTTGCCGTCGCGTAATATTCGATGGTGCGGTCGGCTGCTGTAAACGGACCCAAGGTCACACTGTAGACGCTGCGTCCAGCATGGGAGGCAGTCGACGTCTGCCACGTCTGGGTACCTTGAGGGCGAGTGAGCAGCTTGACCTCCGCCATTTTCCCGTGGCCCGGAGCAACAAGGAAGATCCGGAGCGATTCGCCCGGCTTGAGAAGCGACGGGCGCGTGGGGACAAACAGGCGAGCTGGATTCGCGGACTCCGGCGAGATCGCCGCCGCGTAAGCTTGATCCATTTCCGGCGGCAACTCTCCCAGGAATTCCTTGATGGAAAGACGAAGCCTCTCCAGTGAGATGCGAACGAACTTGTTCTGCATGGACGCAAGCTGGCCCTGGTTGGGCCGTGTAGCAACGACCGCCTGATATTGCAGCATAACGTCTCTTACCATTGGCGCCATGGCAAGCCACAGCGGAACGCCATGTTGCAACACTTGGGCGCGGGCCTCATCCAGCTTGCCGCCGGCCCTTAACTCCACAGCTTGCTTCAACACGGCATCGAGTTTGTGCGCGGCCTCATAAGCGTCGCAGTAGGGGACCATGAAGCCGACGAAACCAGCGAAGTAGCCGACCCGGTCCTGTTCCATAAGCGATGTGGTCTCGGATGCGAGCTGCCGGAAACGCTCCGCCGTCTCTCTCTGCTTGGGCAGAACGGCCGGATCCGGCTCGTTTTTTTCGTAGTTGAAGGCCTCGCTGTAATCGCCGGTCAGCTCGATGCGGTTGGCAAAACCGGTCTTGTCGTACGTGCCCAGAAACGTCGAGGAGATCGCATATTTCTCGTCGCAGTCATCGAAGAGGGTGGCGAGAGCGGCGGCGCGCGGGCCGGACGCCTGTGCGGAGCAAAAGCTGCGGTAATGCTCAGCGGCGGTGAGTGCGCTATTCCAGCCGGCCCGGGCAAAGTAAGTTGCAGTGGGGTCAATGATGCGCTGGCGCCAATGGATGCCGAGCATACCCTGGCAGCCGAAATCCTGTGCTCGCTTCATGTCTATTTGAAAACGGCTGGCGCGAAACTGAGGGAACCACATGGAGGGATCATCTTCAATCCATGGAATGGGCCAGCGCTCCCGGCCTCCCAACTTGCCAAAGGCTTCGTTCGTCGGGTCCCATCCGAGCGTGTCGTTGAGAGCAGAAAAAACGATGTCCTCAGGCAGCCTCTGGTGGAGGGATTCAAAGTGACGGGTCACGCCACCCCAGCCGGCCAACACCAGCTGTTTGCCAGGTGCATGGCGCTGCAGGAACGCATGGGCCTGGGTGAAAGGAGTGGTCGAGAGGGGTATGTTCTTGGTCCGGCTTTCCCAATTCGCATCTTCGTCCTGCCAGAGCCAAACGTAATCTACCATCGGGTAGCGCTCGAGCAGGTCGGCGAGGCGGCGCTCCAGCAGGTCGCGAGCGGTGTTCGACTCCACGAAGCCGCCGGGGTGGGACAAGGCTTCCGGGGGGAGAGCGCGAACGATTTCCTGTGGATTTTGATAGGGTTCAAAGCCAATGCCGGTGCGGATTCCGAGTTCCTTCGCAAAGTCGAAGGCGGCACGCATCATGGTTGTGGTGCGCGCGGCAATGTCCCAATTGTCAGCGGCCAGACGAGTCGCATCGGCGCCGAAGGTCTCCGAGTCAAAGAACTGGGCGGCGCCCATCTTGAAGGTTGAGGTGCGCTGCGGCAAGTATCCCCAACTGGTAACGGTTGTATCCTCCAACGCAGCCCGATGTCCGCTGCCGGCGAAATCGAACGACAGGTAGGACTCCGCCATCGGCCCGGGTTCATTCTGCGTGTAAACGTGCATGCCGAACATGTTGAAGCGCATGCGCAACATGGCCGCGAAGTAGGCTTTGAAATCCTCGTTGTTGTAAACGCTGATGCAGTTCCAGAAATCCGGCCACGGCAGCAGGCCGCGAACCGCAAAGCGGGGGGAAGCAGCCCAAGGCTGCCCTTGTTCCGGAAGTTGCAGCGCGGGAAGCCGGTCGATGGGAACCGTCGCACCATCGATGCCGAAGACGGTGCCCTGCCTTTCAAGAAAATCAAAGACTGCATAAAGCAGAGATTGCTCGTTGGCTGCGCTCAAAGTCACCTGCTGACCAGCGGCACTGATCTCGTACTCCTCCTTTCCTTTGAATTTGTTGGGCTCGATGGTCAGCACGCAATGCGGCCGCCCCTGCTCCCTGGGCGCTTCGCCGACGATGGCGACTTCGCTGGCCACCTGAAGCGCCTTGAGGCCAGCGGCCATCTCCGTCTCGGCCAGCCTGACCTTGCTGCTGCTGGGCGCCTTACTTTGAATAGTGATGCGCTGAACCGAACCTGTCATCTGCAAGCGTTCCGCCCGCGTCAACGCGCTGCCCGCGGCAGCCAACGTTCCAGCCTTCAAGAACTCCCGGCGATCGATCATCTCTCTCCGTTACATTCGGCCAACGGTTGCCATCATGGGTCACGGGCACGGCAAGTGACAATGACCAAGAAACTAAATCTTTTGTCTGTTATGAATCCTGAATGATTATGCCCCGGAGAATGGATCGCGATTCCCAAAGCGGAGCGGCCTATGTCCCATAGCTCTCAAGTGCCGGTCGCGTGCCAGAGCCCGCGTCTCCAGGCGGCGGGGCTCTCTCCGTAGGCCTGTTTGAACTTGCGCGAGAAGTGAAAGATGCTGACAAAGCCGCATTTCTCCGCCACGGCGCTGATCGGAAGTCCCGTCTGGCGGAGAAGGTCGGTGGCAATCTCAAGCCGCGCAGCGTAGAGCTGCGCCATCGGAGTTTGCCTATCGTGCATACGGCAGAGCTTGAGCAAATGCTGCCGGGAAACGCCCACTGCTCTTGCGATGTCGTGCAGGGACANNTCCCAGATAGAACCCTGTTTCCAGGGGCTCTTCGGGAGGGGATCCAAACTGCGGTCGTCTGCTCAGCTCCAGGAGCGTGTGCATTCGGCCGGCGAACGAAATCGGTCCCCGGAAAATGTGGAATTCTCTCTTGAGCGCTGCCGGCACAGCTTTGGGATGGATGGCGCACCAGCTATGGTGAGTTTCATGCTCACCCGAAAAGATGAAGTGTTCGCGGTGTCCAGGGCTTAGCAGGATTCCATGGCCCTGACCCACGTGGATCGTCTGGCCATCCAGGAGTAGATCGAGGTACCCGGTGTGAACGATGACCAATTGGTAGTCATGTTGGACGCGCGGCCCACACGCGCCTCCTGGGTCGTATAAGATGTCGCCGATGACTGTGGGCCCGCGGCGCATCCTCAGATTTTCGTGACGAATGTTTTTGAGCTTCTCCGCTTTCGCCGCCGGGCTCATACTCGAGCCTCATCTATCCCGCACGCCTTAAGACGTGCCGCGAGGGTGCCGGCCCTCTTCAAGAGCATTTCACCGTTGCGCGCAGGGCAGTGACGTCGAACACGGAGAGTTCCGGCACTTGTTGCGAGCTTTTGCTGCATGGCCATCGGCAGTTAGCACCTTAATCCACCGGATTCACCAGAGGCAAGTTTTTTGGCTTGCCAGTCATTGCGAAAGCGCTCCCGGAAACAAATAATCTGATGTCTGAGTCGAAATATGAGGGAGGCCGCCCGGATCAAGGACAACACCTGAACGGACAGCTCTTGCGGCTGAACAGCGGTCTATCGCCGGGGATTGTGGAGCGACCGCTGAGCCAGTGCGGTAAAGGGTTATGATGCGGCTTGACGAACGAATAGCCATAGTTACCGGAGCAGGGAATGGAATCGGCCGCGGAATCGCCATCCGGCTTGCCGCCGAGGGAGCCGCGGTAGGCGTTCTCGACTGCGACGCAGCCGCGTGCACCCTTGTGGTTCAAGAGATTGAGGCTGCGGGTGGAAAGGCCTTGCCTTTACCAGCCGACGTCAGCGATGCGTCTGCTGTCGAACATGCAATCGGGAAGCTTACAGCTGGCTTTGGGCCGCCCACAATAGCGGTACATGCGGCCGCCGTCATGCCGACCGGCACCATCCTCGAAACATTGGAATTTGATTGGGACCGCGCCCACTCCGTCAATGTGAAAGGGGCGTTCCTCACCTGCCGGGAGGTCATCCCGCACATGCAAAGGGCGGGTTTGGGATCAATCATCCTGATGGCCTCGATTACCGGAGTGAATGGCCTGCCCGGACTGGCCGCGTATTCGAGCAGCAAGGGAGCTTTGATCGCGCTGGCCAGGGCGCTGGCGATCGACCACGCGAGCCAGGGGATTCGCGCCAACTCGATCGCCCCGGGAACGATCGATTCGCCTATGTTGCACCAGTTCGTCGCCACTCAGGCGGATCCGGATCGTACTCGGCGCGCCTTCGATGAGGTACAGCCACGAGGCCGCATCGGGACCATCAATGAAGTGGTCAATATAGTCGCCTTTCTTGCTTCGGAGGAGTCGTCGCTCATCAGCGGCGCGAATCTGTGCGTGGATGGCGGCATGAGCATCAAGAGCGAACAACCAAGGCTGTAAGTAAAAGAAGCCGAAAAGCCGGTACCGCCGGAGAACGTGGATCCTTATCCAGGAAGACATGCTTGCGGACGTGCCCTGGCGCTGGGAAGTAGTGGAGCATTCGCTCGAAGCAAAGAATGGCTTCTGGCTTCCCAATGAGGCGCCGGGGCTGGGAATTGAGGTCAACGAGACGGCGGCGGCGAAACACCCTTTCAAGCAGGAAGCGCTGCATGCAACAACCATTCGCGCGCATGACGGCGCAATCCTCGATTGGTAGAAGAGAGGGACTGTAGAAGGCATGGAATTTGTTTCGGATATCCACCTCATCTCCGGTCTGGTTGGTACGCGGCCTTTGCAGCTGTATTTCCTGAATGGGACCAAGCGCGGCGCTCTGCTTGATACCGGCTGCGCTCCCGATCCGGAGCGCTTGATTTTCCCGTATCTTCGCGAGATCGGCTTAGAGGCCTCAGACATTGACATCGTGATCAATACTCATTGCGACCTGGATCATTGCGGCGGCAACCACGCGGTGAAGAACGCGAACCCTCAAGCGCAGATAACTTGTGGCGAAGCGGACCGCCCGCTCATCGAAAATCCGCAAACGATGTGGGATCTTCGTTATAACGCCTATGAGGCCGAGCATGGCATCCACTATGACGAGGCTGGCCGTGAGGCCATCTTCGATTCGCTGGGAAGTTCTCAACCCGTCGACTGGACCTGGACCGGCGGAGAAACGCTCGATCTTGGCGGAGGCTGGCGTATAGAAATCCATCGCACGCCCGGTCACAGCCGTGGGCACCTCGCGATCTTCGATCCTCGAAGCGGTACCATGCTCACTGGGGACGCGGTCCAGGGGTCGGTGTACCTGGACAAGGATGGGGCGCCGGCGCTGTGCCCGACTTACCTGCAGGTAAACAGCTACCTGAAGACGATCGACTATCTGGAGTCTCTGCCGATCAAGCTGCTTGCTGGTTGCCATTGGCCGCTCAAGCGAGAGGGCGAAGTGAGAGAGTTTCTGGAGGAAAGCCGCGAGTTCGTGGAGCGGGCGGACGAGCTGATTCTTGCCCGATTGGCCTGTTGTCCGCACGGCGCGTCTTTGCGCGAGCTTATCGACAACGTCGGTCCAGAGCTGGGTTCCTGGCCGGCCGCCGCCAACCCGGAACTGGTGTACGCGCTCGCAGGCCATCTGGAGCATTTAGTTTGCGCCGGGAAGATCACGGCCCTATCCGGTACCCCACCGTTGCGATACACCCTAAGGTCCCGGTCTTGAGCTTACGAGAGGAAATTCCGATACAGCCGCAACCGCAGCCCGGAGCGTCGCAAATCCATACTGGATTCGTGATGCTGGTCACGTGCGTGGCTGCAATGGGCGGCTTGCTCTTCGGTTATGACACTGCGGTCATCTCCGGAGCTATCGGCTTTGTCCAGTCACACTTCGTGCTGAATGCCGCGGAGACCGGCTGGGCGGCGAGCTGCGCGTTGGTGGGCTGCATCGCCGGGTCGGCCCTGGCCGGGACGATCAGCAACAGATTCGGCCGCAGGCTTCTGCTCGTGGTCGCCGCTCTGCTGTTCCTCGCTTCCGCGATAGGAACAGCGGTCGCGCCAGGGTTCTCATGGTTCATCGTCTTCCGCATGATCGGCGGCGCCGGTATTGGAGCGGCATCGATGGCCAGCCCTTTGTATATCGCCGAGATGGCGCCCACCGGATGGCGCGGATGGCTGGTAGGCGTCAACCAACTCGCCATCGTGAGCGGAATGCTGCTCATCTACTTCGTCAACTACCGGATCGTCCAGATGGGAAGCCAATCCTGGAACGAGGCAATCGGATGGCGCTGGATGTTTGCGTCGGGCGCGGTCCCTTCGGTTGCGTTGCTGGCCCTGCTGACGCTTGTTCCTGAAACTCCTCGGTACTTGCTTTCCAAGGGAAGACGTGTTGAGGCAATCAAGGTCGCGGAGCGGCTGGGAGGCTTTGCCAGCATCGATGAGGTCCTTAAGATCCAGGACGAAGTGTTGCGAGAGGTTCAGCTTCCATTGCTGGGGCGCTCGACCCTGCCGGTCCTTACGATCGGCATTGTCCTTGCGGTGTTGCAACAGATCACGGGGATCAATGTCTTCCTCTACTACGCTCCGGAAATCTTCAAGCACTTCGGAACCGGAACGAACACTGCTCTGCTGGAAACCGTCATGGTGGGGGCGGTCAATCTGCTGTTCACCCTGGTGGCGATGGGCTCGGTAGACCGGGTCGGCCGGAAGCCGCTTCTCATCTTCGGCTCTCTGGGGATGGGACTTTGCCTCGTGGCAATCGGTTTGGCGGCGCTCCGCGAAAGTCATGACGCGTGGTTGCTGGTGGTGATCCTTGGCTACATAGCGTGCTTCGCCGTTTCTGTGGGTCCTGTCACTTGGGTCGTCCTCTCTGAGATTTTCCCGATCAAGATACGCGGATCCGCGTTGGCGGTCGCTTCCGTCAGCTTGTGGGCTGCCAACTTTTTCGTGTCGCAGACTTTTCCGATGATCAACGAAAGCAAATTCCTGGTTGCACATTTCCACCACGCGCTTCCTTTTTTTCTATACGCGAGCTTCTGCCTGGTGGAGAGCCTCTTCGTATGGAAATACATACCGGAGACTAGAAATCGGTCTCTTGAGGAGATAGCGCTCTCTTGGGCGGCCTCCCCGGCCAAGCACTAGTGCCGTGACCGTGCAAAT
>PLZN01000487.1:0-3871 GCA_003152195.1 Acidobacteriaceae bacterium
AACCTGCGGCAGCAAATCGCGACCAATCTGGGCCGTTCGGACTATGTGCACTTGTGGTCGACGCTGGGCCACTTCAACACCAACCCCATGGGCGTGAACTGGTTCGGGATTGTCTTCGGGCTGGGCTTCGTGGTTAGTTTTGGGTATTGGACCACGGATTTTCTGGTCGTACAGCGCGTCCTCTCGGCGGATAGCATACGTTCCGCAAGAATGGCTCCGGTGATCGGAGCAGCGTTCAAAATGGCCGTGCCCTTCATCGTGATCTTGCCCGGCCTGATCGCCCTTTCCGTACTGCCATTTCATCTGGTCGCGCAGGATGTGGCAGTGCAGACCGGTCAGCACAGCTTCAACGAGGTTCTGCCCCTGATGCTGGTGCGCTACTNNCCGGAATGGCGGGCAACGTCAGCGCGTTCTCGACCGTCTGGACCTATGACCTTTATGGCGCCTTTCTCAACAAGAAGGCTACCGACCGGCACTATGTAGCCATGGGCCGCTGGAGCACCCTGATCGGCGTGCTCATCTCGGTCGCCACTGCCTACCTGGTGCAGCACGCAGCCAGCATCATGGATTATGTCCAGCAACTGTTCAGCTTCTTCATCGCGCCGCTCTTCGGAACCGTGATCCTGGGCATGCTCTGGAAGCGCGCGACCAAGGAGGCCGGTTTTTGGGGATTGCTGGCCGGTACCGGGACCTCCATCGGCCTCTGGCTGTGGGTGCAGCATGATCCGCACGCCTTGCGCTACGTCGCACTTTCCCCCAACGCGAAAGATATGGCGGAGAACATTTATCGTGCTTTATGGGCATGGCTGGTCTGCGTGCTGGTAACGGTGGTGGTCAGCTATATGACCAAACCTCGCCCGGTGGCGGAACTCGAGGGGCTGGTCTACGGTGTTTCTCCCCTTCCCAAGGAACACGACGAACACTGGTATCAGCGGCCGATCGTGTGGGCGGGCGCAGTGAGCGTGATCTTCGTATTTCTGAACATCATCTTCTGGTAAGGAGCAGGCAATGCGAGAGTCGTTTTCTATCTGGTGGTTCGCAGGAATACTGCTGCTGGCCTACGGCGTGGTTATTTTAACCACGGGTATCTGGGAAGTGAGTCACCCTTTGCCCCATCCTCCGGTCCTGAGCAATCTTCATGCGCCGATCTGGTGGGGCGGGCTGCTCACGGTTGCCGGCGTGGGTTATACCATCGGCTTTCGCCCCCGGCACTCGGTTAACAAGACAAGGAAATAACCATGGCGAAACAGATGACGTTCGGCGTGATTGTAGGCAACCGCGGTTTCTTTCCCGATCAACTGGCAAAGACGGGCCGTGAAGAGATCCTCAGAGTGCTAGCGGCGGACGGCATCCGCACCATTGCCCTGACCACGGAAGAATCCAAGTTCGGCGCCGTCGAAACTCCGACGGAAGCGCGTTTGTGCGGAGACCTCTTCCGCAAGCACCGCGACGAAATCGACGGCGTCATTGTTACACTTCCCAATTTCGGCGAAGAGCGAGGGATTGTCGATGCTCTGCGCCACTCCACCTTGAAGGTCCCGGTGCTGGTGCAGGCGACTCCCGACCGGGCCGAGGACATGAAGATCTCCCACCGCCGGGACAGCTTCTGCGGAAAGATGTCGGCCTGCAACAACATGATGCAGTACGGTATTCCCTACTCACTGACCGCAGCGCACACCGTGCAGCCTGACTCCGATGCCTTCCGCAAGGACCTGGCGTGGTTCTCTTCAGTCTGCCGCGTGGTGCGGGGCTTTACCAACCTTCGCATCGGCGCCATCGGGGCGCGCCCCGCGGCATTCAACACGGTCCGCTATAGCGAGAAACTGCTGGAGCGGAGCGGCCTCTCGGTTGAGACGCTCGACCTTTCCGAGGTTCTGGGCCGCATCGAGCGGCTCAAGGACAACGACGACAGCGTGCAGGCCAAGCTCGCGGCCATCCAGTCTTATGTCTCCACCAACAACATCCCGGTCGCCGCACTGATCAAGATGTCCAAGCTGGGCGTGGTCATTGAGACCTGGATGCAGCAGACCTATTGCACCGTCAGCGCCATCCAGTGCTGGACGGCGCTCGAAGAATACTTCGGCGTGGTGCCCTGCACGGTGATGAGCATGATGAGCGACAACCTGTTTCCCAGCGCCTGCGAAGTAGACATTTGTGGGACCGTCAGCATGCATGCGCTGGCGCTGGCCTCGCAGACCCCAAGCGCGCTGCTGGATTGGAACAACAATTACGGTTCGGATCCGGATAAGTGCGTTTGCTTCCACTGCTCCAACCTGCCCAAGCACTTCTTCAAAGACGTCATCATGGATTTTCAAGCGATCATCGCCGGCACCGTCGGCAAGGAGAATACGTTTGGGACCTGCGTTGGCAGGGTCAAGGCGGGCGCCATGACCTACGTGCGATTCTCCACCGATGACTATCACGGCAAGATCCGGGGATATGTCGGGCAGGGAGAGTTCACCAACGATCCGCTGGAAACCTTTGGGGGCGCGGGCGTGGCCAGGATTCCACGATTGCAGAAGCTGCTTCGACTCATCTGTGAGCAGGGCTTCGAACATCATGTCGCGGCCAATTTCTCCCAGGTGGCCAGTCCGGTGCACGAAGCAGCCACCCGCTATCTCGGCTGGACCATGTACAACCACGATCTCGAGCAGGCCTAAAGCCATGGCGATCGTCGCAGGAGTTGATTTCGGCACGCTCAGTGTCCGCGTAACGCTTTTTGACAGCGGCCGCGCCGATCAGCAGAAGGGCGGATTGGCCACCGCGTCCGCCTCCTATCCGCTGAAGCGAAAGCGGGAAGATCCGGATTTTGCCACCCAGTCGCATCAGGATCAGATGGATGCGCTGGTCAGCGCCACGCGGGCCGTGCTGGCCAAGGCCGGAATTTCCGGCGAGCAAGTCGAAGCCATGGCGCTCGATACCACCGGCTCGAGCGTGATTCCCGTCGACGCCGGCCTAAAGCCGCTCGACGATTACTATCTCTGGTGCGACCATCGCGCCAAGGGCGAGGCGCAGCAGATCACCGAACTCGCCCACCTCGAGCATCTGGAAGCGATTGAATGGTGCGGCGGGGTCTACTCCCATGAATGGGGATTCGCCAAACTGCTTCACTGGTTGCGCCACAACCCGGAGAAGCGCGGTCAGTTAGCGAGTGCTTTCGAACACTGTGACATGGTAGCGGCGACTCTCTGCGGCATTACCGATCCCAAACGAGTGAAGCGCAGCATATGCGCCATGGGTCACAAGTGGATGTGGAATCCTAAGTGGGATGGGTTGCCTTCCCAGGCCTTCCTCTCCAGCGTGGACCCGCTGTTAGACGGCATCCGCGACAAACTCGCAGGGGAGTATCACACCTCCGATGCGCTGGCGGGTCACCTCGCGCCCGCATGGGCGGAAAAGATGGGCTTGCGGGCGGGCATTCCGATTCCCGTGGGCGCCTTCGATGCCCATTGGGATGCAATCGGCGCCGCGTGCAGGGAGGGCGACGTGGTCAACGTCGTCGGCACCTCGACGTGCATCATCGCCATGCAACGGAAGACCACGCTGATCCCAGGCGTCTGCGGTGTGGTCCCGGGGAGCGTGCACCCCGGCTACACGGGCGTCGAAGCAGGGCTCTCGGCCACCGGCGACATTTTCGAAGCCATTGCCCGCCGCGCCAACGTCAAGGTCTCGGAGCTGAGCCGTGGGCTGGAAAGCTATCAGCCAGGACAAACTGGCTTGCTGCGGCTGAGCTGGGACAATGGTGACCGCACGATTCTGGTCAACCCGGAGCTGGGGGGCATCACCCTGGGCTGGAACCTGGTCCACACCGCCCAGGACGAGTTGTTCGCCGCGATCGAAGGCACTGCCTTCCACACCCGCATCATCCTCG
>PLZN01000487.1:3902-4462 GCA_003152195.1 Acidobacteriaceae bacterium
CCCACCAGCCTCGGCTCCGGCATCTTCGCGCTGCTGGCGGCCGGCGCCTTCTCTTCCGTGGAAGAAGCGCAAGCAAAGATGTGCCTCCCGCACAAGACCTATCAGCCCGAGGCCAAGGCTGTGCGCGTGTATGAGGAACTTTACCAGCTTTACCGAAAGGTCTATTTCGCCTTTGGCCAGCCCGGCGGCGCGGGCGTGGAGTTAGGCGATGTTCTGCCAAAGTTGATCCAGGTCCGCACTTCCGTACTGAGTGATTGACTCCAGGCCTTACGGATCTCCCTTTCCTAAATGTAGTGTTGACCAGTAAAATCTGACTCCCCCGGGAGATTACGCAGTCGTGGCGCCCCCTTCAGTTTTCACTGGAGCGTGACCTTCACGGAGGTAACTGTCCATTCGCAACCACCGGACTGTAGCACTCATTGTTCCCTTTCTGCTTTCGGGCATAGCGGGCCAAGGTCAAACCTACATCTTCGGCAGGACTGATTTGACCGTTGGGCCGGGTGCGTTTGCAGTCGCCAGTGGAGATTGCAATGGCGATGGCATCGTCGACATGGTTTCCG
>PLZN01000013.1 GCA_003152195.1 Acidobacteriaceae bacterium
TGCCTGAGGTCGTCGATTCGTCCCTTGATCCACTCCGATTCAGGCATACCGGGCAGAGTGCGGGACCGTTCTTGTGCAAAGTGACGCAGTTCTGTTCGTATGTCCAACAGGTCCTCACAGGCACTTGGAGAACTCTATGAAGGAACAAGCAGGATCGACAGTGTACATACAGAGCGGTCCAGGCGGACGGCTCAACGTCGCCGGGTTTGTAAGCAACGCCATGCGGCCCATGGGGTCCGGAGCAGAAGCATTTCGTTTGATCGTCGCTACTTCAAAGGTGGGGTGTAGGTCGGACTGGCCGAACAATCCGTATGCGGCGGTCGCCAGCAGAACAGCGATCGTGACGACGACCGATCCCAGTCCGGTGCGGACTGCTGGCCGCGACTGGCCCAGAAACCTTGCGATACGGTCCGGCAAAGCTCTCACGTCGCTCCCCCTGGCTAAATGTTCTTGAACAGGTCGCCTGTTATTTTGGGCCTCTCTGGAAACGGGAACCTTTCATGAAGAAGCATGCTCTGTTCTTTGGTCAATGTAGGGTCGGTCCACCGGTTGTGCCAAGTCGAACTCTCACGCCCAAACCCTGAGCCCTGATATGTCTCTTTTTCCCAAGTCTCTAAGATGCTACCGGGAGCCAGCTCTTCCTTGTTGGTTTTCCAGCCATCGAGTGTCAAGTAATACTCGATGGAATACTTGTCGTAAGACATGGAAGTCCTCCCAGTTGAATCCATATCGAGCCCAGTATATGCGCCGGGAAACCGCGCTCCTGGTGATTGCGATCGGACCACGCGCAGGCTCAGTCGTTGGGCAATCTCCACCAACCCATACCGGGTGGCATACAAACCTGATCAGCACAACGTTGCATATCAGCTTTGCTGCTTATCAAGTCACCGGCCAACATAAGGAAGGGGCCCCACGTGGCTGCTTTTCTTTTGAAAAAACGCTCCAGGATGCCCCAGGACGCGCTGCTGGCGAGTGGGCAGGCTCCGCCGGATTTTGGTGGGCCCAGAGGATGGAGTAGCGGCGGCAGTTTCGGGGTTTTGCCTCTCTGCCCAGATGACGACAGTGTGTATTAAGCGGGCAGCGAGCACGACCAACTGGGCCGGTAGTGCCTCCCCCGGGAGGACATCATACTTTTCATCCCTGAGTCCGGGTAACCACATGCCAACCACAGCGCCGAACCGGTGGATCCCGCTGCTAGTCCCCGGTGCTCATTGCGGCAAGGATGGTGGTCTGCACTGTTGCGATCGATGTGGGCCGGAAGCGGTGCTGGTGAACGCCGTGGCGGCAGTGCAGCCGGGCGATGTGCTCGACTTCATCAATACCAGGACGCGGCAGCGCTACCGGGCACCCATCTTCCGCAGTCGGGCGGCCATGAGGAAATTCGTCTGCATCACTGCTACAAATGGCGCGGCGCTATCGCGACCTTGGCCAGCGTAGGGGTGGACCCACCGATGGTGCCTTGATGTCTTGATGGGACATGGACCTCCTGGCGACCAGCCTGGGGGAGCTGGAGACCGTGCATGAAAAGCACCGGGAGAAGACCGCCGCCCAGGTGGCGCGGTTGGCCACGCTTATCGTGGTTAGGGCCATCGGGAAATGAGAGGCTCGGAAGCCCAGACGCAAGCTTGATCCCGGCAGGCAACCTGGCCGCAGCCGATAGATAAGAATGAAAAAAGAGAGTTATATACTTTGACGAGGGCGCGGCGGAGGTGTCGAATGATGCCTTAGCCGCTAACCGGTAAAGGAATGCGGCTCCGATTGAGGAGGCGTATGACAATTTGTATTGGCGTCTTGGCTGCCGACGCTAAGGCTATCGTCTGCATTGCGGACAGATACATCAGCTACGGTATCGAAATATTAGGAGAAACCGATTCTGTAAAAATCGTCCCGATCGGCGAAAACGGAACACATGTTTTGATCTCTGGAAACGACGATGCTACCAGTCGGATTTTGGCAAAGCTTAGCTTGCGTGATGATCTTGGCCTGAAGAGAGAGCAGACAAAAGTCTCTTGCGAGAATGCCTATCGAGAATCCGAGGAGGAGGTCCTGGAAATGAGGTTTCTGCACCCATTTCTAAGCCGGAAGGAATACAAGGAAGCCTTATCCAAAGAACGCGTGAATCAAGTTGTTAGGTCAATCGCGGAAGAGATCAGAAAGGATCGCGAAACCCAATCTCAGCCTACATTCGGTTGCAACGTATTGCTGTGTGGATTTGACGACAAAAAACAGCCCTACCTCATAAAACTTGGCGGCCACGGAATTTGTACAGACGCGACCTTGACTGGGTTTTGTGCGATCGGTAGCGGCTCGGGATATGCCTTACAGCGTCTTCTTTCGATGGAATGGAAGCGCAAGTACCCAATTGATCGAGCACTGTTCGAGATGTTTGATGCTAAGGTGCAAGCCGAGAATGATATCAACGTCGGCTATGATTGGGATGCGGTCATCTTGACGGCGGACAAGCCTGTTCTCGTGTCTGAAGAGATAAAGACAATGATTGATCGCGCCTGGATTAAACTCAATCGCTCCCCTTATGAGAGCTTTAATCCAGATGAGCATGTTCCTCTGCCGCCAGACGACTGGATGACAAAGCTAAAGGCATTTGCCGACACGATCCTCGATACACCGTAGACTCCATTTTCATGCTTGCCATGGATCGACTGATCGACTGGATATTTACGCCGCTATACGTCTGGGCAACGACCCGCGCAGAGTGCGGCGAACATAGCCCTCACCCGGTTGGACGACCCCTGGCCGCGCTGGCACTTCAAGTCTCTGCCGTTTACCGAATGGACCGAGGTGCTCGGCTCCGAACGCCCCAGTGGCACTTTGCTTGTCCAGCGTAGCGGTCTGCAGAATTGAGACGCGTGCCACAACAATCGCCTGGCAGGCGGCGTGTTGCCCAAGAAAGTAGTTCGCGGTCGCCGGGTCTTGTCCGGGATAGACCTCAATGTTATCGTTCTCGCACTTCATCGGCCATGTTCCAGGGGGACGAGGATGACGCGCCCATGGGTATTCATGCAGCGACGAAAGATGTTGCGTTTGCTGGCAATCTCCCAGCGGCGGCGAAGGATTGCCTTTCTCATGGGCATGATTCTCCTTCTGGCTCTTATTGTGTGGCTCAGGCTCTCCACCAAGGGTCACGCTTGGCTTGGTAAGCTCGTCACCGCCAAGTCGTGGGTACTCGCTCACCCTCGACCCTTACCCGAGGTTCTGGTTGTAGTTGGAATTCTTGTAGTCCTCGCGCTGTGGCTGCTGCCCAAGTGGCAGGCAGCGCGTTCGCAGGGGCTAACTGCCGGGAATCGCTTTGATCGCGAGAACGAGGCCCGAAAGACACTGGCTCAAATCATCGGCGGTGTTTTCGTGTTAGCGGGACTCTATTCCTCGCTGCAGACGTTCAGCCTCCAGCAGCACACGTTTGACCTCCAGCGGGAGGGGCAAATCACAGACCGTTTCACAAAGGCGATCGATCAACTGGGTGCTGTTGAACCGGGAGGGAAACCGGATGCGGATGGGAAGCCGAAAATCAATTTGGAGGTACGGCTCGGCGGAATCTACGCTTTAGAGCGAATTGCGCGCGACTCCCCAACAGATCACTGGACGATTATCGAGGTCCTATCCACATATGTCCGGGAGAATTCGCCAGCGGCAGACTACGCAGGAAAAACACCACGCGAGCGAACAAAAATACCGGATCTTCCTGGTGTTTCCGGCCGTCGCCTGGTCTGCGGTACCGATGAGAAAGGACCACCTTCTCTCCGAACTACGACCCCCACAGCAGAGGTCGCAGAGCAACACTTGAGGGCAGATATTCAGGCGATCCTAACAGTCATTGGAAGGCGCGATATCACACATGACGATCCCAATAGATGGGTCAACCTCTCGAATGCGGACCTCGACGGGGCGTCCCTCATCGGGGCGTCCCTCAACAGGGCGCACCTCATTGGGGCGGACCTCGACGGGGCAGCCCTCCTCAGGGCGGACCTCGGCGCGGCAAACCTCAGCGGGGCGCACCTCACCAAGGCATGCCTCCACGGGGCTGACCTCAGCGAGGCGCACCTCTCGCATGCGGACCTCGACGGGGCGGACCTCAGCGAGGCGGTCCTCACGAGGGCGGACCTCCACAAAGCGGACCTCAGCGGGGCGGACCTCAATGAGGCGGACCTCAATGAGGCGCACCTCCATGGGGCGCGCTTCTACGGGGCGGTCCTCGATGGGGCAGTCCTCACGAGGGCAGACCTCTTCGGGGCGGACCTCAACGGGGCGGGCCTCAACGGGGCAGACCTCAGCGGGGCAGAGCTCAGAGGGGTGTCTGGTCTCAACCAAAGCCACTTGGATAAGGCACGAGGAGACCTAAATACCAAACTGCCTGAAGGACTCACCCGACCAGAGTCGTGGCATTAGGTAGAATTCTTTCCAGCACGGAACCGGATCTCTGAATCAGCTTCGATATTTGCCGAGCCTTCCCCGAGTTTTTGACCCTCAATGACCTTCAAATCGCGAGGCGGCCTTGATGTCCTGCGCCTTTTGGATGTTCAACCCAACGCGTCGCCTCAACTCCACGGCAGAACTTTGGCGTCGGTGGCGGCGTGGTCGGATCGCGATCGCTCCGTTGGTCGCGCGACGGGCCGGAACTACCCGACTGCGGCTCGCGGGGTACCAGCTCGCCCCACTCACCCATCTACCCCCGGGCCACGGTCGTCTTCATGGGCGACTCGATTACCGCCAACTGGGACCAGCCGTGGGCGAGCCCTAGCTTCACTCCGCATCCCACCTGAATCGACGCCGGGGTGATCGGCGATGACTCGGGCCAGATGGTCGATCGCTTCCAGCAGGATGTGGTTGGCCGGTACCGGAGATGGTCGTCGTCCTGGTTCGCACATTCCTCGAACAGAGCCCGGCCCGAACGCCCTGGCGGTTGTGGTCGAAACCAAGCACAGGCTCAATCGTTCCGCTCGGCACTTCACTGCACATTGCGATCCGCAGCAGCCCGTATCTGGCCGCGAGCACAGCGCTAGTCGTTCGAAGTAGGCGAAGCAATTTTGGTCCACCGCCCTCCGCACGCGAAAAGTCACGGTGGCGGGTCGGTCTGCGCAAATGCATACGCCCATCTGAGGCAGGACACGGCGGTCTCCCTTTTTCTTTCTACGCGGGGCTCTGACCCACTACACTGGGACACACAGATCCGTGAGCAAGAACCTCCCGCTGATACTTCGCCGCGCAATGTACAACCTTCGCGGCGGCTTCTTGATTCGCCCGCTCATCATCGCGCTGGTGCTGGGTTGCGCGGGCGCACTTTTGTCGTGGTTGGAAGAGGAGTTTCCGGCGACCAGTGCCTGGGTGCCCACCGCCGTCTTCCCGTCGCATGCCGATCCGCAGGTCTCCCAGGTCATTTTGGCAGGCATCGCCGGTTCCATGATGACGGTAGTCTCCATCGTGTTCGCCATCCT
>PLZN01000172.1 GCA_003152195.1 Acidobacteriaceae bacterium
GCAGCGTGTGCGGCTTTCTTTAAGGAAAGCCGCATGAGGTTCGTTGAACCCCACCAAGCCTTACAGGAAATCCGGGGGGATGGGGCACCCCAGATTTGTTGCACTTTCCGCTGAGCAACATCAGGCCCTCCTCTCAATTGCTGGTGTTTTCCATATATAGTCCCGGGTCTTCGAGTCTTTTCCGGCCTACAAGCCGGATCGAGGACAATAGAAACAAGCTATGCGGAAACCTCTGCTTGCACTGGCCGTTTCAGCGTTCGGGATCGGCACATCGGAATTCATCATCATGGGGCTGTTGCCGGACCTCGCTCACAGCTTCCAGGTGAGCATCCCCAAGACAGGAATTCTCGTTTCCGGCTATGCGCTCAGCGTCACCCTTGGGTCGCCGCTGGTGGCTCTTGCGCTTGCCCGGATGGACCGCAAACGCGCGCTGGTGATTTTGATGGGTATGTTCCTGGTCGGCAATGCCTTGTGCGCGATGGCCCCTACGTTTCTGCTGCTTCTCTGCGCACGCATTCTCACCGCGCTCTGCCACGGAGCCTTCTTCGGCATCGGCAGCATCATGGCTTCCCATCTGGTCCCGCGCTCTGAGCGTGCCCAGGCAATTGCGATCATGTTCAGCGGGTTGACGCTTGCGAATGTGCTTGGCGTTCCTGCCGGAACCGCCTTAGGCCAGGCGTTTGGATGGCGGTTCGCCTTTTGGGCGCTGGTTCCCATCGGCCTGATTGCGGGGCTCGGCCTGATTCGCATGGTGCCTTCACAGCCGGCAGAGAAGATGCACCTCAAGCATGAGTTCCGGGCCGCGCTGCGCCCTCAGGTACAGCTTGTGCTTGCGCTCAGTACCCTCTCTTCCGTTTCCCTGTTCTGCGTCTTCACCTACATCGCCCCGATTCTGGAGCAGGTGACGCACCTCTCGCCGGGCGCGGTAACCAGGGTGCTGGTGGTTTTTGGAGTGGGCATCACGCTCGGCAATCTGCTTGGCGGCAAACTCGCGGACTGGAAGCAGATGCCGGTGATCGTGGCCGGGATCATGCTGTTGATCGTGATCTTCCTTGCTATGCCTTTCCTCGAGCGCAGCATGGTGCCGGCCGTTGTTATAGTCTTCGTCTGGGGCTGCGTCCACTTTGCGGCTGGGGCTCCCTTGCAGGCACGGATCGTGGAGCAGGCGAGAGGCGCTCCGAACCTGGCGTCGACGCTGAATCAGGGCGCATTCAATCTGGGAAACGCGCTGGGCGCAAGCCTTGGCGGCATCATGCTGACCGAGGGCGTCGGCTATCAGTATCTCTCGCTGGGCAGCGCCGCAGTCGCCTCCATCGCGCTGCTGGTCGCCCTCGTCGCACTGCGCCTGGAGCGGAACGAAAACAACTCTGCGGAAAAAAATCAGATGGTGTCTGTCTAGTTCCTACCTACTGGGTAGGCGCACCAGAAGCGACAACTTACGTCCACCGCAATGACCCATAGAATCAGAACGGCATGAAGAAGAAACTCCGCGTAGGCGTACTCTTTGGCGGGCGTAGCGGCGAACATGAAGTCTCTCTGCTCTCTGCCGCCTCGGTCCTCAAGGCAATTGATCGCACCCGCTATGATGTGGTGCCGATTGGCATTACCAAGCAGGGACTCTGGGTGGTCTCAAGTGACGCCGAGCGGCTTCTGGCGGGGGAGTTTCCCGATCCTGGCCCCAGTGCGCTGCGCGCGGGCGATCCCCAACACACCGCGCCGGCTGCGGTGCTGGCCAAGGGGAAAGGCGTAATCGTCCCGCCGATGCCGGCCGCGGGTGGTGGTGGGGGCGGCTCCCTCGTGCCCTTCGAGAGAGAGGCCTCGACGATCTCACCGGCACACGATGTGCTGCAATTGGACGTGGTCTTTCCTGTTCTGCACGGGACGTTCGGCGAAGATGGCACCATGCAGGGCCTGTTCGAGCTCGCCGGCTTGGCCTACGTTGGCTCCGGGGTTCTGGGATCGGCAACCGGCATGGATAAAGAAGTCATGAAGCGCCTCTTCCTGGCCGCCAGGCTGCCCATCACCAGGCACGTCACGTTCCTGCGCCGGGAGTGGGAGCAAAGCCCCAGGAAAACGATCGCCAAGCTCGAGGAGGCGCTCAAATATCCGCTCTTTGTGAAGCCCGCGAACCTCGGCTCATCGGTAGGCATCAGCAAGGCCCATGACCGGAAGGAACTCGGTCCGGCCATCGAGCTGGCAGCGAGCTTCGATCGCAAGATCGTAGTGGAACAGGCAGTGGGCGGCCGCGGCAGCCGCACCAAAATGGGCAAGGCGCGCGAGTTGGAGGTCGCGGTGCTAGGGAACGATGAGCCTATCGCCTCGGTCGTGGGCGAGATCGTTCCCGGCAAAGAGTTTTATGACTATGAGGCCAAGTATCTTAGCGAAGGGTCGCAGGCGATCATTCCCGCCAGGCTGACGAAAAAGCAGAGCAAGCAGGTGCAGGAAATGGCCCTGGCCGCCTTCCGCGCCTGCGACTGCGCCGGCCTGGCGCGGGTGGACTTTCTCCTCGAGGCGGGCGATTCAGGACGGCTCTACCTGAACGAAATCAACACCATGCCGGGCTTTACCTCGATCAGCATGTATCCCAAGCTATGGGAGGCCTCGGGCATGAAGTATCGCGATCTGATTTCCAAGCTGATTGAGCTGGCGCTGGAACGCAAGGCGGAGCAGGAACAAATCTCTTACTCCCGATAGCGCAGATTACCTGCACGTCTAGGGCGCCACCAAGTCAAGGGCAGTTTCTTTAAACCTGAAGCGCGAACCGCAGGTCCCTCCACTTCGCTACCCCGGATTTCCTGTTGGGC
>PLZN01000599.1:0-8760 GCA_003152195.1 Acidobacteriaceae bacterium
ATGCTCGGCACACTGAAAATAGCCCTGGACGTCAGTCCTGGGTCGTCGGCTACCCTTTCGAAATCAGTCCCGAAGGGACGGCTGAACCCACGTCTCGGCGGGTCAGCCTCACATCACAAACGACCCAGCGCAGCCTTACACGGGAGGGAAGATTCAGCCGTCCCTGNNCATACGCCCTGAAGTTGAGAAACTGTGAGGCCTGACCGTGCGGGAGCGCGTCGAGTACCGTATTTTGCGTGGGGGTGTCTACGATTTAATGCATAAAGCGGATTCACCGTCCAAACCGCCGCTTAATCCAAGGACTTGTTTCTTCACAGTCGTCCACCGGCGTTGCCGATCCGCGGGATATGAAACGGGGTATTTCTTGTCCTCGGCAGAAAGTGCNNTTCCTTATAGAAAGCCGCACATGCGACCATGGCCGGGGCCGCGCTGTAGGAAATCCGGGGTCCTTCGCGCTTTTTGCGAAGGGCGGGATATCACGAATCTCGATACCGACTGTCGCCTATCCCAACCCTTTGCAAAGAGCGCAAAGGATGGGGCCCACCCTGTCTTTTGTTGCCTGTTGACGCAGGCCATCAGCGCGGCGAGGAAGGAGTTGCAGTTACTCCTGGTTGCTGCACGGCGTCGGTCTGGAATTTGCGATATTGGTCGAAGCGAACGTCGATCTCGGCGCGGAAGCCGGCAACCAGGAAGGCCCGCGCCTGCAGATGCAACGCAAACCCCGTAGGCAGCCACGCCTCATTGCGAATCAGCGCCTGATCAAAAACCACATTGCTGCCCTTGGCGACCGATGCCAGCAAGCCGAAGCCGACATGGTAGTTGTCGTCCAGGGTCGCGCTCATACGTGAGACCTCATGGTCTGCCTGATCGATCCAGATAGCGCCGCTGACTTTCTTGAGCGCCTCTTCGTCCCGGCCGTGAGTCTTGGCATGCGCATCGCCAACGAAGTCGAAGACGACAGTATCGCGCCCGTTCAGGCGTGCAAGACGGGTGCTTGAAAAGGTAACGATCTGCAGCAGGCGCGCGACGGTAATCTCATCCTTGTCAGGATTGACATAGCCCGGTCGCGAAACCTTCACCACTTCCTTGTTGACCCGGTCTTGTTCCTTGCGCGCCTGATCCGGGGTCAGGTCCTTGCCATCCTTGCGCACCAGCTTCTCTACCTGCTGGCCATTCACGAAGAAGACTTCGTGCGCTTCTGTCTCAATCTTTTTCGTGTTCCCGCCGCTGTCCAATTGCCTAGTGGTCTGGATCGCGCGGAAAGTGTAATTCTCCCGCACTTTATCCAGCACCTTCTGGTGCGCCTCAACCTCCCGCAGCAGGGTTGCGGCATCCGGTAAAGCGGTCTGCGGCTCGTTCGCGGCAGAGGCGGATGGAGAATGCAGAACTCCCCACCATCCCAACGAGACCAGCAAAACGAACGTTGCAGACCATGGATTCGAGCCCATAGAGACTAATCTTAGCGTAGGCTGTTACCGGAATGCCTCCGCAGGTCGTTCGCGTTCACGCGATCGGATCGCGGGATTTTACCCTCGAAAGGAAAACACGACGATGATTCATCTGCTCTTGAAATGGATTTTGGGTGCCTTGGCTCTATTGGCGGTAACTTATGTTGTGCCGGGCTTCCGGGTCGTGAGTCTGCCCTCCGCGCTGGTGGCAGTCCTGGTGATCGGCTTTCTCAATATGACGCTGGGGCTGCTGTTGAAGGTGGTGACCTTTCCCTTCGCCATTCTCACCCTGGGTCTACTCTTTCTGGTGATCAATGCGCTCATGCTCATGCTGGCGGCCAAGATCACCCCGGGATTGCAGATCGCAAGCTTCGGCGCGGCCTTCATTGGAGCCTTGGTGCTGGCTGTGGTCCACGTGGTCATCGAAGCGGTGCTGTAGGGGGCAAAGTAGGCCAGAATTAGCCTGACCAGCAGACCGAGGGCGCAGAGGGCCGGGTTGCCGGGGATCGAGGGCGCCCAACCCTTCATTACTGTATCGGATCAGGCGTTGGCGGAGGGTCGGTGGTGGGAACAGCGGAGAGCCGCTCGTGGGGCGCGGCAACCCCACGCGGCAGCGGCGCCAGGGTCCCGTTAGAGAGCACAGTCCGGCCCGATCTGGATCGCCCGCGTCCCTGGTTCACCGGCGTGGGCTGCACCGGAACCGGCTCCACGGGCACGTGAACCGCCGACGCGGTCCCGAACCCCCCGGGCGCAGGGGCAACCACACGCGGAGCGGCGACGGCGCGCGTAGCCGGTGCGCCGGAGTGCTGATGAAACACCAGCCTGCGCAGTGCAGGATTCAGGGTTACGGCGGATATGGCAACGCTCGCCGCAACGGCGCAGGCAAAGAAGGCCT
The DNA here is from genome assembly GCA_003152195.1 of Acidobacteriaceae bacterium. GTDB lineage: Bacteria > Acidobacteriota > Terriglobia > Terriglobales > Acidobacteriaceae > PALSA-350. Next base: position 2,344 of record PLZN01000599.1, read on the forward strand.
GGACGATGGAAAAATGGCTGCGGGGGGACTGCAGCCGCAGATTTACGCGCCTCTCCAGACCGGGGGGTGGCTGAGCACTTCCCAGCAGACGCAGTGTCTCATCGATTTCAGAACGTATGCTCATTTCAGGCTCCCTTCCTGCTCCAGTAAGGCTGCAAGCGCATGGCGCGCACGGTACAGCCGGGAGCGGATGGTCGATTCGGTTGTCTTGAGGACCAGGGCAATCTCCACTGTGGACAGCTCATTCACAGCAGAGAGCAGCAAAACTTCGCGCTCCCTGGCCGGCAGCGTGTCGATGAGACGAAGAATCCGGGCATGACGCTGGGCGGTGATCACCAACTTTTCCGCGCTCAGCTCGCCAGCCGGCAGAATCCGCGCCAACTCTTCGAAATCGTCCGCCTGCGGCCGCGTTTTGGCGCGCCGCTTGCGGTCGAGGACCAGGTTCCACGCAATGCGAACCAGCCAGACGCGGTAGTCACGCACTTCGGCCAGCTTGTTCCGGTGTCGCAGAACGCGCAGGAAAGTCTCCTGCACCACATCTTCGGCATCGGCTGCGTTGCGCGTGACCGAATAAGCCACGCGGTAAAGAGTGGTCGAATACTCATGCACCAGCGCGGTCACCCGGGCGTGCGTATCCAACTCTGGTTCGGCCACTGCCTCGGCCTCCAGCCATCCGCCGAATTGTCCTTCAACGGTTTCCATAGCTTCCGTTGTTCTGTGCTCCGGTGCGAACAAAGAGAGACGTCTGCTATAGAGACGCATGATACCCGCTTTCCGCTCGGCTGCGAATGGCGGCAGAGTATCATCATTCGTCATGCGCGCAGTACTCCACATCCGTTCCCTGGTTGCGCGGCCCTTGGTGACGGTCTTCTGGCTCATTCCTGCCGTGGCCACCTGCGCCCCGGCCGGGCGGGCTTCGGCGGCTCCCAACGAGGTCAGGCCGGCCAGCCAAAGCGTCCAGCCGCAGGACCCGGCGAAAACCGCGACGGCCTTTTACACCGTCGAATTTGCCCGTCGCCCGGAGGCTGATCCCTCAGGTACTTATCAGGGCCATGCGCCTGCGGCGGATGCGGCGAGACGCGTCTTCACCCTCAATCTGGCTGCGGACGGCACGGCGATTCTCACTACCCTGTACATCGGCAAAAACGACGCAATCCAGCATGGCCGCTGGACGCAGAACGGCAGCCAAATCCTGCTTACCTTTGACGCGATGGGATCCAACCGGCCGCCCCACCCCATAACCTTTCGCCATCGCGGCCATATACTCAGCCCGATCCATTGGGATCCCAGTGAGTGGGGCAGGTCGGGGCCGCCCGTCCTACACCGTTCCCTGCCCAAGACGGTTTCCACCGGGATCTTGCTCGATCCACGAGCTCAAGGCGGACTCTGACGATGGGCGGGTTCTACAACATCATGCTGGGGTATTTCTTCGGCTTCGCCCTGGGGGTCGGCTCCGCGCTTGCCGTCATCTACAGCATCTATACCGGCGGTTATAAGAAGGCCGTCGAGCACTCGCTGCTGGAACAAAAGCCCAAGCGCTACCTCGACGCGGTTGCGTCGGCTATGCAGCGCATGGAAAAGACACATGCTAGGGATAAATGATCTTCAATTCCTTCAACGAGGGCAGAAGGACAGGACGCACCTCCACCGCCAATCGTCGTGACTGTACCCCAGGGTCGGCGGAGGCGATCGCCAACGCCTCCTGGACGGTCTTGGCCGCGATGATCAAGATACCCACCAGCGGCCCGTCATCGGTAATCGGCCCGGTTAGCAGGTAGCGTCCAGCTTCCACTTGTTCCCGGTGGAAGGCAAGGTGGCGAGGCAGCAAGTCGGCCGCCTCAGTACCCTGGGTATCGTTCCACCGCTCACCCCGGCGCAGAAAAGCGATGAAATAGGGTTCCATGCCGCGAGGGACATCTTTCATCCGCGGCCTTTTAGGGGATGCTTCTTCGGTCATGGAACCCTTTTCCTGCTTGGACCAGCAACGGCTTTACTTCGCCGCCTCTTCGAGCAGGCGATGCGCCGCATCGGTTTTGCCTTGCTTCTGCAGCAGCGCGGCGTGCTGGCGCAGAATGGCCCGCCTTTTCTTCTCCGCCGATGCGTCGCCGGTGGCAAACGCCGGCTTGCGGAAATTGTCCTCCGCTGCGCGATAGTCGTGGTCGGCCTTATCGGGTTGGCCCAACTGGGAGTAGAGCATCGCCCGATGCCAGTAGGCCGTGCTCCACTCCGTCGCCCCCGGCTTGACGGCTTTGGGCACCAGCGCAATCTCCCGGTCAAACTCCTCCAGCGCTTCCGTCTTATGGTCGAAGGCTGCCAGGGCGATGCCGTATTCGTCATGCGCCATCATCTTGTCCACCAGGCGCAAATGTGGAGGATATTGGTCGGCCAGATCACGTTGCTGCTTGCAATAATCCAGTGAGAGCGGATCCTGCGCGGTGAGCAGGTTTACGCACTTCACCATCAACTTCCCCACCTGGTCGCTCAACAGATTGGCTTTGTCCTCGTCGCTCAGCGGTTCCGTGGTGGAGGCCGCAGGTTCACCAGGTTTGGCGGCAGGCGCGGTAGGTTCGCCCGCCGTCTGTTGACAGATCGAGGATTGTGGCCCGGCGATGATGAGCAGGGTCAAACAGCAGATGCAAACGCGCATAATACTCCCGTTCCGGGCAGGGACTGATTGGAATAGATTGATTATGCCGGATGAGCAAGGCGGTGTCGCCGGTTTCGGCGTCCCCATTCCTAGCACTATTGTGTAGCTCGTACTCTTTGCGCCTCTCTGTGCTTGCCTAGGTGCTCGAGCATATCCGCACGCTGGGCGCGGACCCGCTGGCGCAGTTGGGTAAAATGCTGGGTGCGCGGCACATCGCCGGAGGCGACCGCGATTGCCCTGGTCAACGTATCCTCTGCCGTTGCCAGATCACCTTCCGCGTGCGCCCACTGACCCAGTTGCTGATAGGCGGTGGCGCGGTGCCAGAACGCTACCGCCCACTGCAGGCTGTCGGGCTTGACGGTGCTTGACGGCAACAGCGCGATCTCGCGGTCGAAAGCAACGAGTGCCTGTTTAGGCTGGTGCGCATCGGCCAGCAAGGCGATGCCATATTCGTCGTTGGCCACCATGCGCGCCATGCGCTCGGTCGAAGGGCCGCTTTCGGCCTCGTCGAGCTGCGCCTTGCAAGCCGCGATAGCTTTTACATCCTGCGCTTGCAACAACTCGGTGCAGGTCGGCCGGGCAGGAGCATCGCCGCCGGGCTTGGAACTCGTTGCCTGTCCCCGGGCCACTCCGAGGCCCAACAAGAGGGGCAACACGCCGCAGACGGCTCGAACCCTGAAAAGTGACAACCTGAATCTCCCTGAACGGGCCGGCTTTGCGCCCCCCGGATAGAATAGCTTGCAGATATGTCTGACCGGCTCTACTATGCTGACCCGTCGTTGGCCTTCTTCGAGGCGCATGTTTCCGACGTCCGCGAGGTTTCCCGGAGCGGAGGGCGGTCCCTATGGCAAATTGCCCTGGATCGCAGTGCTTTCTACCCCACCAGCGGTGGCCAACCGCATGACACCGGCATGCTCACGGCTACATCTTCGGGGGGCGCCCTGCTCGAAGCTCCTATCCTCGCGGTAGATGAGGACGACCAGGGAGAAGTCTGGCACACGACGCCCAAGCCGCTGCTGGCCGGGACTGCTGTCCGCGGATACGTCGACTGGAGCCGCCGCCGTGACCACATGCAGCAGCACTCGGGTCAGCATTTGCTCTCCGCGGTTTTGTATCGCCAGCTCGGTGCGCTCACAGTTTCCTTCCATCTGGGCGAGATGACCTCGACTATCGATCTTGCGCGCGAAGGCATTTCTCTTGAAGAGTTGGAGCGGGTGGAGGACGCGGTCAACGAGATCATCGCCGAAGATCGTGCGGTCACTATGCGCACCATCCCGCGGGATGAGGCCGAGATGCTGCTTGCCGCCGGCACTCTTCATAAGTTGCCGGAAAGAGAGGGAGCTATTCGGCTCATTGAGATCGACGAGATCGATCTCAATGCCTGTGGCGGCACCCACGTCCAGGCCACGGGCCAGATTGGCGGCCTGCTGATCCGCGGGACAGAACGTATGCGCCAGGGCCTCCGGGTGGAGTTTGTCTGTGGCGTGCGCGCGGCCGTGGCTGCGCGGCAGGATCTGGCGACGCTGACGCGTGCGGCCGGCGCGCTGTCGGTCGGCCGTTCCCAGGTACCGGAAGCGGTTGAGCGGCTGCTGGCCGAGGGCAAGGCGGCGAACAAGGCACGCCAGAAGCTCACCGAAGAGCTGGCCGTCTATCATGCCTCGCGCCTGATTCTTGAGCATCCGATCGAGGAGGGACGCAGAGTGGTGCGGCAAACCTTTACCGATCATGATGCGGCCTACCTCAAGCTGCTGGCGTCGCGGTTGACTGCATCGGCTCCCCAGACCTGCGCGCTGCTGGCCGCCACCCAGGAGGAACCAGCCCGGGTGGTGGTGGCGGCAAGCCCCGATCTGAAGATCGATTGCGGGACCCTGCTGCGGGAGGCACTTGCGGCCTACGGTTTGCGGGGCGGCGGGTCGCCTGGAATGGCGCAGGGTCAGATTCCCAACGCGCAGCTGGACGCTCTCTTCGCTGGCATCGAAGGCCGTTTCAACCAAGCCTGAGCCCTTCGCGGGCAGCCGCGCCCGCGCGCTTCCGCCAACCGCAAATGGCCAACTCTGTCCAAATCACAGTAATTGCGAAAAATGCTTTAAACTGATGCTGGTTGTTCCCGCCTTGTGGGGCTATAGCTCAGCTGGGAGAGCGCCTCGTTCGCAACGAGGAGGTCAGCGGTTCGATCCCGCTTAGCTCCACCACAATTGTTCCTGTGGCCTCTTAAAGGGTCCACCAGCGCGAAAACCGTTCATTCTCACTGCCGCGCTGATCACGGTTCTACTTTTCCTGGGTCTTGGGCCCATTGGCGATCTTCCGCGGCGGACGCGCTCTGCATCCGCGATGGTGATGGCGCTGGTCACAATGGCGTGCAGCTGGTACGGACACTCATCCACACCTGGAAAAACCATCTACCTTAAGGAAGCCTAGATCAAACCCAGCGCTCTGTGGCGGGATTTGGGGCTCCTGCTGAATGGAAAAACGGGAAGGTCTTCTCATCGAAAACGCTTCCCGTGTCCAAGGCAGTCGACTTAGCCAGCCCTCCCCCGAGGTGGTTCATTCGACTGCGGTAATTTGAGAGGAGCAATTCTCTATCCAAACCGCGGAGAGTCAACGAGGCAATGAATTCAGGAGGTTAGGGCTTTTGTCATCCTGGCTGGTGTGCACGGCTGTTTACAGGGTGGTATCCCGAAGTGAAACGGCGTATACACTGTTGGCGCCTCCTTGCGGCGTTCCAGAAACTATCCTCGGAGCGGCTTTATAGGTCGCCGATTTCACTAATTACGCAGGGCATGATTTGCGGCATGCCATCCATCTCGCGGTCGTGGCCGGCAGCGAAGAGAGGAAGCAGGATCTGGTGAATGTTTCACAGAGGCCGACGGTGGCACTTACCCTTGGTGATCCGGCCGGGATCGGTCCCGAGTTGATGGCCAAGTTGTTGGCCCGCCGCGACGTCATCGAACGCGCCAAAGTGGTTTTAGCCGGTGACGCTTGGCTGTGGGAAGAAGGTCAGGCGATTGCCGGAGTGAGCGTCGCCACTCGTACCGTCCATCGTTTCGATGAGGTGCGCTCGTTCCCAGACGGTTCTCCGCTGTTTCTCCCGGTGGAGAGTGTCCGCCCAGGGGAAGCTCCGCGCTCCACGGTGTCCATCGCCGGTGGTGCCTCGGTACTCAAAGTTTTGGAGATGTGCCTGGACGCCGCGTCGGCAGGCCTGATCGACGCCATCTGTTTTGCCCCTCTGAACAAACGCTCCATGATCATGGCGGGCATGAAGTTCCCGGACGAGCTTCACTTCTTTGCCGACCATCTGAAGGTCAGTTCCTATTGCTGCGAGTTCAATACGTTGGGCGACTTGTGGACCTCTCGCGTTTCTTCTCATGTGGCGCTGAAAGACATTGGTCTTTACCTGACCAGGGAACGGATCCTGGAAGCCGTCAAGTTGCTCTACGATGCCCTGCATTTGGCGGGATTCGAGCATCCGCGGGTGGCAGTGGCCGCTCTTAATCCCCACGGCGGAGAGGGCGGCGCCTACGGTCGTGAGGAGATCGACATCATCGCGCCAGCCGTGCGCGAGGCGAATGCGGAGGGCTATCCCGTCGCCGGGCCGTTTCCAGCCGACACCATCTTTTTGAAGGCCCGCGACGGTCAATACGATGGCATTGTCACGATGTATCACGACCAGGGGCAGATCGCGGTCAAGCTACTAGGATTTGAAAGGGGAGTGACGGTCCAGGGCGGCTTGCCGATCCCAATCACAACGCCGGCGCATGGCACAGCCTTCG
>PLZN01000599.1:8780-11453 GCA_003152195.1 Acidobacteriaceae bacterium
CCCTCGACTGCGCTCGGATTTCCTGTTGAGCCCGATGGGTTCCGCAAAGCTCATGCGGCTTTCCTTGATGAAAGCCGCACACGAGGTCATCTTTGGTGCCGCGTAGTAGGAAATCCCGGTACGCTCGGCATGACAAAGGTGAGAGCAGCTTACCAAGGAAACCGCTGCCCTGATGAGAAATCCGGGCTCGTGATAAGCGGTGTTACCGAAAGCTATTTGCTTCCGCTACCGGTGAGAAAGATCTCGTATCCAGATGTCTTTGAATTCCATGTTGCCGTGTCCGCCGGCGTGCAGTTGCAATGCGATCTTGCCATCGAATGAGGTCGGTTTGGGATCGGTGAAGTCCACCATGGGCACCCCATTCAGGCGGGACTGGTAACGGTTCCCGGTGACCTCTACCAGATAGTCGTTCCACTCGCCCATACGCACCACACCCTCGTTTTCCGGCGCCGGCCAAACCACCCACCCGCGCCCGTCTTCGGCATATACGCCGGCGGTGTGATGCATCATTTTGCAGTCGATCTCAAACTGCATGCCTTGCGTCACATCCGCGGTTCCAGGTTTGAATGCAGTATGGAAGAAGACTCCGCTGTTGCCGTCACCTACGCACTTGAAGCGTAGGGAAAGCTGAAAGTCTTTATAATCTTTCTCGGTTTGCAGATACCCGTAATCTTGGGTGAGGCCTTTCCCGTGGATCAGCCCGCTCTCTGCAGTCCAGCTCTCATTGCCGATTTTAGTCCAACCACTCAGATCGTTCCCGTTGAATAGCGGGATCCAGTCTTCACCAGGGAGTTGAGTCTTTTCCAGGGCTCTGGCGGCACAAGAGAGGATCCCCATCGCGGCCAGGATCAAAGCGACTGGGAGAAGCCAATAGCCGGAGCGGAAGGAACGCGAACTACGAGGGTCTCTGAAAGCCATGCGGGTATCTCGTCGAGGATTGAAGAGCGTGGATCGCGAGAATTCTATCAGCCCATGCTAAGCTCATTCGCCGCTCCTCGAACTCGACATAAAGACCTCGTGTTTTGACACACTCAATCATCTGAGGTTTTTACCGGGGCCGCATGTGTCTGTCCATCCCCTGCCCCCCCCCCGGGCGGGGACAGGAAGGCTTGGATGTAATGCGGCAAATGCTCGCCGCCGGCCAAGCGCGCTTCGGAGCGTTGGCGGCAAGACGCATTGCCAAACCCAAGTCGCCAGCGGATTTTTGCCGAGGATGCCGTTCAGTTTCGCAGATGCTAGTGCCCTGTATGGTGACGCATCTTCCAGTTTTTCTCCGCCTTTCTTTGCGATTTACGCGCGTTCTTGTGTTCCTTCTTTTGATGCTTCATGTACTTTTTCATCAAGCTCGCCTGCGGCTTGCGCTGCGCGGAATTCGTGTCGGCACGGACAAAGGCCGGGAAGGAAATCGCCTGGCCGAGAAGGATAAACAGGATACAAGCTGTAACTTTCTTCACAAGCTCTCCGTGAAACTGGCTTAGTTTTGCGGCCCTGCCGGGGTCACATTCATAGCGCCCGGCCTGGCTGGATCATTGAGACGATAACGGTGTCGCCCAATCCGGCCTTCGCCACTGGAATGTCCATTCCTGTTTGAGTGGAGCAATTTTTCGTCCAAATCGCGGAAGTCAAGAAATTCGAGAAATCGTAGCTGCTTTCATCCTGCCGGGTGTGCACGGCTGTTTACAGAAAGCAGGGCACGGTGAAATGGCGTATACAGCCGGGTCCAGGCAACGTTCCAAATCCTCAGTCGATAGGGGTGCTGTAAGTGGTTCTTTTCTCAAAGGCCGAAGAGCCGTCTGACGGCGTTCCATTGAACGCCGCTCCGCCAGCTGTGATCGTTGTTGTGCCCGTACCCGCAGCCGTTGCGACCCCGGAAGCACTGACGGTTGCCACGGAAGGAGCGCTGGAGGTCCAATTCACCGCGCTCGTAATATTCCGTGTCGAAGGTTGTTTCGCATTGCCGTATGTTCCGACTGCGGTAAATTGCGTAGTCTGACCTACCGTCAGAGACTGAGTTGCCGGTGTAACCTAAATGGAATCCAGCCCCGAGTTGGCACACCCCACAAGAGCGGTACCAAGGCAGAGGAGCAAAAGTCCTCGAACACAACGACGAGCGAGCATGTAGATCTCCTGCATTTCCAACATCGGGCGGGAGGAGTCATGCTTCGCCGTATGGCGCGCCTGATGAAATCGATCAGGTCGGGGGATGAAACTTGCCTTACTGAACTACGTAGCACAGATCAATCCCCGAGCCCAGCCGATGCTTCGTTGAACTCTGATGGAGCAAACGGATAGCCATTCTCGTTTTGGCTTTGTCCATTGAAAATCAACCAGTTACATGCCAAGCACCGCGCGCTAGTGTCGTCGCATGTATACAGCGTTGACCGGATTGATACGCTATGTATACAACCACAATCCGGAAGTAATTCACTTGTCACGATGTATCACGACCAGGGGCAGATCGCGCTCAAGCTATTGGGATTTGAAAGGGGAGTGACGATCCAGGGCGGGTTGCCCATCCCAATCACGACGCCGGCGCATGGCACAGCCTTCGACATTTCGGGTCAGAACAAGGCCAACGTCGAAGCGACCGTGCAGGCATTCCTTATCGCATGCCGCATGGGCGCGTCCCATCGCTCCAGAGCCGGTACGAACGAACTCATGGCGAGACACCAC
>PLZN01000491.1 GCA_003152195.1 Acidobacteriaceae bacterium
CTCTTGCTTGCATTGCGCCGAGAGGCGCATGCCCTCCTCAAACATCTTGATCGAGTCCTCAAGCGGGAGATCACCGCGCTCGAGCTGGGCCACGATGGTTTCGAGCTGTTTGAGCGACTCTTCAAACGTTGCCAACGCCGGACCTCTCAGGCTTGACGGTGTGCACTGTCTCGCCGTGCTGGTTCCCGGGCGATTTTTTTGGCAAGACAACCTCAAGGATTTCGACCGCGGAGGAGTAGCGCCCAAACGGCGCGCTGACCTGCACACCCTGGACCATCGGTCGCACCGCCTCCAACATCTCCCTCGCGATGCGAATTCCTTCCGCGCGAGCCAGATCCGGAGTGTCGGCCTTTTGCATGCGCAGCATGATTTCATCCGGCATGGACACGCGCAAATCATTCTTCATGAATTCCGCATTGCNNGCGATGACGGGAATGCGAAAGGACTCAATGCGCTTGAGGAATATCTCCAACAGCTTCAAGTCAAATACCGGCTGGGTAATGGCATACTCGGCGCCCGCTTCCACCTTGTAGGCAAAACGGCGAATCTCGTTGTCCAGATCCGGGACGCCGGGATTGGCGGCCACGCCTATCGTGAAGCCGGTCGAGGCGCCGATGGGATTGCTTCCGATATCGAGTCCGTGGTTCAGGCGGCGGACGATGTTCACCAGTCCGATGGCATCGACATCGAAAACCGCCGTGGCATCCGGGTAATTGCCGAGCTTGGGCGGATCGCCAGTCAGGCAGAGAATATTTTTGAGACCGATCGAAGAAGCTCCCAGCAGGTCGGACTGGATGCTCAGCACGTTGCGGTCACGACAGGTATAGTGCAGNNGCAATGCCCTTGGGCGATACGATCTCGACCATGGTCACAAACGTCCCGTGAGCAATCAAGGAGCCGAGGAGGGATCGCTCCGCCAACGGCGCCGGCTGGATCTCGGACGTGGGCGGAGGCTCCTTCACCGGATGACTAGCGATCTGCTGCGCGCCCATGGCGCGCAAGGAGGATTTCATCGCCCGGATATGGCTGGGAGTGGTCCCGCAACACCCTCCAACATATTGCACACCGGCTTTGATCAACTTGCGGGCGAAGCTCGCCATGTACTCAGGCGAGCAAAGGTAAATGTTCCGCCCATCCACAGCGCGCGGCATGCCCGCATTCGGCATCGCGATCAATGGCAGGCTGCTGGCCCCCGCCATCCGCTCAATGGCGGTGAGTACCGTGGCCGGTCCCGTGCTGCAGTTGCAACCAATGGCATCCGCGCCCCACTCGGTCAATCGCGCGGCCGCCGTCTCCGGGGAAGAGCCGTCCAGGCAGTTTGCATCCTCGTCAACCGTCACCATCACCAAAACGGGCAGCGAGGGGGCCGCGGACTTGGCCGCAAGAATGGCCTGCTCCGCCTCGTTCAGCGCGGAAACGGTTTCGATCAGAATCAGATCTACCCCGCCTTCCACCAGGCCGCCAATCTGCTCGGTAAAGGCTTCGCGGGCCTCATCGAGGCCGATCTTTCCCAGCGGCTCCAACCGCACGCCCAGGGGACCGACGGCGCCCGCAACCCAGGCCTCTCCGCTTTGCTTGTCGGCCAGCTGGTTCACCGCCTTGCGCGCCAGCTCGGCTCCGGCTCGATTGATTTCGACCACCCGGTCCCTGAGCCCATAGCGCTGCAAACGCAGAGCATTAGCGCCAAAGGTGTTGGTTTCGATAATCTCCGNNCGTAGCAGCGGTTGATGAAGATGCCACGAGCGTACAGGCTGGTGCCCATAGCTCCATCACAGAGCACGCTCCGCGTTCCGAAGATGTCTGTGAGCCGATTCTTCATAAGGTTGATTTAACTATGCTAAGCCACCCGGCGTGCGAAAGCCAGCCGCCCGCTTTGTTATACTTGGCCTTTCCCGCATGTCCGCCGCGTGGTGATTCTGGTGAGGTCTTAGNNGTTGAAGAAAAGAAGTCTCCGGTCCTTGTGTGCCCTTTCTGCGCTAGCCTGCTTTGTCTCCGTTATTCTGGCCGGATGCGGCAAGAGCTATTACTTTGCCGGCCGCGCCCTGCCCCCCAGCGGGATCCTCAACCGTGTGTTGATCGCGGTCCAGAACCCCGGCCCACTGACCAAGGGTTCACTGCAGATCGTGGACGCGTTTTACGATATCCGCCATAGTTTCAATAACAAAGTTGCCTNNCTTCAGCCTGGCGGGATACGCGGGGGGTGACCCTGAGACGATCCAAAATATGCCGGAGGAGCAGGCCGGTGCCGTTTACGGCTCTGGCGACGGCAGCTATGCGTTGTTGAATTACGCTTCTGAGAAACAAACGACCACCGTGAGTCTGCCCGGAGAGTCCTCCAGTGTCTTTATCTCGCGCGACCAGAGATATGTTTTTGCCGCCAACCAGGCGGCGCACGTGCTCACCGTACAGGACCGTACTCTGGGCACGAGCTATTCCCTGAATCTGCCCAACGTCTTTCGCGTTTCCATCAATCCCAGCGGTTCGGCGGCCTTGGTCTTTGTGCAGAATAGCAACGCGATCTATAGGATTCTTAAGCTGCAGGCGAACCAGCAGGTGCCGTCCAATGCGGAGGATTGCGAACCGCAAAACCTGCCCGTGTATTGCATCCTGCCCGTGGCCGGCACGTTTGACCAGCCCACCAAGGCGGTCTTCTCAGCGGACGGCACCACGGCTTATATACTCAACTGCGGCCCGGAGTGTGGCGGCACCCAGGCCAGCGTCAGCTTCCTGCCGGTCGCAGGGATCATCATCCAGAGCGGCGCGCCGGTACCGCCGGGCAGTCCCACGGCTGTGACCGCCACCGTGCCCATTCCCGGGGGGACCACGGACGCGCTCGAAAATGGGAATCTGTTGTACCTCGCGGGCCAGCAACTGCAACCCGATGGGTACTTTGCCGGGTTTCTCTCTATTCTCGATACCAACGCGAAGCAGGTCACGGGTGCGTACTCCATTAGCGATGGGACGCATCTCAAGATGGTGTTCGGCGACGACAATACACTCTGGGTCGGGTCACAGCTCTGTACCCAGGGGGAACGCTATCATCAGTCCCAGAATGGCGCCAGCGTGGCGCTCGGCTGCTTGACTATGTTCAACACGTCGACCAATTCGGTCACCGAAGTGGATTCCTATAAGGGTGACGCGACCGGCGTCGCTGCCGTGATAAGCCTGCACAAGGTTTATACGGCCGAGGGTGGACAGGTGTACATCTACAGCACCACGGATGGTTCGGCGCTCGACAATTCGCAGGTTACCGTCGTCGGGACGGCTTACGATGTGGCCTACATGGATGCGCCGAGTGATGACGACAACACCACGTATTGAGCCGTCTTGCGCGGCATGAGCGACGCGGCTCCGGTCGACGTTCTCGCCATCGCCGCTCATCGGGATGATGTGGAGCAGACATGCGGCGGCACACTTCTGCGCATGCATTCGCTTCAGCTGCGCACGGCAATTCTCGACCTGACCCAGGGCGAAGCCGGCACACGCGGTTCAGCGGAAGAACGGGCCCGGGAAGCGGACGAAGCCGCCCGCATCCTGTGCGTCGCGTGGCGCGGGGCGCTCGACATTCCCGACGGCCGGGTGGAAAACACCTGGGAGAACCGCATCAAGGTCGTACGTAAACTGCGGCAGTTGCGGCCCCGGGTGTTGATTCTGCCCTATTGGCAAGGCCGCCATCCTGACCACTACAACAGCTCGACTCTTGGTTATGAAGCCTGTTTTCTCTCCGGCCTGGGCAAAATCGAGACCGGTGAGCCGGCGTTCCGGCCCTTCAAAATCGTATATGCCAGCCTCTATGCTGACGCGCGGCCCAGCTTTGTGGTCGACATTACGCCCTTCATTGAAGAACGCTTTCGAGCCTTGCTCGCCTATCGCTCGCAATACGCCGATCAGCCCTCCGGTGGGTCCCTGTTTGTACCCCACGATGAGATCCGCGAACGCACCTTCTCGCTGGCCCGGCATTACGGCTTGCTTGGCGGCGTTCGCTATGCGGAACCTTTCGTGCAGAAGGAAGTTGGGTTGGTCGACGAC
>PLZN01000239.1:0-161 GCA_003152195.1 Acidobacteriaceae bacterium
AGGCACTTTAACCACGGGCTGTTAGCCAAGTTGACACCTGCGTGGGTGCCCTTTCCACTCGCATGGGCGTATCTGAGTGGAGCAATCCTGTTAGCCTCGGGAGTTGGGATCGTTCTGAACAAATACTCTCGCAATGCTGCGACCTCGGTGGGCATGCTCAT
>PLZN01000239.1:219-6664 GCA_003152195.1 Acidobacteriaceae bacterium
TGCGGAGAGCAATCATCGGGTCGATTCGTGAGGCCCGCCGCGCAGGAAGATATCCGGCAAGCAACGCCACCATCAACAGCAAGAGAATCATGCTTAGGAAGGTAGTTCGGTCGGTTGGAGGCGTTCCAAACAGGAGCGACGCAATCAGGTTGGAAATCCCGAACGAAGCCACTGTCCCCACTGCGATCCCAATCACTGCCAGCCGTAGTGTATTTGCAATCACTGCAAACTGCACGCNNGAAGCCAGAATGAGGCCGAGGGCGGCAAATACGCCTACCAGCAAAACGAAGAAGCGGCGCGGTGAAACCACATGATCCACCAGACGTTGGATCGGGCGGAATTCTGTCGCCGGCTGGCCGGGATTGATTTGCCGCAGAGTGCTCATCACGCTGGAAGCGAGCATTTCCGGAGGCAATTTCGTGCGCACGACGAGCTGAGCTCCATCTGGCCCATATTGAGGCGCTGTCGCGGACAGGTACATTTGCCAGCCCGCATTGCCTTCGACGCTGCTCTCGTGGACATCGGCAACCACGCCAATCACGCGGGCATCGGCGCCGCCCGCCTGCGCAATGCGGTCGATGGGGTCTTGCCCGGGCCAGAGCCGGCGCGCGACCGTCTCATTGATGATGACTACCCCTTCGCTCTTGTTGTTGTCATCCCAGCGAATATCGCGGCCCTTGACCAGGTGCATTCCAATCGCGTTGAGGTAACCCGGCGAAACAACGTATACAAACGTATCTTCGAGTTCCCCTTTGCGATAGTCTTTGCCTTTCGCCGAGATACCCCAGCTTCGATTTCGGCTCATCGGCAGGTTGTCAGTGATGCCGGCCGTCTCGACGCCCGGAATCTCATCTACGCGACGCAGAATCTCCTGCCAGATCACGCTTCGTTTGGCTGCGTTGCCTCCATCGTCGTAATCCACACTGATCGAGGCGGCCCGGCTAGGCCGAAAACCAAGATCGACATCGAGGATCCGCAGAAAACTCCGCAAAAGCAATCCGGCGCCCACCAGCAGCACGCAGGCCAGGGCAATCTCGGAAATGATCAACACCGAGCGCATCCCCTCGTGCTTCTTGCCCCCGCTCATTCCATGGCCTGAGTCTTTGAGCGCCTCCTGCAAATTGCCACTCGATATCTTGAGCCCGGGAGCAAGACCGAAGGCAACGGCAGCGGCCACTGCAATGAGCAGCGTCCATGCGAGCGCGGCTCCATCGACACGCACGCTGCTCAGCAGCGGTAGAGCGATCGATCCCTGATGGGCGAGATAGGTGGTAATGGCAAAAGCAATTCCCAGGCCCAGCACGGCGCCCGCGCCCGAAAGGACGAGGCTCTCTGTCAGCAACTGGCGCACGAGTCTGCCACGCCCAGCGCCCAAGGCCGTGCGCATGGCAAATTCCTTGCTGCGCGCAACCCCTCGCGCCAGCAACAGATTGGAAAGATTCACGCACACGATGAGGAGAATCAGGCCCACCGCGCACCACAACGCAATCAGCGACTGCCGCAATTTTCCGCTCACGTAGTCTTTCAACCCCAGTAGTCTGCCGGTGTAGTCCCCTCCGTATTCCGGATGCTTCAGGCTGATGTGCAGGCTGGGAAAGAGAAGATCGGCCTCCGCCTGGGCTTGTGCCAGGCTCACTCCCGGCTGCAAGCGGCCGACCAGCGCCATCGTATTTCCCTCGTCGCGTATATCGTCGAAGATGACCGGGGAGTAGAGATCGACCTTCGAGCCGGGAGCGAAAATCGAACCAAAGTCAAAGGTATCCGGCAACACGCCAATCACGGTGAACGGCGTCCCGTTCAAATCGATCCCTTGCCCCACAATCCCGGGGTTACTGGCAAACTGCCGCTTCCAGAGAGCATGACTCAGCAACACGACGGGCTTGCTGTTGTGCAGAGATTCCTCAGCCGTGAACAGCCGTCCGAACGACGGCTGCACGCCGAGCGTTTGAAAGAAATTGCCGGCTACCAAGAGGCCAGTAAGAGGCAACGGCTGCCCATTCCCCATCAGCTTAACGTTGTCACTGGAGGAGAAGGCGTAGTAGCCAGTTACCGCTTGGAAGGAGCGGTTTCGCCTCTGAAACTCCTCCGTGGCATCCGCGGAATAGGTCATACTGGATTCCCCACCGGTGGTCTTTTTTGACAGTATCCGAACCAATTCCTGCGGATTGTGAAGCGGCAGCGGCCGCAGCAGGATCGTGTTCACCACGCTGAAGACGGCGATATTCGCGCCGATCCCCAACCCCAGGATGATCACGGCGATCAAGGCAAACCCGCGGTCGCGGCGTAGTGTGCGAAAGGTGTAGCGCATGTCCTGCAGCAGCACATCGAGCCAGGGCAATCCCCGTACCTCGCGCTGCTGTTCCTTCGCCTGCATTACCCCGCCGAACCGAATCAGGGCCTGGCGACGGGCCTCTTCCTCAGACATGCCGCGGCGCATATTCTCCTCCACCGCGAGCTCAAGATGCGCGGTCACCTCCGCATCCAGTTCCAAATCCCGCTGCTCCTTTTGAAAGAAGGAGCGCACACGCTGCAGTCCTTCACGCAGGGCGCCCATCACAGCTCCCCTTCCGTCGGCATAGCCAACACACGGCCCATCACTCGCGACAATCGGTGCCAGTGCGCGGCGTCCTCGACCAACTGTTTTCGGCCGGTCCTCGTAATGGAGTAGTACTTCGCCTTGCGGTNNGCGCCGGGCAATGCCGTAGCCGTGCATGGCGCCCATAGCGATCAGCGTTTGCAGGACCATCAGGTCGAGGGTCCCTTGCAGTAAGTCAAGCTTCGATTCCGCCATCAATCTCTCCTGTGCGCATACCACATCAGCTTGGCACATTTTCTGTGGCATGGCCACAGGAAAAGAGGGCGCATTTCAACCTTCATTCTGGCGGCGCGCACACTTCTCAGTGAGGTCGTTGATTGTGTTGTCGTCGTTAGCCACGTTGCCAGAAGAGAATTGTCGCAAAGTCGAGCAGGTCGCGCTTACGGACATCGGGGGTATTGCATGATGTCGCGACAATCCTGGGGCGTGATTCGCAAACCTGTATCCGAATGGACAGAGCGCCGGTCGGTCTTTGCGATATAGTATCTCCCGACGAGATTGCCAACCGCGGGCGATGCGAGCTCTGATTTGCGGACTCGGTTCCCGCGTTGGGCGGCGGCCAGATGGGACTTGATTGAAGTGCGGAAAGGCGCGTACGAGTTGGCCAACGCTTAGTCCGCAGGTATTTCGAAAGGAACAGATGAAATCCATTCTAGTCGGTTGGTTGTGCCTTCCGATTCTACTGTTGGCCGGATCCGCGCTGAGCCAGGATGCGGAGACGGGCGCGCAGACCTCTCCAGTTGGGCGGTGGAAGACTGTTGACGAGGCTAGCGGTAAAGCAACATCGGTCGTAAATATCTGGCAAGAGAACGGGAAACTGTACGGAAGAATCGAGAAACTTCTCGATCCGGACCCTGGGGATCCGCAGCCGCAGTGCGTCTCCTGCGAGGGGGAGATGAGAGATAGGCCGGTAATTGGAATGCGTATTCTCTGGGACCTTCAGAAGGATGGCGACGAATGGTCAGGGGGCAAGGTGCTCGACCCCAACAACGGCAAGGAGTACGAGTGTCACATTGCGGTCGAAGACGGTGGGAGGAAGTTGAAGGTACGCGGATTCATCGGTTTGTCCCTGCTTGGCCGCACGCAATATTGGCTGCGCGAGTAGTCCGGATTTTTCGCCAGGACTCAAAGCAATTGAGAGCAGGGCTTGATGTTCTCTGCGAAACTGCAACAAATCTGGGGGTGTCCCATCCCCCCGGATTTCCTGTAAGGCTTGGTGGGGTCAACGAACCTCATGCGGCTTTCCTTAAAGAAAGCCGCACACGCTGCCATGGCTGGGGCCGCGCAGTAGGAAATCCGGGGTCCTTGACGGCATTTTGTTTCCGAGTAGCCGACCACTTCGCGCCGTGAGCTAAGCCGCCTAAGAATACAATGGCACGCACTGATGGCGCTCCCTTCTGGCACAAAACTTGGTCCTTACGAGATTCAGTCACGTCTCGGCGCCGGTGGAATGGGTGAGGTGTATCGTGCGAGGGACGTGCGCCTGGGACGAGACGTAGCAGTCAAAATTCTACCGGCGCATCTCTCCTCGGATCCCGATGCAAGACGGCGCTTTGAACGGGAAGCCAAGACCATCTCTGGCTTGAACCATCCGAACATCTGCACCCTTTATGACGTTGGGCACCAGAACGGTTTGGATTTCATCGTCATGGAGTACCTGGCAGGTGAGACGCTCGAAACTCGCCTCAGCAGGGGGCCGTTATCCTTGCAACAAGTCCTGGAGTATGGCTCACAGATCGCTCACGGATTGGACAAGGCACACCGAAATGGAATAATGCACCGCGATCTGAAACCCGCAAATATTATGTTGACCAAGTCGGGCGTAAAGCTACTGGATTTCGGTCTGGCCAAGGCTGGCACGCAAATGGCAACGTCGACAAGCATGTCCACTGCCATAGAAACGTCGTCACTGACTCAGCAAGGAACCATTTGGGGCACTTTCCCATATATGTCTCCGGAGCAAGTACAAGGGAGGAATCTGGATCTACGTAGTGACCTATTTTCATTGGGTGCCGTGCTCTACGAGATGGTGACCGGGCGGAGAGCGTTTGCCGGGAAAAGCCCGTTGAGCGTGGCGTCCGCGATATTGGAGAAAGAACCTGAGCCAACCAGTGCGATCGCGCCTCTGACGCCGACCAGTGTGGACCATGTGATACGTCGCTGTCTGGCCAAGGATCGCGATGAAAGATGGCAGACGGCTAGAGACCTTGCAAGTGAATTGGAATGGCTTGGCGAGCGCGGAAGCCAATCCTCTTCCGCAGTGCAGCGGCAAACAAGCATGACAGCGGCATGGCTGCTATGCGGGGTGCTGGGGGCGGGTCTGCTCGCCGGTGTATTCGCTTGGCACAGCCGGAGGAGTGCCCTGCAAACAAGCTATTTCTTAGCGGTGCTGCCGTTTACGGTCCACGACATGGCGTTCTCGCCCAACGGGCACACAATAGCTGTGGTGGGATTCTCGGAATTGGAGAGGACGAACGTCCTGTGGCTCTACGAGGTGGGCGGCCAAGAGGAGAGAAAGCTGGGGGAGACGGAAGGAGCGAGTTCTCCGTTCTGGTCTCCCGATGGCAAGGCGTTGGGGTTTTTTGCGGCGGGAAAGCTGAAGAAGTTGGAAATAGTGGGCGGACCGGTGCAGGTGATCTGCGATGCACCGTCTGGACGTGGCGGAACATGGAATAAGGATGGGGTAATTGTGTTTTCGCCCAGTGGGCGACTCGGGGGCGGATTGTACCGAGTGCCGGTGGCCGGCGGGACAGCGACCCGAATCACACTGCCGGATGCGAGTCGCGGAGAAAACAGCCACCGTTGGCCGATGTTTTTGCCGGACGGGAAGCACTTCCTTTATCTGGCGGCCAATGTGTTCGGGCAAGCGGATCCTGACGCTATTTTCATCGGCAAGCTGGACTCGACGGAAAAGAAGTTTGTCACCAAGGCGACAGGTAACGCGGCGTATGCAGCGCCAGGGTACTTACTCTTTTGCCGGGACAAGACGCTGTACGAACAAAGGTTCGACGCGGACAAACTGTTACCGTCAGGCGAAGCGGTTCCGCTTCTACGGGATGTGTCTTATCTGCAGCGCATCCTGCGCAACGCGTATGCGGTGTCCGATACGGGTGTGCTCGTCGCGCAGCGTGGCAGCGAAGATTCGCTCTCGATGCTGGTGTGGCGCGATCGGAAAGGGAATGAAATCAGTGCAGTTGGCAAGCCGGATGTTTNNGGAAGAGGATCTTGTTTGCGTCGAGCCGGGCCGGCCTGTTTCAGCTTTACATAAAGAATGCAGATGGAGGGGAGGACGAAAAGCTATTGCCGCTGGACCCCTCCGATAAGGCCGACAAATATCCTACCGCTTGGTCGCCGGATGGTAAGTACATCCTCTATGAGCGGAGGACGGAGACAACCGGGCTATGGATCGCGGAAATGCCGGAACTGAAGACCAGGGCGTTGTTGAAAGGGCCCGAAACCACGAAGAACGGGCAATTCTCACCGGATGGAAAATGGCTGGCTTACACCTCTAACGAAAGCGGGAAATGGGAGATTTACGTGACGTCGTTCCCCGAATTACGCGGGAAATGGCAAGTGTCCAATACCGGCGGAACCCAGCCGCGCTGGCGAGGGGACGGCAAGGAGCTGTTTTACCTTGCTTCGGACGGGAAAATGATGGCTGTACCGCTGACGGTTGGAGATCACTTTGATTCGGGAGCGCCGCTGGCGTTGTTCCAGGCGAGTGCGCGAGAACAGGTTGCCCGATCAGAACTGGTGACGTATGACGTGGCGAAGGATGGGCAGCAGTTTCTTATCAATACACAAATGGAGAAAGAGGAAACGCAGCCGATGATGGTGATCCTGAATTGG
>PLZN01000558.1 GCA_003152195.1 Acidobacteriaceae bacterium
GCTTTCTTTAAGGAAAGCCGCATGAAGTTCGCTGATCCCACCAAGCCCCGACAGAAAATCCGGGGTGAAGCGACGCCCGAACCATTTCGTGCGCTCCGTGGCAGCGGACCCAGCTCAGCCGGATGCTGATCAGGTCTTTCGCGGCGCGCTCAGGGGAGGCGCCGTCAGCATCGGCGAGTTGAATATCACCTTGCCCTTGATTCGCCGGAGATGCGTCGCGTATACGACATCGCCGCCGAAACGCAGGTGCCCGTGATGATGCACATTCAGAACTTCCCGCACTTCCCTGGGGAACTTCCATACAACACCGGCTACGACCACGTCGACAAGGTTCTTCGCGCGTATCCCAGGACAAATTTCATCGGCCACGGAGACTTGTTCTGGGCCAACATCAGTGCGAACGTTCCAACCGATCGCGGCTATCCTTCTGGTCCGGTGAAGCCGGGAGGATTGACCGACAAGTGGTTGAGCGATTTTCCCAACCTCTATGCGGACATGTCGGCAAATTCCTGCAATAACGCATGGTCCCGCGATCTGGAATTCTCCCGAGGCTTTGTTGTCCGTCACCAGGACAAGATGATCTTTGGCAGCGACTGCAGTTGTCTCGATGGGAAAGGAGGAGGGGTCTCGCAGAACAACAACCCGGAAGCAAGTAGGCCGGCAGGCAAATGCGTGGCTCGCGCAACGCTGGAACTTTCCCGGTAGCTTGCTCACCACGGATTTCCTGCTGCGCGGCACCAGCGATGGCCACGTGTGCGGCTTTCTTTCAGGAAAGCCGCATGAAGTTCGCTGATCCCACCAGCCCCAACAGGAAATCCGGGGTCGCCCGCGGTGTTGCGCAAGATCACGTGGTAAAACGGGATACGGCTGTTCAAGATTCAGGCATGAGAGTTGTTAGGTAACTGACAAAGTTACGTATATCGATGGTCACCCGGGCCATGGTTACCGATTTGCGCGCCAGTAATGGCGCGAAAGTGACACCGCTCGTTCGGTCCGCTACCCGTTTCGTAAGATGGCGTTCTGGCGAATCTGCAGTAGTCTCACTCTTGTAGTCAGTCGCTGTGACGCGAGGGGGACCATGAAGCGGTATACGAAGGCACTTAAGGTGGCGATGCTAGGGGCGGCGGGCGCCGTGCTGGCGGCCGGTTGCGGAGATTCCAGAGTGGCAAGCAAGGCAAATCTTGCCTGGGCGCTCAACCACGATTACTCAGTCAATCAGGACTGCCTCTTCGCAAAGCCGATGCCATTCCCGTACGAAGTATCCGTCAATGACAAACTGCTGGCGGAGACCCGCCACCGCTTGGATGCGCTGGCCGAGGCCGGATTGCTGGAGAGGGAACAGAGCCCTGAGGGCACGGATACCATCAACCGTTATGTACTGACGGCGGCCGGCAGCCGGACGGAAGGCAAGGGTCGCTTCTGCTATGGGCGCCGCCAGGTGACCAGCGTTGAGAAGTTCACCGCGCCGGTCGATTATCAGGGCATGCCGCTGACCAAGGTCGAGTACCACTTCGTTCTTAAAAACCCTCCGAGCTGGGCGAAACAGGATGAAGTGCGCAACGCCTTTCCGATGGTGGCGAAGTCCATGTCGGACGAGCCGGTGGATGATGCCACGCTGGTGCTGACCCATGATGGATGGGTGTTGACCTACTAGGAAACCGCCCCATTCGCAATGGATGTCGCCCCATATCTGGCATGTTGTTTGTCGCCAGATATGGGGCTTCGTCGTTGTGAAGATAGCTGATAGGCCGGACGAAGAGACAGAACCGGACGGTGGCCCACGTTCGCCCCGGAAGGTGTGAAGAGACCCCACCGGAGGACTTTCGTCGTGGCGCGGGTCAAGGGGTGCCCCATATCGGGTTTCTTTACAGCTTCCTCAGCATGCGCAGGACGATAATGATTTCCTTCCATTGCTTTCCCGAGGACCGGCTCGCACGTACCCCACCAGGGCCTTCCCACACTCCTCGTGTTCCCACAGTCCCTGCCTAGCCGGCCCTCGCTGTGGCAAAGGCAATGGTGGGGCTTCGCCCGGATTTCCTGTGGGGCTTGGTGGAATTGAGGAACTTCATGCGGCTTTCCTCACAGAAAGCCGCACACGCGGACATGGGTGGTGCCGCGTACAGGAAATCCGGGTCGCCCGTCTTTTTCGTCCCACGTACGCTGGGGCGAACGTGGGGCACCCCTTCACTCTCTGACCGTAACCTCTCATCCTCAGCCCTCGGGTTTTGTGGCGCCTGAACGGAGGATGCAATCTAAGTGGTTAGCAGAATGCGCAGATCGCGCAGGTTGTTATCAGTGGGGCCGGTGACCAGCGTGTCGTCCAGCGCGGTGAAGAGCGGGTAGGCGTCGAACCTCGCGAGCGCAGATGCAGGGTCGATCCCCAGAGCCTGGCCTCGGACCACCGTCGTCGTATCCGCGATGGCGCCGGCGGCGTCACTGTTTCCATCAATGCCGTCGCTGCCGGCACTGAGCACCACGATCGGCTGAGTTGGCACTGCGGCGCCGTCATGGCCGCCGAGTTCCAGCGCGCAGGCTAGCGCGAACTGCTGGTTGCGGCCACCGGCGCCGTGCTCCTGGCCGAGGCGGACCGTCACTTCGCCGCCCGAGAGCAGACACAGCCTGGGGTGCTCGCGCCGCAGCTGATAGAAGCGATCCAGCAGATAGCGGGATGCATCGCCGTAATCCCAGTCGTCACAGCTGGTGTCCATTATCACTTCATAACCCAAGGCCAAGGCCATTTCCCGGGCGGCGCCGATCAGGTCGTCGCTCGAAAGCAAGGTTTCGGCCGCCGCGCCTGTCAGGGCCGGTGTCTCGGGCAGATTGGGATCATCGAAGAAGGCCCGTACGTCCGGTGGGAAGCGCTCCGCAAGACGGTAGCGATGAATGATCTCGCGGCATTCCGCCACCGTGGACGAGTCGGGGAGTGTGGGGCCCGAGGCTAATGCGTCGAGATAGCGAGGAGCTACGTCCGATACCAGCAACGAGAACCTTGCGGCCTGGGGCGCGGCAGCAGCCAGGCGGCCACCCTTGACCGCGGAGAAGTGCTTACGCACCGTGTTGATCTCCGCGATGGTGGCGCCAGAACCCACCAGGGCTTGATATAAGATCCGCGTCTCATCGAGGGAGATGCGGGGGTCCAGAGGCAGCTCGAACATGGCCGAGCCGCCGCCGCTGATGAGAAAAAACACGAAGTCCCTGGCACTCGTGCCGCGGAGCAGCTGCAGCGCGGCGCAGGCAGAGGCAAAGGAGTCCCGATTGGGCAAAGGATGGCCGCCGGCATAGTAGTCCACGGCAATATTCCGCTCGGAGGGGAGCGAGGGCGCACAGCACACGCCGCTGGCCAACGCACCAGGCAGGCGGGCGCGCAGCGTCTCCAGCATCGGCAGGGCCGCTTTGCCCAAAGCCACGGCGTGGATCCGGTCGTAGTGGGCCAACGGGATGCAAACCTCATCGCCGCCGGCGACGGAAGAGTGAAACAGCGATTGGTCTTCGAAGCGAAGCCGGCGATCGAAGGCTGCGGGAATGCTCGAGGCGCGGAGCGCGTGGTGAAAGATCCAGCGCGCCTCGTCATGCAGCTTGCGGCGTGTGGCCTCGCTGTTAGCGGGGGTCACTTCGGCGCCACCGCAGGCACAAAGTGAGCTTCGATCCAGGCGCTCAGCGCAAGCTGCATCTGCTCCAGCTTGCCGGCGAAGAAATGATCGGCGCCGGGCACCAGCACCAGCGTGGCCGGGATCGCGGCTCCGGCCACTACGGCTTCAATCTCCCTGCGAGGCCCGTATTCATCGGCCATGCCGCTGACAAAGAGCTTGGGCTGCCGGCAGCTGGCGAGAAAGCTGTAGTGGTACTCTCTTCCCCCGGCGCGCACGGGAAGCCCGAGCGCTGCGATTCCCTTGACCCGCTCGTCCCCGCAGCAGGCGCGCAAACCGACGCTGGAGCCGAAGGAGAAGCCGGCGAAGAGGATGGGCCGCTCGTACTCCCGCTGCAGCCAGTCGAGCGCGGCGCGCAGATCGCCCACCTCGCCGTGACCGTGGTCGTGCGTGCCCTCGCTCAACCCAGCGCCGCGAAAGTTGAAGCGCAGCACGGGGAGCCCGAAGGACTGGAAGGCCTTCATGGCGTGATACACGACCTTGTTGTGCATGGTGCCGCCGAAAAGCGGGTGAGGATGGCAGACCAGGGCCGCATAGGGGGCGTCGTCCCGCCCCGTATTCAGCAGCGCTTCGATTCGGCCGGCGGGCCCGCGCAGATCCGCGACGCCCCGCAATCGCGCAGGACTGGCTGGAGGCTCAGCTTTGCTCTGGTTCAGGGTCATCGCTTGTTCTATGTATCCTAGAGCATTTTTTCTGTGCTCTGGCCTTTCCCAGGGAGCTAAACACGGCGAAATGCCAGCGAGCCTTTCTTGCATAGCAAGGGCGGGGCACGCGCTCAGGTATGCTGAAAAACGATGAAGCCGCTCGACCCCCTGGACCTGACCCGCCGGCTGGTGGATATTGAATCGCTCACCTATAACGAGGGAGCGGTGGGCGCCTATCTCGACGCCCTGCTACGCGAGCGCGGCTTTGCCGTAGAACGGACGGCGGTGGCCCAGCCGGCGCAGAGCCGCTTCACTGGCGAACGCTTCAACGTGTACGGCGGTACCGGAGAGCGGCCGGATGTGGTGCTCTCCACGCACATGGATACGGTGCCGCCGT
>PLZN01000468.1 GCA_003152195.1 Acidobacteriaceae bacterium
TTGGCAATCTGGGCTGGTATCTTGACTGGTATGCCGGCAGAGACGATGGCCGAACACGATTCCCAACCGCCGCGCGATCGGCTTCTCCGCAAGCGGCTCCTGCATATCGTTGCATCGTTTGCTCCAACAGCAGGAGGGACAACAGAGGGCATCCGCAAACTTGCCGAGAGCTGCGCCGGCGTCTCAGCCATGGAGCTGGTCTGCCTGGATGACCCGGCGGAGTCCTATGTCCAGGGTCAGAGCTTTCCAGTGCACGCGCTGGGCCCGGTACGGAGCAACTATGGCTACACGCCTCGCCTGCAGGAATGGCTGCGGCATAATCTCTCTCGCTTCGATGGAGTGGTCATCCATGGCCTGTGGCAATACAACAGCTATGGCAGCTACTGCGTGGTTCGCGGCCGCACTCCTTACGTGGTGTTTCCTCACGGCATGCTGGACCCCTATTTCAAGCGGGCCTTTCCGCTGAAGCATCTCAAGAAACAGCTATATTGGCTGGCCCGGGAGTATCGCGTACTGCGGGATGCCAAAGCGGTCTGCTTCACCACGCCCATCGAGCGTGACTCCGCCGCCCGAACGCTATGGCCACAACGATGGAATCCCGTGGTGGTTTCGTTTGGAAGCTCGGAGCCTGACGGTGATCCGGCGACGCAGCGAGAAGCTTTTCTGGCGCGGTGTCCCGCTTTGCGCCAGCGCAGGTTTTTCCTCTTCCTCTCGCGCATCCATCGCAAGAAGGGATGCGACCTGGCCATTGAGGCCCTCGGCCGGGTGGCGGCGGCGCATCCGGATCTTGACCTGGTCATGGCTGGGCCCGACGAAGAGGGACTGCGGCCCCAACTGGAGGCGCGAGCGGAGCGCCTGCAGATAGCCCACCGGGTGCATTGGACGGGAATGCTGCAGGGCGACCTCAAATGGGGCGCACTCCGTGCGGCTGAGGCCTTTGTGCTTCCCTCTCACCATGAAAACTTCGGTGTCGCCGTGGTGGAAGCGCTCGCCTGCAGGCTGCCTGTGCTCATCTCCGACAAGGTAAATATCTGGCCGGACATTTTGCAGGAGGAGGCCGGCATTGTGAACCCGGACACCGCCGAAGGGACGTACCGTTCCATGGAGACCTTGCTCGCGATGCAGCCAGAAGAACGGCAGCGCATGGTGAACAACGGCCTCGCTTGCTTTCGCGCGCGTTACGAGATGAAGAGAACGGCAGAGGCGCTGAATAATCTTTTCTGAAGGTTCGATACCACGACTGTGTACATGGAGGTTCGTGGTATCCCACCCTTGCCGGAAAGAACACCGTCAAGGACCCCGGAATTCCTGCTGCGCGGCCCCAGACTTGGTTGCGTGTGCGGCTTTCTGTAAGGAAAGCCGCATGCAGTTCGTTGACCCCACCAAGCCTCACAGGAANNCTAAGCCTTGACAGCCGCGGGGTGGCCCATTTGTTCGTATACTTCCGCGTTTTGCAGAGTGTTACCGGCCAGATCCTTGGCGGAGAGAATCGCCCGGTTCTTGCGCGGCCAGTCGATCTTAATGGCCGCGTCGTTCCATAGGATGGTTCGTTCATATTTGGGAGCATAGAAGTCGGTTGCCTTGTAGAGCACCTCCGCACTTTCCGACAGCACCATGAAGCCGTGCGCGAAACCCGGGGGGATCCATAGCATTCGACGATTACCGGCGCTCAGCGTTTGCCCTATCCACTGGGAAAAGGTGGGCGAATGCCTGCGGAGATCGACCGCGATGTCGAAGATTTCTCCGCTCAGACAGCGGATCAGTTTTCCCTGAGGCTGCTGGATCTGGTAATGGAGACCGCGTACCACGTCCCGCCGGGAGAACGACTGGTTGTCCTGAACGAAGCGGCCTGAAATGCCGAATTCNNGCCAGAGTCCGTTCATTGTAGCTTTCGAAAAAAGACCCCCGGCCGTCTTCGAAGACGTCGGGTTCAATGATCTGGACTTCTGAAATTCGGGTCGCAACTGCCTTCATCAATTCACACTCCAATCGTTACTGTAAGCTTCACTATGCGGTCGCCAAGAGCTTAGAGTGGCTTCACCGTTACGATGAATCGCCTTAGCGGGCAACCTGCATCGCGTACAGAACCTCTTCCAGTTGATGCTTCCAGGGGGGCAAACGGAAACCGAAGGTGCGCGCGAATTTGTCATTGTCGAGGACTGAANNATTGGCAGGCCGTTTGGCTGGGGTCGGATAGTCGGAGGTAGCTATGGCCTGCAGCCGGGGCCGCGCACTGAGGACACCCGCAGCGAAAATCGCGCGCGCGAAGCCGCACCACGAGGTCGAACCACCGGCCGTCATGTGGTAAATCCCTGCCGGAAGGTGCGCGCCGGGCGTAGCATATTGTTCCACCAGTTGCGCCGTGGCCGCGACGATCGCCGTCGCCGAAGTCGGGGCGCCCCTCTGGTCGTCCACCACGCGCAGCTCGGAACGCTCTGCGCCGAGCCGGAGCATCGTGCGGAGAAAATTCTTGCCGTACGCGCTGTAGACCCAACTGGTGCGGAGCACCAGATAACGGCTCGCGGCCACCGCAATCGCCGCTTCCCCTGCCGCCTTCGACGCTCCATATACGCTCAGCGGGTCGATCGGATCGCTTTCGAGATAAGGCCCTGTCTTTTCACCGTTGAAGACATAGTCAGTCGAATAGTGGACGAGGAGAGCGTCGAGCCGGGCCGCCTCCTGCGCCAGCACGAGGGGTGCGGCGGCGTTGATGGCGAAGCAGAGGTCGCGTTCCCTTTCCGCTTGATCCACTGCCGTGTAAGCGGCGGCGTTGACGATAACCGCGGGCTTCACCTGCCGAACCAGATCCCGGATGGACTGCTCGCTGCTGAGATCACATTCGTCCCGGCCGACCGAAACCACATCGGCACGAGACTGGTACAAGCGGGAAAACTCCCTCCCTACCTGTCCGTTTTTTCCGGTGATCAAGATTCGCATGCTATCCAGAAGGTAGTGTAGAGGGACTTGACCAGTGATTCGGCGCGCCGAGCCCTCCAGGGAATTGTAAGGCCAATGGATGGGAGGCACCGAATCTTACTGGGCATGGATGCTACCTCAACCTGCGCCCTGACTGCCGGCCGGGAGGCCTTCTTTAGTAACTTCCGCCCGCCCGGGTAAATAGGCTAGAATCCCTGCTCAGTGAGTGAATCCACTGAAATCTCGGAAATCTCCGACACTGGACCTGGACCCAAAGACACTGGACCTGGGCCCAATCTGGCGCAGATCGATCCGCCACATCCATTCAGAAGTGCTCTGAAGACCCTCGTGATCGCCGCCATAACGGTAAGCATTGCCCTTGGGCTGTATGTTTACTTGAGCCAGAGACCCCCGGTAGCCGCTGGGGAGGTTTTACAAGTTAACTTCTATCCTGTGCATACCGTCATCAACAGTGGGGGGGCCGATTCCGGAATGGCAGGCTCCGCCGAGTCTTACGATCAACTGCTTATCCTGACTAAGATCAGAGTAAGAAACCAGACCGATATTCCCCTTTTCCTGCAGGATATCCGGGCCAGGGTGACGCTGCCGGACGGTTCCCAGCAAGTGAACACGGTTGCCAGCACTAAGGATATGGACCGTGTCTTCCAAGCCTATCCCTCCTTGAATTCCCTACGCGCGGACCCAATCCCTCGCGACTTAACTTTAACTCCGGGGCAATCCGTTGAAGGACTGGCTATCTTCAACTTCCCCATTAGCAAGGAACAGTGGGATAAGCTGCAGGCTGCCAAGGTGGCGATCTCGTTCATGCATCAAAAGGATTTGGAATTCGTCATCCCGCGCTGACCCGGTAGTTGCCAGATGCAGGCGTTTCTTCCACTCACAGGAAATCCGGGGTAGCGGAGTGAGGGACCTGCGGTTCACAAACTCAGCGGGGCAGGGACTCTAGGGCTGCAGGGGCGCTGCCGCGTTCTTGGGCGTCGCCAGGTAGCCAATCACCTGATTCTTGTTGATGGTGTTGATCACCAGCTCGTAGAGAAGCTTGTCTTTTCCGGTGTAAAACTGGACCGGCTCGTCCACGCTCTTGTCCTTTTTCTCAATCGTCTTGTCGTCTGATTCCACGACTAAGGTGTACCTCGAATGCTTGGAGTCTGCCTTCTTCAGGGCCAAGCTGACGCCGGAGATCGGGGTCGGCTTGGCCCCCTTGGTCAAATTCAAATCGTAGTAGTTACGATCACCTTTATGCTTGAGGATGTCGAGCTCTTTCCCGTTGGTCGCGACCAGCCCGCTGGTTACGCCCAGATCGCCGGTCACTCGTTGTAGCCGGCTTTCCGCTTCCTGCAACTCAGTCTTTGTCGCGGCAACGTCCGTCTTCACACCGCCTACATCGGTCTTTACCGATGTGACGTCGCTCGAAACCGCGCCGATCTGTTGCTTGGTTTCCGCCTGGGCTGCCTCCTGTTCATGCTCCAACCGGCTGGTCTCCGCCTGCTGCCGCTTGAGGAATTCCTTGGCGCGAGCCTCCAATTGCCGCTGCGTGAGCCCCACGCTCTGGCCCAGCGTCTCGGAGGTTACGCGCAGCTTGGCGTTGGTCTCGTTGAGGCCCTCAGCCAGTTTGTCATTTTGCTGGCGTGCGTTTGCCAGGGCGGCCTGCGATTTTTCCAGCCGGGTCTCAAGCGTGTAGCTCCACACCAGCGTGGCGGCGGACGCGAACACGGCGAAGCCGAGAAGGGCGATAAATACTCCGGATTGGGTCCGTTCTACTGGTTCCAAGCTGTCGTCACTCATGCTAATCGCCTCTTTTCGCCTGCGGCGCCGTTGCCTCTGGCGACCGGGGCCTTGCTTTCAGGGAGAATCGCCAATTTAGAGCGTTTTCACGATTACTGTGCCCGATCCGGCCTCAGCGAAGTGGGCTTTTCTTGTGAAAAGCCCCGTGTGAGGCATTTTGATCGGCTACACCTATCGTGAAACGCTCCAGGCTGCAAACCGCCCGGCCACGCACGGCACTCCGCTGTATTTTCTCATCCTACAATGGACGGGTGAAGACTGCGGATGTCATCATCGCGGGCGGAGGAATCATTGGCCTCTCCGCTGCGCTCGAATTAGCCCAAAAAGGCTTCCGTGTCCGTGTCATGGAGCGGGGACGCGTCATGTCCGAGGCCTCATGGGCCGCAGCGGGCATGTTGGCCGCCGAAGACCCCACCCATCCCGCGGAACTGGCCCAGCTTGCCACGCTGAGCATCCATCTTTACCCGGAATATCTCAACACGATTGAACGGCTTTCGGGACGCCTTGTGCCGCTGCGCACCCGGGCCACCTTACAGACGAGCGGGAACGACGGCGGGTTTCATCACCACGACACCGCGACCTGCTTTGCCATTAGCGCGCAAGAAGCCCAGAGACGGATACCCGGGCTGGCGTCGAGGAGCCATTCGTATCTGTGGCTGGAAGAAGTGAGCCTCGACCCCCGGGATCTCTGCGCAGCGCTCCCTTTGGCCGCGGCCGCGGCGGGGGTAGTTTTGCAGGAGAACACGGAAGTACTCGCCATCGACGGCCAAGATGGTTGGGTGGAAATCAGAACCGAGAGCGGAACGGACAGCGCCGGCGCCTTCATAAACTGTTGTGGCGCATGGGCAGCAACGGTCCAGAATCTAAGCCTGGAGCGACCCGCCGCAGCGGTAGAACCCTGGAAGGGACAGATGATGATGGTCCGTCTGAAGCCACCGCTTGACCTTGAGTATGCTCTGCGCACGCCCGAGGTCTACCTGGTGCCCAGAGGGGGCGGCCAGATCGCCATCGGAGCCACCGTCGAACGGGTCGGATTCGATCGCCGGGTGGAGCCTTCCGCCGTGGCATGGTTGCGCGCCCTGGCGGCGGAACTTTGGCCTCCCATCGCTTCCGCCGAGGTCGTGGAAAGCTGGACCGGTCTGCGTCCGGGTACCAAAGATGGGCTGCCGCTGATCGGGGGAGCCGGCCAGCCGCATTGCTGGGTAGCGACGGGACACTTTCGTAACGGCATTTTATTGGCTCCGGCGACCGGCCTGATCGTGCGGCAACTGCTGGAAGGTAACCCACCCGAGGTTTCCCTGGCCGCCTTCAACCCGGCACGTTAATCCTAAAATCGGGAAAGTTCGCATGGGGACGCCTTCCGCGCAAAGGACAAGGCCGCGCAAGTGACAAGGTTCAGACGGCTGCGCTATAAAACAAACAGGTTTGAGCGGTCAGAGGGGGGTTCAGTATGTCTACGGCGGTGGTGGGCAAGGGGCTTGAAGGTATCGTTGCGGCCAACTCGGGCATCTGCTGGATCGACGGCGACGCAGGCGTGCTGGCATACCGCGGGATTGACATCCACGAACTGGCCGAGAGGTCGAACTTCGAGGAAACGGCCTACCTTTTGTGGTTTGGAAAGCTGCCTCGCCGGGCGGAGCTCGATTCGTTCCGCAAACGGCTGACGGAAGCGCGCGAGCTCGACCCGAAGATGATCGATCTGCTCCGCTCCTTCCCTAAGAGCGCGACGCCGATGGAGGTGCTTCGCACCGCCGTTTCCGCCCTCAGTTTTTACGACCCGGACGAAAGCGACAACCAGCACGATGCCAACGTGAGCAAGAGTTTTCGCCTCACCTCGCAGATCGCTATGCTGGTGGCTGCCTACGACCGGCTGCGCAAAGGCAAGACCGTCATCGAGCAAGACCGGTCCCTGAGCCACGCAGCCAACTTTCTGTGGATGCTGAATGGCGAAAAGCCATCCGTGACTGCGACAAAAACCTTCGACCTGGCCCTCATCCTCCACGCTGACCACGAACTGAATGCCTCAACGTTTGCCGCCCGTGTGATCGCCGCGACCCTCTCCGACATTCACTCCGCCGTCACCGGCGCCATCGGGGCACTGAAGGGCCCGCTGCATGGCGGCGCCAACGAGGCGGCGATGCGCATGCTCTTCGCCATCGACAAGGAGGGAGCCGACCCGGTGCAGTACGTGGCCGAGCTGCTGGCGCAGAAGAAGAAGATCTCCGGCTTCGGCCATCGCGTCTACCACACGGAAGACCCTCGAGCGACCCACCTGCGCCAAATGTCAGAAGAGTTGAGCGAGTCTTCCGGGAACACCAAGTGGTTCAAGATGTCTCGCGCGATCGAGAAGTACATTCTTGCGGAAAAGAAACTCAACGCGAATGTGGACTTCTATTCCGCTTCGACCTATACCATGCTGGGCATCGACCTGGACCTTTTTACCCCCATCTTCGCGGTGAGCAGGATCGCCGGTTGGGCAGCACACGTTATCGAGCAGCTGGATGACAATCGGCTGATCCGGCCGCGCGCCGAATATATTGGCCCGGAGTATCCGGTGAAGTACACACCACTCGAGAGCCGGTAGGTATTTTCACTTTTGAGTCAGATCCGTGGATCCCACCCGTTGCAAAAAGCGCAAAGGGATGGGGCACCCGGAGTTTTTCTGTGTGGACAGCGAAAAGACCTAACCGCAGATCCCTCCACTGCGCTNNGAAATCCGGGTACGCTCCGGCCGGGTTGACAATTTAAGTGGGCGCGGCGCCAGGACGCCTACTTGCGGCTGGCCGGAGGGATGATTCCGTTCATACGCAAATAAACGACCATCTGACCGTAGTGGTCGTTGGTGTGGGCCAACCCCATGGCAGCCATGCCGGCGCGCGTGTTTTTGTGTTCGCCGAACTGCTCAAATGCATTCTCCGCCGTGATCGTTTCGACCGCCTGCTGGGCGAACGCATACGAATCTTTTAGCGCCTTAACGATCTCGTCCTTGCTGGTCAGCTTGTCAATCGCATCAGGATCGCCGCTTGGCTTCACACCGAAACCGCTGAAAAAGTAATACTGCGAGGACGCGATGTGGGTGACCTGCTGGGCAAAGGTTCGTACTCCCTGAAAGGTGCCGGTAGTAGGCGCGAAATTGTACTTATCAGCCGGCATGGCTTCGGCCGCAGCCACTACCTCTCCTTGCTGGCCGCTAAGCAGCTTTCCGTAGACTTGCGCCGGCGATGTCTGGGCGCCAGCGAGGCGAACGGGAACATCCACGCCGTCCGCGCCCACTTCGGCGGGCGCCAGTGGCAACGGTTGTGCTACTAACAAAGCGGGTGAACTAAGCAAAGTACATATAGCAAACGTTCGAACAGCAGTGAAACAGAACTTGGTTCTCACAGTCGACTCTCCGTTGGGCGCAGGCGCGCTCGCAGGAGAAGCCTAGCAGCTTTCTCTGTGCGGTGAACAACCGCCGCCGGCCTGTAGTTGGATTCCCATCTGCGGAGGCCGAAGTGGGCCTGCGGCCGTCTTCAATGGTCCCAGGTACCCCGGATTTCC
>PLZN01000247.1 GCA_003152195.1 Acidobacteriaceae bacterium
CTGTTTTGGGAAGCGTTCTTCCGAAGGGCCAATCGGTGCTGGACTGGGAGTATCTCGTGACGTTAGTTTCTATGCGGCATAGAGCGGAACCGCGGGTCCCTTGTGCCACGCTCCGATCGGGATGACAAAGGATAGTGACGGCTGCAATTGGGTTGTCCCGTCAGCAGGACAAAGTCTAAGGCCTGAACCAGGGTAAGATTTGTCATCCCGGCCGGAGCGTAGCGCAGTGGAGCGACCTGCGGCTTCTTTCTTCCACGCTTCGCTGGAGTCGGCAGGAAAGGGCAGAGCAAAAGGAGAAATGCTTTAGCATAGGCCAATGAAACGAGTGGTCGCCGCTCTCATTGCCACCGGCACATTGCTGTTGTACGCGCAAACCGCGGCGCATAGTCCACTCTTGCACGCAACGCGACAGGCCGCGACGGATCTCGAAGTGGGGGGAGCGATCCCTGGCGTCGCCGCCGGCACTGGACAATTCATCTCCTACGCGGAGCTGCTCCGCTTGCCCCAGGTAACCTATACCGTCTCCGATGACTCGAATTTTCCCACGCCGGTGCGCATCAGCGGCGTGACCCTTGATCAGCTGAGGCGCTCCTTAGGTTCGGATGCCGATCTCGTCGTGGCTATATGCGAAGACAAATATCGCGCCAACTACCCGGCCTCCTATCTAGCAGCCCACCATCCCGTGCTGGTGCTGACGGTGAATGGCAAGTCCCAGGAAGATTGGCCAACGACACACGACGGCGGCTCGCTGGGACCGTATGTGATCTCGCACGCCAGCTTTACTCCATCCTTCAAGGTGGCTTCCCACAAGGACGAAGCGCAGATTCCTTTCCAGGTTGTGCGCCTCGATTTCCGCAGCGAGAGTCAGGTCTTCGGCGCCATTGCCCCGCATGGCTCCTTTGCTCCCGGTTCTCCTGTGATGGATGGCTACCGGATCGCACAACAGAACTGTTATCGCTGTCACAATATGGGCGAGGAGGGCGGACATATGGCATCTCTTCCCTGGCTCGTGCTTGCCGCTCTGGCCAAGGGAAATCCGGAATTCTTTGCCAACTATGTGCGCAATCCGCAGGCGTTGAGCCGGCAAAACAAAATGCCCGGCAATCCCGGATATGACGAAAAAACCATCGCTGCTCTGCGCGCCTACTTCGCTACGTTCGCCGGGGGGGATAAATAATGGCGACGCGTGCCTCAAAGACGTTGCTCATTTTTGGGATCGCTCTCTTCTACTCGTTGGTGGTGCTGAATAACACCACCAACTACAACTCTAATCTCCAGTTCGTCCGCCACACGCTGACGATGGATACGACATTTCCGGGAAACCGTGGCATGTGGCGCGCTATTCACGCGCCTCTGGTTTATCTCGTGTTTTTTCTGTCGATACTCACCTGGGAAATCGTGACGGCCGTGCTTTGCTGGTGGGGAGGATTGCGCCTCGTACGCAGCCTCAAATCCAGCGCAGCCGCGTTCAATGCCGCCAAGAGAGTAGCGATTGTGGCGCTCACGCTGGGATTGCTGATGTGGCTGGTGGCCTTTCTGAGTGTAGGAGGCGAGTGGTTCCTGATGTGGCAGTCCGCGCAATGGAACGGGCAGGCCTCGGCGACACGCATGTTCACCGTGATGGGCATCGTCCTGCTCTATCTCGCCATGCCCGATGTGGACGGAGAGGCCTAGTACTGTGACCGCGTGATTGTNNCTCGCTTTTGAGACCTGGGTATGTACTTCACCACACGGTCACGGCACTAGTCCGGACAGGATGTGGCCTTTATGGGGTGGAGAAATGAAACCGCAGGTCCCTCCACTACGCTTCGCTCCGGCCGGGATGACAATTCGTTTCACGTTATGTTTATCGAAGTCGGGCCGCTAGCTCTCCAGCAGCGAGAGCTTGGCCAGCGTACAGGCCAGGACCTTGGCGCCGTCCTCTATCTCTTGCGGCGCGGAATATTCATCGGGGCGATGACTGACCCCTCCGCGGCACGGGATGAACACCATCCCCACCGGGGCGATCCGGGCCATGAACAGAGAGTCATGATAGGCGCGGCTGACCATCTTTTTGTAGCCGAGTCCACTCTCGTCGGCAGCCTGCACCATCGCCTCGACGATGTGCGGTGAGCAGGCGGCCGGAGCATCGGCATTGATGGGCGTAATCTTAACCTGAACGTTTCGCTTGGCCGCAACCCGCTGGCAGGCCTCTCCGATCTCGCGCAGCACCTGGTTTCTGCGCTCTTCATCCGTGTCCCGGATGTCGGCTTCCATCTCCACCCGGCTGGGAATGCTGTTCACCGCCCCGGGATAGACATGGCACTTGCCCACCGTTGCACAGGTGTCGACCGAGCCCGTCGCCAGCGCGCGCTGCTCAATGGCGAGAACGATCTCCGCGGCGGCACAAAATGCGTCCTTGCGATCAGGCATCAAGACGCCTCCGGCGTGACCCCCCTCACCCTCCACACTGATGCGCAAAGCCGCGGGCGCGGCGATGCTGGTGACAATCCCGACGGCCGATTTTTCCCGCTCCAGCAGCGGACCCTGCTCGATATGCAATTCGACAAACCCGGCGTAGTAACCATCTGGCAGGCGCACCTCGTCGAGTGAACCGTGAAAGCCTGCTGCCGCGCGAAGCTCGGCCAGCGTGCGCCCTTCGGAGTCTTTCAGGTTCGCATCCGCGGCGCTGTTCAGGCTTCCGCCCAGCATCCGGCTTCCCAGGCACCCCAGGCCAAACCGTGTCGGCTCTTCGGCGGTAAAGAGCAGCAGTTCGATCGAGCGTTGCGGCTGGAACCCACTCTGCTGCAAAGCGCGGATAGCCTCCAGGCCGCCCAGCACGCCCACGGTACCGTCAAACTTTCCCGAGTGAGGTATCGCGTCGATGTGCGAGCCGGTACCGATGGCTGCAAGCTCGGGTCGAGTGCCAAGCCAGCGGGCAAACATATTGCCTACCGCGTCCTCGCGCACGGCTAAGCCGGCATCGCGCCAAAGAGACTTGAGCCACGCGCGCGCGTTTTGGTCCGCGCCGGCAAAAACCAGCCGGGAGGTGCCGGGTGGGTCGTCGTCAGAAAACGAGGCCAGCTTTTCTATGTCAGAAAGCAGCCGATCGCGTTCGATGTGCAGTGGCATAGGCATTCACCGTTCCGCCAAGGGATGGCGATTCCAATCTTTGTAGATCAGATACTTGGCCGAGGTCTTGCCCAGGGCACCGAACCACTGAGGGCAGTAGGGCGCCATCCAGATAAAGTCTCCCGTCTGGACCGGATACCAGCAGTTCCCGAGGTGGTAGATGCCGCCGCCTTCGAGCATCAGCAGCCCATGCTCCATGACGTGGATCTCAACCAGGGCAAGCGCGGCGCCGGGTTCATAGCACATGGTGTTTACGGCGTAATCCAGTCCCGGAATGGAGGGCAGCAACTGTTTCACTTGCAGGGCGGTGTCGCCACCCAGGGGTTGCGAGGCGACATCGTCCTCTTTTCCGAAAAGAGCGGGCGCAGAGGCGACGTTGAGCAGCGGGGTCGCCGGCTTTTCGATGACCGCAACGCGGCTTCGCGTCGAGGCCTTCACCGTATGCTGCCGGTTGGGGGGCAAGTGGGCATATCCTCCGGGTGCGAGGCGGTACGTCTTGCTGCCGAGAGCCACCGTCACGGTGCCGTCGAGCACGTAGAGAAAGCGCTGCCCGTGTGCCGGCCCGAGCGAGCCCCCGGGCTCGAACTCCGCGGTGTACTGGGTAAACGCCGCTCCCATTGCCGGCGCTGCGTGCACGATGACGGAGACAGAATCGAAGCCCGGCAGGGGCATGGGCACAAAAGTATCTGGCGTCTGCAGCAGATGCGTGAGCTGGCGATCGCTGCGTGTATGTCCCAGGTTATGCATGAGGTCTTCTCTGTTCCTTGCTTAAGAGTGGAGCGCCTTCGAAGTGGCGCAGAAATTCAAGGCCGGCGGCCAACGCGTTCTCGATGTCCTGGGGACGAACCGACTCATCGGGATGATGAGTAATGCCTCCGGGACTGCGCAGAAAGATCATCGTGCTGGGGACCCGCTCGGCCAAAATCATGGCATCATGTCCGGCCCCGCTGACCATGGAGAGGGGTTCGATTCCTATCCTGCGGATGGCCTCTGTCGCAAGCGCGCACAGGCGGGCATCCATGGCAACCGCGGGCTGGTTCATCTGCATTCTACTCATCGCCGTGAGACCGCGCCGTTCTGCGATCGACGACGCTGCGGCGAGTAGGCTCTCCACGGCCACGTGGCGAACGGCGTCCTCCCCATGGCGCACATCGACGCTGGCGCGCAATTGCCCGGCAACAACATTCCCCGCTCCAGGGTAGGTACGCAGATCTCCAACCGTGGCCACCAGGCCATTGGTTCGCAGAGCCAGCCGCTCGACCTCGCCGATCCACTCGGCCGCCGCAGCCACCGCATCGCTGCGCAGCCGCATCGGCGTCGCGCCTGCATGACTCGCCCGGCCGGTAAATGTGATCTCGGCGCGAGTTTGTCCAGCGATTGACTGCACCACACCCAGCGAAAGATCTTCGCTCTCCAGCAGCGCGCCCTGCTCGATGTGAAATTCGAGGAAGCCCGCTGCACTATTCGCTAACACGCACTCCTCAATTCTTGAGGGATCGAGCCCGAACGACACCAGCGCGCTCTCCAGGGTAATGCCGTCGCGGTCCTTGGCGGCGAGCCATGCAGAATCAAAGCTGCCGGCCACCGCCCGGCTGCCGATGAAGGGAAGGGCGTAGCGCACACCTTCTTCCTCAGAGAACCCGACGAGTTCGATGGCAAAGGGCAGCTTTTCTCCGTGTAATGCTTCGACCAGGGCCAGGCCCAGCATCACTCCCAGCATGCCGTCGAAGGCGCCACTATTGGGCACCGTATCGAGGTGCGAGCCGATGATCAGACAAGGGCTCGGGGAATGAGCAGCAGCATATCTCCCGCGGAGATTACCTGCTGCATCGGTCACTACTGACATGCCCGCGGCTTCCATCCACCCTTGCACGGCTTGCATGCAATCACGCATCGCGGAGGAGAGAAAGGTCCGCTGGATCTGTCCCGGCACTTCGGTGAATTGTGCAAGGTAGCGGCAACGGGCAATGACTTTGTCCGCTTGTTCTCGCGTTACCTTTAGCATTGCGGCTCCATGGATTCGCGGGTCTGGCCGTCGTGGTNNNGAGAGGTCGACCAGCAGACAATGCTTGTTCGGCATTGCCAGCTCCACGTCCAGAATCTCCGGTACGGCTTCGAGCGCGGCTTGGCCCATTGCGTAGAGGGTGTGTTGCACCGATTTGCTGTCGTGTTTTGCGAAACTATCGATGAGCGTTTCACGCAGATTGCCCCGCAGTTGCTCGAACGGGAGAGCCGCTGATCGATATTTCCACTGCGCACGCACCGCGGTGCCGAAGAGGCGGTCCGCCGTCTCCGGCAAAGTGGTGAGAGAGTCGTGCAGATAGCCCTCGAACCCGGAGTTGGCGGTCTTGAGCAATACCAGATTCTCGAAGCCAGAGGTGACAGCTACCCCACCACCCTGGACGCAAGTAACAATCGTAGTTTGTGACTCGCCGGTGCCGCGAATAAAGGTCGACGGATGAGGCTTACCCTCCACCATCGCGTGATCCCACGGAGTGCTTGCGATAGCCGCCCGAGCACTTGCGACTTGCGGATTGCGCGCAAGAATAAACTCGGCCAACTCCCGGGCAAAGTCTTCGATACATTCCGCTGCGCTCTCGCGAGCTCGCGAATAGACGGTGTTCTTCATCGTATCCGTGGGCAATATCTCGCTGTTATCGCCTATGGTGAAGCAGCTTTCGAAGTCGCCGGTGAGCAGCAGTTCCACCTTCCACTCCTTCACTTCATGCAGTGGACGGTCGCGCTTCACCTTCATGAGGCGCACGCTGGATTTTCCGTACGTGTTTTCCGCCAGAGTGATCACCGGCTAGCTCCCCCTGTAAGTGGTGTATCCATTCGGACTCAAAAGCAATGGAACATGCAAGTGGGCGTCGCCGTGCCGTACCGTCACGGTGATCTCAACGATGGGGTAGAGACCTACTACCGATTGGGCCGCGTGATAGCTCTCGGTCTCGAAACGCAGGCGGTATTGGCCCGGCTCCAATGTCGGCTCCAGCATTACGTCCTGCGGCAGTAGGTTCGCACACCGGCCATCGCCGTCGGTCGGCTGCACACCGAGAACTCGCCAGTGACCCGACGGCCCGGCATATTCCAGTTGCACCACCACTCCGGCCGCCGGTTCGCCGAGCGTGGTGTCGAGCACATGGGTAGAGATGCGGCTCATGCGGCCTCCGTTCCAGCCAGCCACTTGCGCAGCCGCAGTTGCATGATCTGCTGCTGCTGCAGGGCCGATTCCTGCAACTCCTCACCAGGGGTATTGGTCAGGCGATCCTCGAGTATGCGCAGAAGCTCCGCAGGCTGCTTTCCGGTCGCGCATACGATGAAGATGCGCCCAAAGCGCTCCTCATAACGACGGTGTCCTTCTTGCATGCGCAGCAGGATAGCAGCATCGGCATCGTTCATCTGGCGCTGCTCCGACCGCGACCACGCGGCGGAGGTGGCCGTTGTCTTATCCTGCGCGTGCTTTTCTCCGATCCGCGGGTGGCTGCGGAAGGCCTCCAGCCAGTCGGTCTCGGCTAGATGCAGCCAGCAATCGCCGGCGGTGGCGAAAAGGCTTTGCTCGTCCGCGTACGGGCGCTTGGCCGCCATCTGTGCAGCCCAGGCGCGGGAGCCGCAACAAGAAAGGATCTCTACCGCCGCGCCGCTGGGTGGCAGCGTGTGCCAGCGCGCCAGCACCGGGTTCATTGTGCATGCTCCGCCGAGACTTGCTCTCGCGCGAAGAGGCTCTCGACAAACTCCTGCAGCAGATTGCCGGCGACATGAATGCGGTAAGCGGCGCTCGATCGAATGTCATCGATGGGAGCGACTTCCGATTCCAGCGCCTGCCGGGCATCGCGAACCAATGCAGGACTCCACTCCCGGCCGAGCAGCGATGCCTCTGTACGGCGTAGCCGCAAGGGTGTGACCGCCATGCTACCGATGGCCAGCCGCACGTCATCGATCTTGTTGGCCGAGATTTTGCCCAGCGCAGCCAGGCAGAGTTTGGCGATCGCCTGCGCGTTGCGCGTGCCCACCTTGCGCGAATACGAGTGGTAGTTGGCAAACCGAGGCCGGAGCGCGATGGCGGCGACGATCTCATCGGCATTCAGCTTGGTTTGCTTGTAGCCAGTATGGAACCCAACATAGGGTACGCGCCGTTGGCCGCGAACGGAAGCCAGGAGCAACTCGGCTTCGTAGACCATCAACGCGGGAAGGGAATCCGCGGCTGGAGATGCATTCACGATATTGCCACCCAGGGTGCCGCGGTTCTGGTTGGCAATGCTGCCCGTCCAGGATGCCGCGCGGGCGAGCAGCGGAAACTCCTGCGCTACTCTGCGGATGATTCCGTAGGTCGGTGTAGGTGCATCCGGAGCCGATGATTAACTCCTGCGCGGTCCGTTCGATGCGTCGCAGCTCAGGCAGCCCCCAAAGGCTGACCAGCTTGCGCGCGCCGAGCCTTCCCGCACCGTATTGCACCATCAACTCGGTCCCACCCGCAATCGGCAGCCACGCCCCGGGCTCACGCGCCATCAATTCGAGCACCGCGGATAGTTTGCCGGGGGCGACCAGCTCGTAATCCGATGGACGGGATCTCATGCCACCGTACCCCCCTTCTCCGCTTCCGTCTTTGCCACCTCAAAGACAGAGTGAAAGATGCGCGTGTAGCCGGTACAGCGGCACAGGTTTCCGCCGAGGCCTTCGCGAACCTGCTCGAGCGTTGGCGTGGGATGGCGGCGGAGAAGCTGCACGGTGGCCATGATCATACCCGGCGTACAGATGCCGCATTGCGCACCTCCGCAGGTAAGAAACGCTTGTTGTACCGGATGCAGGCCAGCGTCAGGGGTAAGTCCCTCGATGGTGCAAAGCTCTGCTCCCTGTGCCTGGAGTACTGGAACCAGGCAACTGTTGACCAGCTCCCCATTCAACAGCACGGAGCAGGAACCACATTCCCCTTCGCCGCATCCTTCCTTGGCGCCCGTGAGCCCGAGTGAGTTGCGCAAGACGTCGAGCAGGCGCTCCATGGGATAAACCGACACGGTACGGGCGGCGCCATTGACGGTGAACGAAACTTCGCAGCGGCTGGCGGCAGTCTCGCTCATTGGCTGCCCTCCGCCGCCAGTGCGGAAAAAAAGTCCTCCGCCGGGCGGTCGGGTTCCGCCGTCAGGACGCGGAAGATATCCTCCGGCAGCAGCGGGATCGCGTTGAAGCTGGTGCCCGTCGCCTGGACAATAGCGTTGACGATCGCAGGCGCGGGTCCGTCCATGGGTAACTCGCCGATCCCTTTTGCTCCGTACGGTCCATACTGGTAAGGCATCTCTTCGAAGAAGACGCGAATGGGCGGCAGGTCTTCTGAAGTAGGCATGATGTAGTTGGTCATCTGGTTGTTGAGCATCTTCCCGTCGTTCCAGACGACCTTCTCATAAAGCGCAAAGCCGATGCCCTGGGCTACTCCGCCTTCAATCTGCCCGGTGGCGAGAACCGGGTGCAGCACTTTGCCGATCTCCTGGAGGGCAACAAAATCATCGATGGTAACGCTGTAGGTGTTGGTGTCGACCGTGACCTCTGCGATGTAGACCGCCCATGCATACGCGGGATAAGCTTCGCCGCGATACAGCTCATCGTTCCAGAAAATATTCGGCGCCGCTTCATAGCGGCTGAAGCACTTCAATTCGCCAAAGCGCTGGCGGTAGGTTTGGCACGCGGCCAGGAATTCCTCTCGGCCCGCGGACGGCTCAAGCAGCCCGCTCTCGGTCAGCGTTTGCCGCATCTTCAAAGCGGCGGTGTGCACGATCTTGCCGATGATCATTGCCGTGCGCGAGGCCACCGTGGGCCCGCTGTTGGGCACGGTGCTGGTATCGGCGGGGGCCATGCTGACGTCGTCATACTCCAGCCCTAGTGCCTCGGCCGCAATCTGACTCAAGATGGTGTTGGTTCCCTGGCCGATATCGGTGCTCGAGACCAGCACGCGCACGCCCCCCGCCGGCGTTGCTTCAAGGCCCACCAGCGCATTCATATGACGCTCACCGGAACCGGTAAAGCCGGCGCCATGCAGAAAGGNNAAACCGCTCCACCTTGGCGTGGTAGTCGGAGAGCTCGAAGGCCCGGTCGAGCAGATGATGCATGTCGATGGGATCGTGGATGACCTGATCGGTGGCGGTCGTCATCCCCTGGCGCAGGAAATTGCGTCGCCGGAATTCGTCTGGAGGCAAGCCGATGGTGCGAGCCACATGATCCATGTGCCGCTCCAGGGCAAAGAGGCATTGCGGCGCGCCGAAGCCGCGGAAG
>PLZN01000006.1 GCA_003152195.1 Acidobacteriaceae bacterium
GGAAGGAGAGACTTACAATCATTTTGCGGCCAAGCTCTCCAAACAAAACGCCGAGCGCATGAAATACGTAAAGCCGGGCGGCTCGTGGCGCGATATTCCGCACAATTTGCTTCCCAAAGGGATGCAGCGGGCCCGCAAATCCGACCACACAAAACGCTATGGCCGGCTCCGCAACGGCGGACTGGCCGGCACAGTCATGACCAAGTGCGACCCGCATTGGGGAGCGGTTTTCCTGCCCGACCAGGACCGCTCATTGACGGTGCGTGAGGCCGCCCGGTTGCAGTCTTTCCCAGATAGCTACCGCTTCCTTGGGCCGCGCGTCTCGCAGTATGAGCAGGTAGGAAATGCCGTCCCGGTTTTGATGGCGAAGGCCATTGCGCTGCAAATCCGTGCACATCTTGAAGCGCATGGGGCCATTCCGGCNNGCCCGGAAGATCAATCACCCAAGGCAAAAGAGGCCCGGCGGTCGCTGGAATGTCCTTTCCAAGGGCGAACCTGCACCAAGACGCTCAGCGACGGTTCCGTCAGCGGCGTATGCACTCTGAAACCGATGACAAGCGGGCCTGTCATCTGCTGCCCGGTACGTTTGTATGCGGGCAATTATCAGATTCTCAAAGATGTGGCAGCGCAGGCATTTGGCGGCGGTGTCGATCTGGTTATCGGGAGTGATGTCGGTGATTACCGCGCAAAGAATCCTGGTAAGCCCTGCATTGCTGTATTTGGAAAGCGGTGGGGTAAAGAGCTGCGGTTGCCGAGCCGCGCCAAGAAAACCGGCGGCGGCCGTGGCGCCTACTTCGTCGACTGGATTCTGGCGCACATCAATGCAGCCGGCAAGCTGCTCGGCTTTGTCGCAATTGAGGTGCAGTCCATCGATACGACCGGAAATTATCAGGCGGAGCGCCTTGCCTATCTGGAGCGCGGGTCATTTTCGGGGAAAAGCACAGCGGGCCTGAATTGGGAGAACGTCAACAAGAGGATACTTCCGCAGATCATCTACAAGGGCCACGTGCTCAGGCGCGAGCCCCTTTGCCAGAAGGGACTCTTCTTCATCTGCCCGGCCCCCGGTGTACAACAAAATAGCGGAACGGCTTGGTGACAACCTGGCCGAAATACATCAGCAGGCCGGATCGGTGACGATTATGCGCTACGACATCGGACCGCCGGTGCCTGATGGGCAAATCCGCGCGCTCGAAGTCGGTGGACAATCAACCACCACCATCGACCAGGTTGCGCTCGCCTTCACGGCCCCCAGCAACCTGCCGCCCCCAAAGGTGTACGAGCTGGCCATTATCGCGGAGCTGTAGAGTGGATCGTAGTGCCAATATGCGCGCAATCCGCAGCAAGGGCATGCGTCCTGAGCTTGCGGTCCGCAGCCTGGTCCATAAAATGGGCTACCGTTACAGATTGCACAAGAAAGACCTCCCAGGAAAACCGGACCTTGTCTTTGCATCCCGGCGGAAGGTGATTTTTGTACATGGGTGTTTCTGGCATTCGCACTATGGCTGCAGTGCTGCACATGTGCCGAAGTCCAACCAGGATTACTGGGGACCGAAGCTTCGGCGCAATCAAAGCCGTGATCGCAGAAACATTAAAAACCTCGGCCTAGCTGGCTGGAGCTCCTTGATTATTTGGGAATGCGAGACGAAGGATACAACTAGTTTGGAAAAACGTGTAAAGAGGTTTTTGGGCAGAAAGCCAAACGTGGAGGTGCGATGAGGATCACATCATTGCGCCTGGATAGCTTGCGCTCTGTCGAAGCCCTTGATGGTGAGCTTGAGCCGAATAGGGTGACAGCATAGCTATGCAGCGACTCCAACTGGTCGACCGCGATGCTGGCGAAAAGATCGCCTTGGGCCGGTTCCCACGCTGCATCACGTTGTGCGCAACGGCGGCAACCCTGGCGCCACGCGAGCGTGAACACAACGTAGTATCGAGTAGAGACGGGGAATAGTTTCCTGTCGCTGTATTTCACCGGCGGGAGGCGGGCTGCGGGGAATCGGTATTCTGTCGCCGCATCGTTCCCAGTCCAAGCGAGGTCCGGAGGCGGTCGATCAGGTAGAGGATTGGATATGCGCCGGTTGGAAATTCTTAATGGTTGGCAGCGCCTTGATCGCCGGACCCGACTTCTGCTGCGCCAACCTGATCTCGTACAGGCTTTGTAAGTTGAGCCAGAACTCGGCGCTCGTGCCGAAGAAATGCGCCAGCCGTAAAGCCGTGTCACCCGTAATCGACCGGCGGCCATTCAGGATCTGGGTCACGCGATTTGTCGGCACGCTGATCTGGCGCGAGAACTCGGCCGCGCTGATGCCCATTTCTTTCAATTCCTCCGCCAGATGCTCGCCCGGATGGATCGCTTCCATCATTTTCTCCTCTCAGTGGTAATCCACAATTTCCAAGTTCGACGGGCCCTTCGCGCCTTCCGGCCACGCAAAGCAAATCCGCCATTGATCGTTGATGCGGATGCTGTATTGACCCTTCCGGTTACCCTTCAGCCTCGCAAAGCGATTGCCCGGCAAGGCCGAAAGATCCTTCACGGAAGTCGCAGCCTCCATCCGATCCAGCTTCAACCGGGCGGCGCGCTCAAAACCCGAAAACGCCCTTACCCTCTTCCCGGCGGCGAAGTCGCTTGTGCGCTTGTCCCGATAGCTGACAATCATAAGAAACGATAGTAGGATTTTACGCTGTACGTCAAGCGTATTTCATCAAAACTCTTTAGGACTTGACAACGCTTGAAAAGGGAAACCGTCGCGCCCCCGTGCAGGCGCGTGGATTGAAACGTTCTGTAAGGAAAGCCGCATTTATGCGCGGAAAGCGCGGTAAGCAATCTAAGTTA
This sequence comes from Acidobacteriaceae bacterium, assembly GCA_003152195.1. Taxonomy (GTDB): domain Bacteria; phylum Acidobacteriota; class Terriglobia; order Terriglobales; family Acidobacteriaceae; genus PALSA-350. Next base: position 2,834 of record PLZN01000006.1, read on the forward strand.
CTTTTTGTTAATAACGGCATAGCAGCGAATCGTCACCTTTGGCCCTTCCCAATACTGTGCGGCGTCGCGGGAGCATTTTGACAGCGCATGTACCTGTATTAGATACATTTTCTTCGTGGTTAGGTGCAACCAGAACGGAGTATACCGAGCGGAGGAGAACAACCTCCCAGAGATACTTCGCAATCTGCAAGCTCGACTGGCCTCTCGCCGGCTTGCATTGGCAACAGTTCCGCTCGTCTACGTGCAATATCTGAAAGTGATGGAAGACGGAGCGATGGAAGGGGTGAAGGGGCCGGGTAGCTCGTGAGATCCACCGGGCTCGACGGGAAATCCGGAGGCATGGGGAACCCCTTGAGCCCAGACACAACAAAGTCCTCTGGCTGCCGCGCGGGGGGAAGTGTGCGCCTTAACGCCCTAAAGCGGTTTCACAATTACTGTGGTCTCATAAAGATCGCGAGGTGTGGTTTTCCTTGGGAGAAAACCACGTAAAGGTCGTTCGCTTCGGTCTACACCAATTGCGAAACCGCCCTAAGCGCCTAAAGTCTCCGCACCGGCAGCTTTTGTCTCTCCTACTGGGTCCAGGTACGGCGCAAAGCTCATGCTTTGAAGCTAATGTGTCTGCTGTTTTCCGTCGAAACCCAGGAGTGCTGGCGACCCATGACCTAACGTGACTGCAGCTTTTTCCGGGCGGGGATTTTGATTGATTTTCATCGGACTGGAGGGAGCGGGAGGATTTCTGTGCGGGAGGCGGGTTGCGGGATCTTGACCCTCGGCGCTGTTTGCCGTGGGCTTGCGGGGGATAAGTATCCTGTCGGTGTGTTGCCTCCTTTCTAGGTCAGAGAAGGATCGAACGACCGCCCAAGAATCTATGGGACAGGCGCAAACAGTGGATCAATAGACAGTGTGAGACGAGTATCAGTCCAAAAGAAAAGCGTTAGGTGGTATACGTATTCCCGACACAGAATTCGAAAGAATTGGGCCGCAAAACCGAGGGAAGATTCCGTCTCTTCGGAATGCCCAAGAGAATTCTTCACAGCGAACAGGATAAGAATGAAAACGAGAATCGATTGCGCGCTTATGCTCTCACTTGTGCTTACGGCGGTTGGCGCCACCTTGACGATGGCGCAGCAGGCTCCCACGGGAAGTGGTGTTCCTCCACACAGGCCTCAAGGCTCCTGCGACATCTACGCTTCTGCCGGTGACCCCTGTGCCGCCGCACATAGCACTACGCGCGCGTTATATGCGGCCTATAACGGCCCCCTGTACCAGGTTTTGCGCCAATCGGACGGCAAGACTCTGGACATTCGTGTTGTCCAGCCTGCTGCCTCGCCAGTTCCCGATCCGGGCGGATACGCCGACGCAGCCGCACAGGATAGGTTCTGCGCCGGCACCTATTGCTGGATCAGCATCATCTACGATCAATCTCCCAGGCACAACGATCTCACTCAGGCTCCCCGTGGCGGGTTCAGCGGCCCAGCCCTGGGAGGCTTCAACAACCTTCCGATTGCCGATTTGGCGCCGATTACGATCATGGGGCACAAGGTCTACGGTGTGTTCATCGAACCGGGCATGGGACTCCGCCATAACGATGTGAAAGGCACCGCAGTCGACGACCAGGCGGAGGGGCAATACTGGGTCGTCAATGGTAAGCATTTCAACTCCGGTTGCTGTTTCGACTACGGCAATGCCGAGATCGACAGCCGCGATGATGACAACGGCACCATGGAAACCCTCTACTTCGGTAACGCCACGCCGTGGTATAGCGGGAATGGTAACGGTCCATGGATTATGACCGACCAGGAGAACAATCTCGTTGGTTGCGTCAACGAGGATGGTTCCAAAGGCTGTCCAAATCTGCCCAGCATCCCCTGGCGTTTCGTGACCGCCATCGGCAAGGGAGAACCGCATCATTGGGCATCCCTGGGCGGTGACGCGCAAAAGGGCGCTTTGTCGGTCATCTTCGATGGAAAGCGCGTGAATCCCACCTATGACCCGATGCGCAAGCAGGGGGCTATTCTGTTGGGCAACGGCGGTGACAACAGTGACGGCTCGCAGGGAACGTTCTATGAGGGAGCGATGACAGCCGCCGGCACATTTCCATCGAACGCTACTGACCAGCTTGTTCAAGCCAACATTGTGGCTGCCAGGTACGGCGTGACTACACTCACTATGTCGCCGGTGGCGACAGCATCAACGCCGGAAGGGATGCGGACGTTCACTCCGGAGTCTTCGCGGGACATCACAGTAACGTTCACGAATACGACAGGCGCGCCTGCAGCCGGCGTTTCGTTGAGCATTGCTGTACCCAGCAATCAGTGGACCTCTGTCGTTTCAGGCACAACCGAGACATCAAAGACATTCGCTCAGCAGGTTGCACCGGGTGCGAGCGTGAGCGCGACTTTCAAAGTCACTTCTGGGCCAGTAACCTCCAGCGGCGATCTCGTCGGCAATGCATCATGGACGAACCCGGCCAGCGGCAGAAAGCAAGTCGAGACAGCGGTTGAAAAGGTGCGCAATGCCAGGCCAGTCAAGATCAACGAGTTTAGAGTCGCTTCAGGCGCTCCTGGCAACCTGACGAACTCATTTATCGAGCTCTACAATGCAGGTCCCCAAAGCGTCGATATTTCCAACTGGACGTTGACCGAGCACCCAGCCGGCCAGGCTATCTTCTCGACGGTAAAGATCCCGGCTGGAACGAAGCTTGCGGCCAGCGGCTTCTACCTGCTCGGTCTCTCCAACTCTGGGCTGGCGGCCCCTGCGCGCCCGGGTGACAGCATCCTCCATGTCAGGAACACGGATGGAATGTCGATTGGCAATACCATCACCATCGATACTGGCTCCAGCATGGAAACGCGCAAGATCGCAAGCCTGGGAACCGCTGCCACCAACCACACAACGCTGTGGCAGCCCCTTCCCGAAGGACCGGTGATCACAATTCCTGCCGGCTCGGCCAATGTGCCTGTGGAGAGTGCATCCGGCTTCGTTGCCGGCCAGAAGATCGCGCTCGGGCTTGGTTCCACCTACCCGATCGCTGCCAATACTGTGGAGCAGTACGAGATAGCCACGGTGACCGCGGTCGGCAAGCCAGGCACACAAGCCTATCTCGCGATGAATGCGCCTGCCGGAGCCGGCAACATCAAGGTGACCTCTCTCTCCGATATCTCCATCGGTGACAAGATCAGGTTGGATATCGACAGCGTTGGCCACGGAATAGAGACCGTTACTGTGGCGAATGTTGGCACAGCAGCAGGTCGGACCAATCTCTCGGCTCTTGCGAGCGCCGGAGCAACCCGGATCAGCGTATGGCGGGCGGAGGGTTTCGCTGTAGGCGACAGGATCACGGTCGGCACGCCTGCAAGCCAGGAAGCCGTTACCGTCACAGCCGTGGGCAGCCAGGGGCCGGACGGTACCGCCATCGACTTTACACCCGCCCTCGCCAAACCTCATGTGGTCAGTGAATGGGTGGTATCTCCGGGCACGGGCCTGGATCTGGCAGCTCCCCTACGGTTCAGTCATGCGGCCAATCTCCCGTTCAGCGATCGCGGGACAGGAGTCAGCTTCCAGCCGGCGACTGCCTTTGCCCATTCGAGCAACGAGCCGGTCCAGGCCCTTGGCGCCGGTATAACACTCGACAGACCACTGGCTAACGACCACGGGATCCACGAGGTTGTACGTGATGCAGCCGTTAAGACTGCGGGGTACCAAGGACCGCCGGTGCCCAACCAGTGGTTTGGAGGACCTGAATTGACCACCAAGTCCCCTCAATTCGGTCATATCATCACCGTCGAAGAGGGTAGCATGGTGCTACGAGACGCCTCGGGAGTGGTTGCCGACAGCCTCAACTACGGCGGCCTTGTCGACCCATGGGCCGCCGAAGGCGACCAAGCCGCCTCAGGAGCGCGGCTAAGCGGGTGCTACGTCCCGGCGCCCGGCTCAGTGTTCGATCCATGGTCAACGGTTGTGACGCCGGTTGCCACCAATTCGAGCGCGGGACGGTTCCCCGACGGCGCCGATACCGACAGCAACTGTACCGACTTCCTGACGCAGGCCGTTGCGACTTTGTCGGCCTCTTCTCCCGCGGGTGCAACCAACCTCAAGGTCACCAGTATGGAAGGCTTCCGCCCTGGCCAGACGATCCTCATTGATTCTGGTGCGAATCTTGAGACCGCTGTCATCTCTACGGTTGGCACAGCAGGCGCCACTACGTTGAGTACTTCCAGTGGCGTGGGAGCAACTGTTCTCCATACTGCAAACGTGACCGGCTTTAGTAAAGGTCAAAAAATCTTAATCGACGATGGAGCAAACTCCGAAACGGCCGTCGTCTCCTCGATCAGGGCCCGCGGCGGCGCGACCATCACGCTCGCCGCACCACTTGCGCGTGCGCACGCGTCCGGCGGACAGATTTCGGGCAGCGGTATCAGCCTCACCACTCCATTAACCCGGACACATACCAGTGGAGCGCAGGTCTCCGACAACGTTCCAACTCCTGGCGCGCCGAACCAATATCACGGTACAAATCATTAAGCGGCTAGGAACCTGGGTATACCATCCTAAGGGCAACTGAGAGTGTGGACAGCACAATGTGAAGAAATGCAATCGAGCCATACTGATCACTCGGCATGCCCTCGATCCATTTCGAAGCACAGACGCTATATTGATTGTTGATAAAGGGCGGAGCAGGATCATTTGCACCGGTCGTCAACTGATGCATTCAGACCGATGCACTCATCGAGCCATGGGATGGATCTAGGTCGTCAGCCAAGTTGCCGAAAAACGTCAGTACTCTATCGGAGCT
>PLZN01000437.1 GCA_003152195.1 Acidobacteriaceae bacterium
GCCCCATCTGCCCGTCGGCGGCGGCAAAACCGGAGCGCGCCTTGCCATCCGGCAGAAGCTGACGAAAGTGCATCGCTCCTGCATCATCCATCGAGTAGCCAAAGGAGGCCTTCCTCAGCGATCGAGCAAAGGAGGGAAAGAGGTACGCAGTGGCGGTTTCGTAGTTCCAAACGTGGGTGCAGTTGCCGAAACAACAACCTAGTTGATCGTCCGCCCCCTCGAACGCATGGAATTCACCATCCGCCGTTCGGAAGCATACCGTGGAGGCCAATGTCGAAAGATTGGCACTGGCTGCTTCCTTGACCACTGACGGCAACGTGCTTGCGGCAAAAGCGGAAGCAAAGGTGCGTGTGCGCGATTCAAGACGATCCAGATTTGTTGCGGTGTATTGGGCTACCTCCCACGCGTCATGAAAGCGCGTCGCGTAGTAGTTGCCAATGATAGTCGCGCCTTCTCCGGGAGGAGCAGACCATCCGCACCAATCGGGGGTGCGGTTGGGAAAGTGCCAGGCCAGCAGAAAAGTAAAGCTGGCCGATCCGCCCGGCGGGATGGAGCTCTGCTGACAAATTGCGCCCACCGCGTTGTGAAGTTGCGGCTCATCGTTGAGCCGGCCGTCGCGGGAAAACGCATCCCAAAACAGCATTGGCGAATTCCACCAGCGTCCCTGCGGCCAGCCACGCCAATAGGTAAGGTCCGCGCCGTCCTGGGTCAGTCCAGCGAGCACAAAGCTGCCTTGCAAGGGATCATCGGCAGGCACACTCGGATTGGTCATGAAAAGACCTTCCAGTTTGCCCGCCTGCCTATGCTCGTTCAGTCTGGGATCCGGCTTCGCGCTGCTGGCGCTGAAGTTTGCGCTGGGCTTAACCGGATTATCGATGGAAAAGGCCACGCTCACTTTGGCCGTGGAGCGGCCCGGGTTCCTCACCCGATAACGCAGGATTGCCACGGGGAGCCCCGAATCGTCCGCATCGTGAGGAATGAAGGGAGAGAAGGCCTCGAGTTCAACCTTGACCGGCAGATCCTGATCTTCAAATGTGATATGCGCGAGAGGATACTCGCCGCTGAAGGTGGCCGTTCGTATTCGACTCAATCCGGGAGCATTCTTCGAGCCGAGACCCTCCTGACCTTCATACGGCGGTAGTATCCGCGCTTCGAGCACGCGCGTGACCGGTTTGGAATCGCCTGCTTGCACCCAAATCGATGGGAAGGCATAAGGGGGCGAGAACCCCTTATTGGGACGATTGAAGATCTCCCAATCGCGAAGCTGTCCACGTCCGCCAAGGCTCAGACTGCCTGCGGCTACGCCACCCAGCGGGAACGCAATCATCTTGAGCTGTCGCCCGGAGAAGCTGCGCGGATAAGCAACATCCGGCGAGTCCTTCGGTATACTATGTCTCTCTGTGATGGCGCCCTCTAGATCCGGCCAATGACCAATTTGCGTAGTCGCGCCGACTACACTGGCAGCCTGCTTAAGGAAGCCCCGCCGCCCCATCTTGTACTTGTCTGCCATTCATCCCACCGGTCATGAGCTTGACGTAAATCTCTGGATCGCGTTCCCAGATTCTGCACGTTTGTCCAAGTGTTTGTCCATCGCTGGGGCGCTGCGCCTCAAGCGCGCATGAAGCCGCGTTCGCAATGAAGGTGAGAACCGCAGATCCCTACGCTACCCCGGTCGGGATGACAAAGGGTAGTGTAGTGGAGGACCTTAAGGGCCGTCTTTTCCTTTGCCCTAGAACGGCCGGATCCGGGGACCGGGTGCCCCACGTTCGCACCAGCGTACGTGGGACGAAGAAGACGGGGCGAAGCCCCACGACTGCTTTTGCGCGATGACAGGAAAGGTTTGCCGGGGACTGCAGGAAAGGAACGAGTGAGTGACCTTCAGGGAAAGCAGTGGAAACAAATCATTATCGTCCCAGGTACGCTGGTGCGAGGGGCACCCGTCCGGCTCTCATCGGCGGTTGCACTTATGGCTTCACATTGAGTGGCGTCGCCTTCGCCGTCGGCATCCGCACATTAAGCAGCTCCGCCACGGTGGGTGCGATCTGCCGCATATCGATGACGCCGAGATCGCGATGATGGGCAATGCCCGGTCCAGCCAGGAAGAACGAAGCGCGCATCTCGGGAAACTCGGGTGAGAACCCGTGACTACCTCTCGTGCCCGGAATCACATTCACAAGGTTGCCGGTCAGGCTGCCGCCGGTATAATAGCCGGACTTCAAGACGGCAAGAAAGGCCGCGTCAGGAAAGCCTCCACGCTTTTTCACTTCGTCGCGATCGAGAATCGCCGCGACGCCGTTGTTCGCGTCCGCAGCCAGCTTCTGTAACAGCACACGTACCTGCTGTTCTGTTTGGCGATCGTCCGCGTCCTCGCCATGATGGAGCATGATGGCGGCCATGCCGCCGGCAAGCCACGGCTGCGCCTTCCACGAGGCAATCGTCACCGTTTTTGTTTCTTGATTTACCGTGGTCTGGATGAGACCAGCCTGCACAAAGGGAAGAAAAATGTTGAGCTCGTGCGTGATCGGAGCAAATCCATGATCGGAAACAACGAGCACTACCGTGGAGGGGTCGTTTGCGCGCGCTGCATCCGCCAATTGGGACACCATGGCATCAATCGCTTCCAGCTCCTGGTTGGCTTCCGCGCTGAACGGACCGTGCTCGTGCTCCGTTTCGTCGAGCGAACTTAGATGGATGGTCATGAACGCCGGCCTTTGCTTGCGCAGGATATCCAGCGCGTAACGAGTCTTGATCTCATCTCCATTGCGGCTGGTGTCGTTCCCCATCATGTATGGGCCAAGCTCGCGCTGCATTTGGTCCAGCATTGCATCCGGACGCGAAAGTGCGGCCATCAGTTCGCGGTCGGACGGGTTCAGGCTTTGCGATGGAGAGATGCGCCAGTATTCGGGAATCAGCCAATCGACATCGTTAGAGCCGACGCTGACTGGCCAACCAACGCTTGCCGTGCGCAGACCAGCATTGTGCGCAGCTTGCCATAAGGTGGGAACGTGGATCTGCTGCGCATACCAGTTCCACGCTCCCGAAAATGCACGCTGAGGATCAAAGACAACGTTGTTATAGATACCGTGCTCCGCGGGTGACGCACCGGTCAATAACGTCGTGTGGCTGGGATAAGTTACCGTGGGCCACACCCCGGTGACGCCGTCGGCATACACTCCGTCTCGAACCAGACTGCGAAGGAAGGGCAATCGCAAGCCCCTGCTGTCAGCCTGCGTCACATATTCAGGCTTCATGCCGTCGATTGAGATCATCAGCACGGGAGCAGCAAAGCTGGCTCGTGCTGGAGCGATGACGAAAAGAAGCGTCGCCAGCACGTAGAAGAAGTGGTGGGATACCTTCATTGCGGCGATCTGCACTTCGCACCTCAGGCCGGCATTCGTAGCCGCCCCAACGTGACACCTTCTGTGTCACGTTGGGGCTTGCTTGGCGATTGCTCTAGTACAGGACTTTCAGCCCAAACTGGATAATACGCGGTTCGAAGGTGCTGGTGATGCTGCCGCCGCTGCTGGGCGCTCCGCCAAGCGTGCCGCCCAGACCGCTTGCGGGCAAGTAGAGGTTGGTGTGGTTGAAGGCGTTATACATTTCCGCGCGGAACTGAACCTTGAGGCCTTCCAGAGGAGTATCGAAGTTCTTGTTCAGCGCAAAATCCGTAGCGTAATACGCGGGTGTTCTGCCAGGGTTACGGCTCTCGTTGCCGAATGGGCTCAGAAGACTTCCGCTGGCGCTCTTGGTGGCCGGCAAGCTCAGCGCAGCATAGTTGACGTATTGGATAAATCCGCTGGACAGCTTTACCCGCTCGGTCAGAGGAGCCCCGGGGACACGGTTCGGACGGTACTCGTTTGACCCCCGATAGGTAGCCGCAATCTGGGGGGAAACGGCGTTGGCGGAGTTGGGCGTATAACCGAGGTTGAACGGCGTACCCGCTTGCATGGTGTTGATCCCGCTGAGCTGCCATCCGCCCACGACCGTGTTCACCAGGCCATTGCTCTGCCCCAGAAAATGCTGTCCGCGTCCAAACGGCAGATCATAGACCAGGCTGGTGACGTTCGTGATCGGCAGGTTGTAATCCGACTGCGCGTAGTCGGCAGCGATATTATTCCCATCCTGGGGAGAGGGAGTATTGCCCTCGAGCGACGCGCTGGCATTGTCCAGCGAATGTGACCAGGTGAAGGAATTCAACAGCGTCAGGCCGGTAACCGCGTGCTGTTCATAGCGAACTTGCAGCGCGTGATACTGCGACCAGAACTGATTCTCAGCCGCCGTAATATCGCTGGGCCATTGCGCGAAGGGCCGGGCAAATCCGGCCGCGGGGTTGATCTGGTTGGCGTTCAGAAAGCCCTGCAGCTTCACCCCATGGTTGCCGGCATAAGCAATGTCCAACAAGATGTTCTTGGCCAGTTCACGCTGCACGCTCAGGAAAAAATCCTCCACGTAGCTGTCTCTTGTGTCCTTGGGAATATAGGTGATGTTGTCCGTCTTAGGATTGAAAGTGGTTGCCAAGCCTGTGGGGAAGCCTTGGTCCACAGTGCGATAGCCGGCCGTACCGGGTTTCGGCTGGGTTACGGAGACGAACAGCGCATTGGGCGCGTTGATCGCCAGGATATCGCCGGAGCCCGCACGCGTGTAGTGCACGTAGCTGATACCGAACCCGCCGCGAACCGCCGTCTTCGGGGTAGCAGCATAGGCAAAGCCAAGACGCGGACCCCAATCCGCAAGATCCGGATTCACCAGGGTGTGGCCGTAAACCCCGCCCGCCGACACAGGGGTAACGCTGCTGGTAGCAGCATAGCCCGGGGTTATCGTCAGGACCGTCTGCGAGACCGGATCGAAATTGGAAAGCAGGTTGCGCTGTTCCGAATAGGGCGAACCGTACTCCCACCGTAGACCGAGATTTAACGTCAGATTAGGCAAAACCTTCCAGTCATCCTGGGCGTAGCTGCTGTCGAGGGTCTGACGCAGATGGACGACGAAGAGGTTGGCCAGAGAATAATTGTTGGTCGTACCGAAGAGAAAGTCGGCCCAATAGTTATCGGCGACAGCGGCATTGACGCTGGTGCAATTGGGACTGACCGGAACCTTGACCCCGCCGACGGTCGCGCTGGGGCAAAGGCTATAACCACCCGAGTAGCTGAAGGAGCCGTAGAGTGGGTTGTTGTCGTTGACCGCCATCCAGATGTGCTCGTACTCATAGCCAAACTTCAGTGAGTGCTTTCCTTTGACCCAGGTGAAGTTCACCTTCGGATCAAGCAAAGCTGGATTCTGCCACTGAGGATTGGTGCTTTGGCGGCCAAAAGCCGTGAAGTTGCTGATGCTGGTGGAGGGCAGACCGCCGGCGACGGTAGCATCGGTGGGCAGACCAGGAATGGTAATGGCGTTATCGCCTATGGACAGTGAGTACTTGCCGGCCTTGGTCTTGGAGAGACCGACGCGGGCATCGATGACCTTATTCGATCCCAGCAGGCGCGTGTAGCCAAGGGCCACCTGCTGATCGAGAACGCGGATCGTGCCGTTCGTTTGGCCGTCGAGTGGAAGCAGGATGGCGGGATAGTTGACCCCGGTCTCCTTGCGGTCGCTGACGCGAAGGAACCAGGAGTTATTAGCGTTCTGCTGATAGTCAAGGCGAAGATCGCCCTTGTCGGAATCATCCGTGAACGGGACCAGCTTAGAGTAATCGTTCGTCGCCAGGCCAGTAGAAGCCAGTCCGTTGACGGGCAGACCCGGGATTTGCTTGAAGAAGCCGATGATCTGCTGCGATATGGGGCTAATGGCGGTGGTTGGTATGGCCGTGCCGGCCGGGTACACAACCCCGGTAATCGGGTTTTCTACCGGAACCACCAGGATCCCGTTGAGTTCATTCTGGGTGGGTAGAGTTAAGACGTTGAGCGGCTTGAGGGTTTGCCGGAAGCCTTCGTAGTCGACGAAGTAGAAAAGCTTGTTCTTGAGGATCGGTCCGCCAAAGTTTACCCCGAACTGGTTCCGGTTGAAGGTAGGCTTTTGGAAGGGAATGACGTTCCCGGTGTTGCCCACCGTGGTCGGTTTGAAGTAGCCGGCTGCGTTAAGATCGGTATTTCGGATGAACTCGTAAACCGTGGCATGGAACCGGTTCGTTCCGCTCGCGGAAGCAACGTTGACCGTGGCCCCGGAAGAGCGCCCGTATTCGGCGTTCTCGTTGTTTGTCACCACATTCCATTGGGCAACTGAATCCGGGGGAATCGCTATGATTTGGTTGTCGAATCCCTGGTTGCTCTCGCCGTACGCGTTGTTGTCCATCCCGTCGAGAAGAAAATTGTTGAACATGCTGCGTTGGCCGTTCACGTTATAGGAACCCTGGCGCACCAGGCTGTTGATCGAGCTGGTTGTCGCAGCCGTCGGGGCTTGTCGCGAGCCTGTGACCAGACCCAGCAGGTCCGAGTAGTTCCGGCTCACCAGCGGCAAGGCTGCGGTCTGATATTGACTGATCGTCTGGCCTCGCTGGCTCGAGTCTGTCTCCAGTTGCAGCGCCAAATCGGTTACCTCGACGGAGGTCACCGTCTGGCCGACGTTTAGTGACAGATCGATGCGCTGCCGGCTGCCTACGGAAATGGTGATGTTCCGCGCTACCGCTTCGGCGTAGCCCTGCGCTTTGGCCGAAATGGTATAGACGCCGACATGCAACGAGGGGACTTCATAGTCGCCGTTGCCATTGCTGGTCGTCGAGATAGCCTGGTTCGTCGCGGTGTTGGTGACGGTAACGCTTGCGCCCGCTACCGCCGCTCCGCTCTGGTCGTGGATGGTCCCCACCAGGCTACCGTCGTCGAATTGGGCCTGCGCGGTGCACCCGATAAAGAATAGCGACATGGCCAAAAAAAGATTGCGAAAAGCGCGTTTGTCTATGTTGTCCATAATCTGTGACGATAGGAACTTTCCGGGAAAGGATGGTTAAAGGAATGCGAATGTCGGATGAATACGCCCAAACAATCAAGCACTTCGCAAACCGGAGCCAATATGCCACCCCCAACCGGGCTTTGTCTATCCTCTGAACATTATTCTTTCTGTTCAAGAGATGCCGCCAAGGCGTGCACGCCAGAGCGCGCCTGCGATGGGATCAACAACTTTATCCCGCGTAAGAACATCCGGAAACTCCCGCCGGACCGCTGCCATCAGAGCCTCACGGACAAGAGGAATGTTCTCCAATATGCTGCCGGTGAAAGCGATCGGGGGTACCCAGTCCTGTCTGTTCGAGGCACGCCGCAGCCGGCGGATCACCAGGCGGACCAGGTACGCAAGTTCCTCCCCCTGTTGCCGCAGCACCGCGAGAGCTGTTTCGTCGCCCAGTTCCGCGCAACGCGATACCACTTCCGTCAGGCTTGAAAAATCCGGCGCCGGAAGACAATTTGCGTATTCCACAAGGAGATCCACTGAGGACAACTGCCAGAAGTCCAGCACGGCCGGTAACAACAATGTCTGCCGCTCCTCGTCCTTCGCCATAAAGATAGCGCGCAAGCTTTCCAGACCAATTCTGTGTCCTGATCCCTGATCTGCCAGCGCCGGTCCCCATCCGCCAGCGGGAATCAGCTGCCCCCCATCCGTGCGCCCTACAACATTTGATCCCGTGCCTGCCATCGCCAACACTCCAGCCTTACCCGGAAAGGCCGCTTCAAGCGCGATCTCGACATCACCCAGCAAGAGCAACTCGCCGCCTACTCTTGACGCAAACGCCTCTCGCAACCAATCTGTCACCAGCGGAACCGTTATCCCGGCTGTGCCCACACACGTGCGAGTCACCAATTGCATGGAGATGCCGGCTTGCGCGGAGAGTTTGGCGAGAGCCGACTCGAGGTTCGCACATGCGGTAACGGCATCCACGCGCATGCGCTTGATCGTGCCTGTGCGCACTCTTGCCAGCACGTGCGTCTCATCGGCCAGGGCATAGTCCGTCTTCGTCCCACCGGCATCCAGAGCCAGAAAGAAACTCATTTGTCCATGTTCCCCGCTCTTAAAGGCTCGCTCCTGTCGGCCAGAGAACTACGCAGCTTCAAAGTACTCCTCAATTTCTTCCAGCGTCTTGCCCTTTGTCTCCGGCAGAAAGAATGCCGCGGTCAGCAGGTAGATAACGGTAAAGCCGGAGAATAGGAAAAACATCATCGAATATCCATATTTGCCGGCCACGGGCAGGAAAATTGCAGCCAGCGTGGTGGAGACCATTTGATTGATGACCAAAGCGACACTCATGCCATTGGAACGAATACGCGTCGGCATTAGCTCCGACAGCGCAAGCCAGACGCAGACCCCTGGGCCAAGCCCATAAAACGCGACAAACGAGTACAAGCCAACTGCCACCAGCCAGCCGTGTAACGCGTCCGGCAGCGGACCGATGTAGGCATGCTCAATCTTGAGCGGCGCAGCGCGTGCCGCGTCCAGGCCGACGAAAGGATTACGGAAAAACGCCTCGACCTTGCCCGAAGGAAGGCTGCTCTGCCGATCAATCAGGAGTGATCCCTCGCCTGCTTCTCCGGAACGGATGGCATGGGTTGTCGCGGTAAACCCGCCATAGGAGTAAATCACCGCCAGGGACAGCCGGTCCGAAGGCACTTCGCTTCCCGCAAAAGCATTTGCCGGCAGAAGTCGCTTAGCCTCGGCGGGATCAAAGCGCAGTGAGAGACTCTGCTCCTGCCCCACCATGGATTGGATTGTGCCGCCAACGTCATATCTGCGCTTTTCCGTGCGCAGAAACAACACACCGACGAAAAGCAGGGACACGATGATGCCCGACGTTCCAAGAACCAGCAGAAATTTACGTCCCTTGCGGTCGACGAGTGTCATCCCGATGATGGTCATGAGGAAGTTTGTCAACGTGAAGAGCACATAGCCCCAATGCGCGCGCAGGTCCGACAGACCGCTCTGTAACAGTATGTCCGTGTTGTATCCAATGATGGAGTTGATTCCCGTCGCCGTGTTGCAGAAGAGAATGACGCATGCCAGCAGGAAGGGGAGAACATACTTTCGCCGCAGCAACGAATCCTTGATTGCCCCTTTCGCAGCGTTTCCCGCGGTGAGAGAGGTTTGCTCCATCTCCTGGAGTTCGAGCGCGGCCTGCTCCGTGCTTCGCGAACGAAGAAGTGCCGCATGGGCGAGTTCTCTTTTCCCACGTTTGAAAAGCCAGCGCGGGGACTCCGCTACGAAAAGACTACCCGTCACAAAGAGTATGCCCGGCGGCATCGACATCCAAAAGATGCGCCGCCATGCCTGGTCTTTGACGATCAACAGGGCTGCCGGCGACGCTGAATGTGTGAGCCCTGCGACGCGGTAGCTGTAGTAGATTCCGATGACGGCCGCGGAGAAAATGCCCAGGGTCAACAGCCATTGGAAAGCTCCTGTGCCTTTCCCTCGGTCTTGTGCTGAGAGACACTCCGCCAGGTAGAGGGGGACAACGATGCCCACCAGTCCTCCGCTTACTCCTTGCAGAAGCCGGCCAAGGAACAGGGGGGCGAACCCATGCGACAGCGCGATGACAGGAATGCTCAGAACAAAGATCGCTCCGCTGATCACCATTAAGGGCTTGCGTCCCAGCCAGTCGGCGAGCAGGCCGGCAACCAGCGTGGAGATGACGCTTCCCAGCAGCACCGCCGCGACGATGATGGAGAGCTGGCTGGCATCGAGTTTAGAGGTCGCCTCAAGGTAAGGCAGTGCGCCGCCGATAATGCCGACATCCACTCCGTAGAGCAACCCGCCCAGTCCTGCAACCAGCAGAAGAAAGCGGTTATAGGTGCGCTTGTGGCTTAGACCGCCAGGGGTTGGCATGCTCGAGCATTTCTCCTGCTATGTGGTGTGGTACGAGTAGACCATACGCAGGCGTTCCTTCTACAGGCAAGTTTCGCTTGTCAGGACCCGAACCTCAAACGTTTTCTCTAAAGCGCCGAATCACCAGGTTGTGACGATCCGAGCGATAGAAACCCAGGACGTACATCAGCGGTTTTCCCTTTGTCGAGTAAATAAGCTGACGAATGCGCAGCACGGGGCTGCGTCGCGGAATAGAGAGAAGCTCTGCAGTTCTTGCATCGGCGGCCACCGCATCAATTTCCTCATCCGCATGACCGAGTGTGACGTCGTACTTGCGCTCCAGAGTCTTGAAGAGGGATTCTCGCGCTAAAGGGACCAGCAGCAGGTCAGGAAAATCGGCTGCGGCCAGGTAGCAGGTCTCCAGGGAAAATGGTTCCTCCGCCGCGTGGCGCACGCGCTCCAGCTTGATCATGCCATCCTCTGGAGCCAACAACAGCCGGGCACTCAGCTCCGGTTCGTCATAAACCACGCGCGCCACCAATATCTTCGAGCCGGCGACCAGGCCTCGTCCCGCCAACTGTTCGGTGGAACTCATCAGCTTGTTGATATGGATCTTGGGAGAACCGACAAATGTTCCTATCCCGCGCCTGCGCTCGACCATTCCCTCCCGCTCCAGCGATGCAAGAGCATGCCGTGCGGTCATCAAGCTAACCTGATGTATCTTTGCCAATTCCCGTTCGGATTCGACAGCGTCTCCCGCCTTTAAGTGTCCCAACTCAATTCGCTTCCGAATCGAAACCTGAATTTTCTGATATGCAGGTACTTGGCTGCCCTTTTTTTGCGGCACTTCGTTCTCCAGCAATCCTCGTATTAGCTTGCAGCATCCGGTGAAAGCAATCGCACATGAATGGGGCGGCGAGGATATCTGACTACTCTCACCCGCGACGTTGCCGCCAAACCGCCAGGGCGCAACCATAGCAGATACAAGACTACTTGCTATATAGCACAAATCACGATAGGCCCCTCGAGGGAAAATTTAAGATCAGAATAAAAAGTGTTGACAGCCCTCATAGCCATGCTATATCTACTCTCACAGGAGCTATATAGCACGTCTCGGGCGTAGGCTTTGCACCAGCGTGGCTGCGCTATCGATGAAGCGTCCTGGCCGTCCGGAAGCACTCGGAGGGAGCACATGAATAGGCTGCATGGATCGAGGCTGATCAACGCCTTCGGGAGGGGCGGCTTCTGCTGGCCCCTGCCACTCTCTTTTCGATGTGCCCCGCGGTTCCCGCGGACCTGGAAAAGAAACAATCTTTGTTATAGTCCGGGGTGACCTCACGCTCCCTTCGGACCGGGCCGGCCATCTTGAAATGACCGGGCTCTACATTCTCAAGGAGGTTAACGTGCATCTTTCGAAACTCAATGCCACCCGGATTCTCAGTAGAAAGCCCCGTCGAAGTCTCCAGCCTTGCGATGTCCAGGGCAGCGCTTCCCGTATCGTAAAATTTATTTTCTTCGCTGGCATTGTGAGCCTGCCCCTCTCCTTCTTGCTGCTCGGCCGGCCGATTCTTGAGGCGCAGATGACCACGGCCGATGTCCTGGGAAGGGTCACTGACCGTTCCGGCGCCGTGGTCCAAGGGGCGGCCGTGACCCTCCTGGATCTGGATACGCAGGAGAAACGCACGGTTGTTTCCAATCAGGACGGCGAGTTTGTCTTCAACCTGCTCAAACCGAATCATTACTCGCTGACTGTAGCCAGCAATGGGTTCGAGACGTTCGTCATTCCTTCGTTTTCTGTGGCGGCTGGCGACCGCGCGCGGGAAGACGCGTTCCTGAATGTTGGCTCGCAAGAGCAAATCGTGAAGGTCGAGGCACAGGAGCCGGCGCTCCAAGCCGACAGTTCGGTGTTAACCAGCATCGTGACCAATCAGGCGACACAGGACTTGCCGCTGAACGGTCGCAACTACATCAATCTTGTGCAGGTGACGCCGGGCGCCGACAAGGGACCCAATAACGGCCTTTCCAGCGGCAACCGGCCGGATGATCGCCGCCAGACCTCCTCCGTCTCGATCAATGGCCAAGCCGACGTCATCAACGAACAGATGATTGACGGTATGGACAACAATGAGCGTGTGATCGGCACCATCGCCGTGCGACCGTCCGTGGACGCGATCGAGGAAGTACGGATCCAGAGCAACTCCTTCACCGCCGAAGTTGGCCGCTCCGCGGGCGCGGTCGTAGACGTGATCACGAAGTCGGGCACCAATCAGTTCCACGGAACGGCCTATGAGTTCCTCCGCAACACGGTGCTCGACACCGATGCCTATGCCTTCGGGCAGGTGATCCCTAAGCAGCCATGGCATCAAAATCAGTTTGGCGGCAGCTTCGGCGGTCCGATCCGAAAGGATAAAACCTTTTTCTTTGGAGACTACGAGGGTCTGCGTATCATCAAGGGTCTTAACCCCTCGCTGACGACGGTGCCGACGGTGTATGAGCGCAACAGCATCGCTTCGGGGGTGGCGGACTTTACCGACAATCCCGCCATCAACGTCAAGGTTCCCGCTTCTCAGTTCGACAACGTCGGCCTGCAGTACTTCAATCTCTACCCTGTGCCGGCGAACAGCGCCTTATCCAATAACTACGTTGCCGGGCCAACGCAGACGCAATACAGCACCACCTACGATGGCCGCGTCGACCACACCATCAACTCCAACAACCTCTTCTACGTTCGCTATACCTACAATGCCGTGTCAACGTTCATCCCTGGCCTGTTTCCCATTGTTCACGAAGCCGGTGTCACCATATCGCCGGGCGGCAACGCAAGCTCCTACCCCGGCCAGGCGCAAGACAATGCCCAACAGGCCCAGCTCAACTATGTTCACACCTTTACATCCAGTCTTATTCTGGAGCTAAAGGCCGGCTATACCCTCTTAAACAATGGGCAGCCTCCCCTGAACTACGGTACCAATGTCAACCAGGCATTCGGACAACCCAATATCAATATCAGCCTCAAGGATTCCGGCCTTGCAGAGGTCACGATCTCACAGGCAGGCAACAATCTGGGTCAGACGACTCCCGTCCACTACCTCGAGAACACCTATCAATACATGGGAGCTGTCATCTGGACCCGTGGCAAGCACAATATCAAATTTGGAGGCGGGCTCCTCCGCCGGCAATTTACCGTGACCAACATCGATACCGGCAAGGGTGCCTGGACCTTCGCCAATTTTGCCACCCTGCTTTCTCAGTACGTACCCCCAGCTACGGGTACAGGTACAGGATTCGGTTCCTATACCAGCGTGTCCCGAAGCAATATTCTTGTCGTCCCCCACTACCGTGCCTGGGAGCCTCACGCCTACGTGCAGGACGACTGGCGGATAGCGCCGAAGCTGACCCTCAACCTCGGCCTGCGCTATGACTACTTCACCCCGAATTCCGAGATCAAGAACCAGCTTTCCAACTTCGACACAGATATAGGGAAGATCGTAGTCGCCGACACTTCCGGGGTATCGCAGTACGCCAACATCCAACCTGACTACACCAATATCGCTCCCCGCGCCGGTTTCGCCTGGTCAGTACAGCCAGGCACCGTGCTGCGCGGTGGCTTCGGCCTCACTTTTGCTCCCGAGAATCTGACCTCTGGCTCAGGCCTGGTCAACCAACCCTTTGTTTCTGCCTTCGGTTCGTGCACTCCCACTGTATGCCCCGGCTATGGCACTGCCTACCAACAGTTCGCCAGTGGCGTTCCGCTGCCGTCAGCGCAGAGCGCCACCAACCCCACGGGCGGCATCAGTGCAGCGGAGAACCCGCATTTTAAGTCGACCTATGTCGAGCAGTTCAATCTCACACTGGAGAGAGATTTCTCTGGCAATGTGATGACCCTCTCCTATATCGGCGAGCTGGGCCGCCGGATGGCTTACTATGTTCCAGACTTCAATGCAGCCTCGCCCAATAGCCAGACCTACGTAAATCCCAATGCCGCAACGCTGGTGCTTTCCAGCTTTAACTACAACACGCTTAGGCCCTACTACAACGACTCGCCCGGAGTTACATCGGTTCCTTATTGGACCAGCGCCGGTCATTCTTCCTACGACGCCTTGCAGGGAGTAGTGCAGCGGCGTCTACGCAGCGGCCTCGACTTCCAGGTCAACTACACCTTTGCCCACGGATTGGACGATTCCGAGGCCATCAGCAACGACGGGGGCAATGGTTTCGGTTCGGTGCCGTCTCGGATCCCTTCGCTCGAGTACGGCAATAGCACGCTTGACGTGCGCAACCGATTCGCCGTGACCACCAACTATGCGTTGCCTGTTGGCGCGGGTCTTACCGGGTTCAAAGGGATCCTGGCCAAGGGGTGGCAGACGAACGGGCTCTATGTCTGGAATACGGGGATGCCTTTCTCCATTACCAACTCCGTGAACCGTAGCGGAACCAGGCCAGGTATCGCCAACAGCGACCGCCCCAATCAGATCGCCAGCGCGTACCTGGCGAACAAGTCAGTGGCCGAATGGTTCAATATCAATGCTTTCTCCGGCCAAACTGGTGGCCAGATCGGTACCGAACGCCGTAACCAGGTCTACGGACCGTCGTTCCAACATCTTGACCTCTCTCTTTTCAAGACGTTCCCGATCACGGAACGCGTCGACTTCGAGTTCCGCACTGAGGCGTTCAACGTTTCCAACACCACCGCCTTCGCCAATCCGGCCGCATCGCGGGGGGCTTCAGGGTTTGGCACCATTACCACGACTGCCTTCGCCTACAATCCGCGAGTGATCCAGTTTGCAGGCAAAATCCGGTTCTAAAGCATGGTCGCTCTTTGACGAATGCTGTGAGTCATTCGTTCGTCAGTATATTTCTCTAACGAACGTGACCTTCAGAACCTCGAAGTAAATGACTCTCGTTGTTTGATCGAGAGTCATTTACTTCGACGAATTGCCGGATTCCGAATTGCCGGATTCCGAATTGCCGGATTCATGGATAACGAATGAAACGTAGAAGCTTTCTCAAGACAGCAGCCATGGCGGTCGCCGCAGCGCCGGTCATGCGGCTTGTGTTTCCTGGCATGGATTATGCTGCACAGACCAAGAGAATCGCCTTCGGTGGTATTTCGATCGAGTGCAGCACGTATAGCCGTATCCGCGCCAGAGTCGAGGACTTCACCGTCCTGCGCGGCGATGCCTTGGCGGCGGATCAACGCTTCTCCTTTCTGAAACAATATCCATACGCATTCCTGCCCACGCTGGTCGCAACCGCCGTGCCCGGCGGCCCGGTCGACACCGAGACATACAAGACGCTGAAGGCTGAGTTTCTGCAACGGCTAAAGGTTCTTCTGCCGCTGGACGGCCTGTATCTGCCCATGCATGGCGCAATGTTTGTCGAGGGCATGCAGGATGCCGAGGGCGACTGGATTTCCTCCGCGCGCGAAGTGGTCGGCAAGGACTGCCTGCTCTCGGCCAGCTACGACTTGCACGGCAACGTGAGCAAGCGGGTCGCCGATAACCTCGATATGTTTTCCGCATTTCGTACCGCCCCGCATATCGATCGGCAGGAGACAATGGAGCGCGCATGCAACATGCTGGTGCACTCTCTCGAGAGCGGCATTCGGCCGGCTATCGTCTGGGCGCCGATCCCCGTACTGATGCCCGGCGAGCGCAGCAGCACGCTCTGGGAGCCGGGGAAGCGGCTGTGGGCGCAGCTGCCGGCTATGAATCGAGAGCCGGGAATTTTGGATGTCTCGCTCCTCGTGGGCTACGTGTGGGCAGATGAACCGCGGGCTACCGCGAGCGCGGTGATTACCGGAACCAACCTCGATGCGCAAAAGGAAGTGGCGCTGGACCTCGCCGCGCAGTATTGGAATGCCCGCAAGGAGTTCCAGTTTGGCACCTGGACTGGAACCATTGCGCAGTGCGTGGAACGCGCCCAACAAGCCGAGACCCAGCCGGTCATTCTCGCCGACTCCGGCGACAATCCAACCGGTGGGGGAACTGGAGATCGTGCCGAGGTTCTGGCTGAATTGCTGCGGGTCAATTTCCAGAATGCAGTGTTTGCCGGTATCGTCGACAGGCCGGCCACGGAGGCATGCTACAAGGCCGGAGTAGGAGCTGTGGTTCCACTGAAGGTTGGTGCATCCCTTGATCCAACCGGTAGTGTCCCGGTGAACGTCAGGGCACGCGTGATTTTTCTTTTACCCGCTGAGGTTCCGTCGGAACGGCAGGCTGTCGTTCAGGTCCAGGGTGTCAAGCTAGTCTTGACTGCTCGGCGGCGGCCCTTTCACGACATTGTGGACTTTACCAGCCTCGGTCTCGAACCGAAAGGCTTCAAGTTGATCGTAGTCAAGTCCGGGTA
Source organism: Acidobacteriaceae bacterium (assembly GCA_003152195.1). Classification (GTDB taxonomy): domain Bacteria; phylum Acidobacteriota; class Terriglobia; order Terriglobales; family Acidobacteriaceae; genus PALSA-350. The sequence goes on from PLZN01000437.1 coordinate 16,123, forward strand.
TCTCTCGCCGGATCTCGCGCCGCTTGCCAACCCCAGCCTTATGGCTCTTTCGGACGGCGCTATCAATCAGGACATTGTGCATCTGCCTAAAAATCGCTACCGGATTCCAACCTATCCTTTTGTGGCGGATCTCCACTATCGGCCGTTCGTCATTGTCTCCGAACGCACTCGCAAGCTCTGAGTCCATTGATCATCGGGCCGTGGCGCTCAAGGGACCCGATTTCTTCTAATGACTCCTGCGCGCGGTTTCCATCAGTGCCTGTTTGGCGGCCATGTCGCTGGCGATCCCGAAGATCATGAACTCGAGCGGGCCGCTGCCGGAGTTGGTAAATGACTGGGTTTCGTTCACTCGCACCGGAACAGCGTCTCCGCCGTGTATCTGCGCAGTCTCAGGGCCAATGGTCACGCTACCGTCACCGCTGAGTACATAGTAGATCTCGCTCATCGATGGCTTGGCAATCGGCCCGACGCTGGTTCCTGGCGGCATCAGCAGTTGGTCGACATAAGACCAGGTCGTGTAGAAGACGGTAGGATCGAGGACCCGTCGATATTGCACCGTGCCCGTTCCACCGTTCATGTGTTCCACCGGTTTAAGTAGCGCCCGGTCGAAGTGCATCGCGATAAAGGTAGGGATTGGATCAAGCGGAACATCCACCCGTGGATCGTCAAGATTAAAGGCGTCGTAAACCCCCTTCATCAAGCCGACATTGAAATTCATCCACTGGATGGGCTTGTCCGTGGCGTTATAGATGGCGTGCGAATGGCCCAGGCGTGAGGGCGCCCCTGTCGGCCCTTTGAGCACAGAAGTGCGCCCATCGATCGTAAACTGAGCTTCGCCATCGAGGATGACAAACATTTCTTCGCACTGATTGTGGAAGTGGGCGCCAATGCCGCTCTTCGGCGGCAAAATACCGCGATGCATGAAAAATAGATTGGTGTCGAGCGATTGCGCATCGAACAGGGGCATGTACTCCAGCGCGCCCGGGCCATTGTGTACCGCCGGCATGTGACGATACTTTGCCGGATCGGCGTGCGCGATTCGTTGTTCGAGTGGCACCGGCGGTTTGTATACGCTTTGCTGAGCGAACGATAAGGCGGGCGTGATCGATACAAGCATCAATCCAATGGCAAACCTTTTGAGCATGGAAATTCTTCCTTCTCCCGCGATTTACGCGAGACCTCCTGCTCTGCAGGAGCCATCTTTGCAACGAAACAACTAAGCTGGAACCCGGTTTCCCGTCGCGCTGCGCTTTGCTTCCAGCTCGACGACTGGCGGCCGCATCCCCAGGCGGGCCAGAATGATATAGATCAGGAAGCCGGCCGCAAACGCATAAAGCTCAGAGGGATTGTCGGCTTTGACCCAGGATGCCGGAATCCCCGGAATATGCTCCGGCATGCCGATCAGGAAACCAACAACCCAAGCGATACAACCCGCCCAATTGATGCCCAGCCTCGGCCCGGACCACCGTCTTCCGGCCAGCAGGTAATCCGCCACCATGGCGCCGCATATGGGGCCAAAGGATGCAGCCACAATGCTGAAGAACCCCACCAGGTTGTCGGCGACGCCGGTAATGGCCAGGATCCCGCTTAGGGTGACAGCAGCGAGCGTGGATACGGTGCGAGAAATCTTGGGCAGCATGGTGCTGAAACTATTCGCTGCAATGAAAGCGGAAAAGCAGGTTGGCACCAGGCAGGCAGCGGCAAAGAGAAAGAACATCACCGGCGCCAATGCTCCTACGCTTGCAATCGTGGCGGTGTAATCGTAGCTGTGAGGCCCACCATTCCGACCCAGGTAGCCGGCCACGGAAAGAATCGCGATGCCACCGGCAATCACAGCGCCGGCAACAATACCGGTTACTCCTCCGAGAACAATGTCCTTCCTGCTCCGGTTATTCATCCCGAAATCCGTTCCGGCTGCGCCCGCGGTCGCGAAGAAACCGATGGTGATCAGAAGTGCATTGAGAAAGCCGGTCAACGGCTCGTGCTGCGGAGATTGGTAGTGGGAAATGCCGCCCTTGTTAGCCCAGAGCACCATCAGCATCATGAGGAAGGGGATCCAATTCAGGATTTTGGCGACCTGGCCGACGTATTGGATTCCTTTGATGGCCACCCATCCGAGGCTGTAAACCCACACGATCACGATGACGCTGTAGAGAGGTCGTGATGTCTGGTTGAGTCCTTTCATGATGAAGCTGGACGCAATCGCGGCGTCCACCGCTACCCAACCGATTTGCAGAAGGCCCATCAGCACTCCCGGAATCAGGTATCCACCGGTCGTTCCAAAGGTCGAGGTACCAACCACGTAGAGCGTGCGGCCCGTTTGCATGCCCAGCATGGCCGGCACGTAGTAGTAGAGCCCAAAACAAAGTAGCCCTGCCACCAGCAGACCCCACAGGGAGACGCTGACATTCGCATAGCCAAGGGTCGGCCCTGACAGTCTGAGGTAAAAGCCGACAAACAGAAAAATGCCAAAGTAGCTGGGGAAGGTGCTCTTGTACCAGGGCACCCTGCCGGCGAGTGGTACCGGAACCGAGCGACTCACATATTCAGGAACGTTGCGTTCCATAAGGCTCCTTGGTAAGTCTCATCTAAACCGAATTTTCTATTGATGTACACCGAAGCTGCTGAGCGTGGCGCGGCTTTTTTATCAAGAAAAGCCGCTCGGAGATGTACTCAGTGGTGCATCGTAATAGAAAATCCGGTTAAACCGAGGTGTAGTCCTTGACGGAGTAGCCCGCACAATGGCCTTCGATTTGGGGCCATACTTGTTGATGAAGATCGCTTGCCACCCATTTTTTCTGCAAAGCATGAACCTCGAAAGCGATGCGCAGCCGATATTCGCCACCGTCCTGGTTGGGACGCAACAACTCCACATCGCGAAAGCCTTCCTGGCGCGAGATGGCAGGCCGAAAAATCTCGCTGTAGGTCTTTTCCAGATCAGGGTGCGACCCTGATTTGACACTCATATCAACGAACAGGACAAACATCTTCACCTCACCAACTCAGTTTGAATACATCGATGGCTGTGCCACCCAGGACTTTGTCGTAGACGTCGGGTTTGAGTTCGAGCGCCTTGTATTTTGCGAATTCCACCGGAACGTTGCTCGGCAAATCTGCTCCCAGCATCACACGATCCGCCCCAATGGTGTCGATCATCCACCGGATATCTTCTCCGATACACCAGGACGTTTCGAGATAGAGGTTGCCGCATACAGAAGCAGCGACCTGGGCCTCAGCCGTGAAAACGGCGAACCCGGCATGGGCAAGAATGATCTTCAAATCAGGGTATTTCCGCGCCGCAGGAATACAGAGCGCCGGCAATGCGAAGGGAACACCAGGGCCGGTGTGGACCATCGCCGGAACGCCGAGAGCATGGGCGGTCGCAAAAACACGGTCCCCATCCTCTGACAGAGGATTGACTCCATGCCCGATCGTATGCAGCTTGATCCCGACAAACTTCAATTCTTTGATGCACCGCTCCACTTCGCGTTCGTAAACATCGCGATCCCCGTGAGGAGTCACACTGGCTATGCCGAAGAAGCGGCCCGGATGCCGTGCGCACAGGTCAGCGATGCGGTCGTGCGTTTTGGAAGCCGTCGTAGCTCCCGGATACGGCTGCACGATCGTGGCGTCCACGCCACATTCCTCCATGCGGCGGAGCATATCTTCTTCGGTACTGAGTAGACCGAAAACGCAACATTCGCCCAGGTGGGCATGAGTATCAATCCTTTTCGTCTTCTTGGCCATGAATCCTCTCCGTGGGTGTGGCTGCCAGAGCAGTTCTCCGGTAGGTGTACCGGAAAGCGGCAATTATAGACGTTTCAATATCCCCTTGCCGGGTGCGGCGAGCGCGGCATCAATGGCCATGCGTCAATTCGCCCAGCTCCGTATCGAGCACGTTCTTCTGAGCGGAGATCCCGACAATCATGAGCTCCAGGTCCGTTGATCCGTTATTCACCAGGGAATGCGCTTCATTGAAGCGAATCGGCACCCCATCGCCCTTATGGATGGGTGCGGTCTCGCCATTCACTTGCACCTGGCCATCGCCGTTCAGCACGTAGTAAATTTCTTCGACGCCCTTGTGGTAATGCTTTCCTTCGGACGCTCCGGGCGGAATCAGGAGATGATCGACGTACGCCCAGTTGGTGAGAAACACGTCTGCGTCGAGCGCGCGCCGGTATTGCACTGTGCCTTGGCCGCCGTGGTAATTCTCCATGGGACGAAGCAGCTTCTTATCCAGCTTCATCGTCATGAATGTAGGGATCGCATCTTTGGGGGCGCCGACCCGGGCGTCATCCAGGTTGAAGGCATCGTAGTGGCCTTTGATCAACGCCACGTTGATGTTCATAAATTCCACCGGCTTATCCGAGGGGTTGTAGATGGCGTGCGAGTGCCCCATCCGGCAGGGCGCTCCCACGGTTCCTTGCAGGACCGAGGTTCGGCCATCGATGGTGAACTCCGCCTGGCCATCGAAGACGATGAACATCTCCTCGGTCGTGTTATGGAAATGATGCCCCACGCCTCCACCCGGCATGATCTCGCACCGGTGCATGAAATTGAGGTTGACATCCATTGCGGAAGGAGGAACCAGGAGCTCGCAGGCCATATCCCCGGCGCTGTTGTGGGAACGGCTGCGCGTGTACTTGCTGGGGTCGGTGTGACCGATTCGAGCCGCCAGGGGACTTTGCGCCCACAGCGAAGCCATTGGAAAAAGCGCAAAGGCACAAAACATCAGGAGCAGGTACACGCGTCGCATCATATCGTTTCCTCGTATGGTTGTCAGGCTCCCGACCAAGGAGCCGCCTTCCGCCTAAGCCGACCAAGAATATATTCCGAGAGAAAAGAGCGTCAAGCGATATTCGAATCAAAAGTCAGGAAAGTAAACTTCGATCCGATATATACGCAACCTGTTTCGCAAAGTGGCTACCTGGATTCCGGCGGCCTTTTCGGGGGTCTGGCTCTTGGCACGCTGGAGAAAGAAACCGCAGATCCACTCCGCTCCGGTCGGGATGACAAAGGTTAGGGCGAGTCCCGGCGGATGGATCCCTTCGTCGCCATGACAAACCACCAAGTCCTGAACCGAGGTGAGATTTTGTCATCCCGACCGGACCGCAATATCAATAGGGATGAGCCGCCGTACGGCGTCCGGCAACGGGATTATCAGGCTTTCCGCAGGTCGAGGGCAAGTTGCTCAGCCGTTGCCCGGACCGCGGCGATAATTGACTCCTCTTCCGCCGTGTCTCGAAGCCGTGTCTTAGGCATCGACGAGCTGATCGCCGCTGAAACCTGCCCGTTCGGTCCGAAAATAGGCGCGCAGAAGCAGATGCCGTCATAGGCGCACTCCTCGCGATCGATCGCGTATTTCTGCAGCCGTATGTCCTCGTACTCCCGGTTCAAGTCCTTGCGATCGGTGATGGTGTGTTTAGTGAATCGATAGGTCCCAAAGCTCCGCAACAGCCTTTCCCTTTGATCCGGGGGCTGAAACGCGGTAATTGCCTTGCCAAGAGAGCTGGCGTTGGGGGGCAGGATGTGCCCGACAACATTGCTCATCCGGATGACGTGGGGACTTTCGATCACCGCGATCACTTCGACACGGTTCTCGAACAAGGCCGCCAGGGTAGACGTTTCGGCAAGTTCGCGGCTCAGCGCCTCCAGGTGAGGCACGCCGACGCGGTGCAGCTTGCCCAACCACTGCGTAGGCGTTACGGCGTGGATTCCTGGGGCAAGCATGTATTGGCCCCGCCCATCGACAGTTACGCAACCAAGCGTTTCCAGGGTACGCAGAATCCGGAATGCCGATGTTTTTGAAAGTTGAATCCGCTGGGCGATCTCGTTCATGGACAGTGGCTTCAGCTCAGCCTGCAGGAACTCCAGAACCTCCAGCGCCTTACCCACGGCGCGGGAGAAGTATTGATCGCCGCCGTGCGTCTCTTTCGAAGTCTCGGCCTTCACCAGGTTGGACGTCCCGGCCTTTGCTGGGCGAGCGGACTTGATTTTCAACATAAGAGTTCTAGAGACCTCATGATAACGGAACCCTATCCGCGTCGCACCAACCGTTGGGAAACCCCGTTCAATCGCCAGATGATAGCGGAACATATACCAAATTGTCGATGATTCTCAAAGATTCTGAAACTTTATTCAAAAAAAGTTGCAAATCGTTAATGCGCGGTGATATAGATTCTCGGCACGAATTTTAGGAGGTTGGCCCAGTGGTCAAAAGCCAGAGATTGAAAAATTGGATTCTGTGGGCAAAGACGCTTTGTTTTATCGCAGCGATCTTCGTGATTTGCTCGAGGTGCTCCGCGCAGGTCGCTTCTGCGGAATTGAGCGGGAATGTGCTGGATGTTTCCGGCGCGGCGGTGCCCAACGCGACCGTGACAGCCACCAACGTCGAGACCTCAATCGCTCATACGACCGCCAGCGAGAAGGGCGGGGATTATGTGCTCACCTCTCTACCCCCGGGTAACTACACCCTTACGGCAGAAGCCCCCGGTTTCAGCAAGCTGGTGCAGACCGGCGTGAGTCTCCAGATCAACCAGCAGGCTCGCGTGGATCTGACGTTGCAGGTAGGTCAGACGGCCCAAACGGTCCAGGTGACCGGTCATCCCCCACTTCTCGAAGCCGAATCTTCTTCTTTAGGAACAGTGATTAACCGGCAGTTGGTGAACGAGCTGCCGCTGAATGGCCGCAACTTCGTGCAGCTGGCGACGCTCAGTCCCGGAGTGAACGGGGTGGGAGAATCCGCCTCTGGAACCATCATGAGCGGCACACGGCCGGACGACCGTCGCGCGGGCTCAGAGATCTTCTCCAACGGCAATCGTGAAGGCGACAACAATTTTCTCTTCGACGGCGTGGACGACAACGAGCGGCTCACGCTATCTATCGCACTTCGCCCCGCCGTGGATGGGGTACGAGAGTTCAAGATCCAGACCAGCCTTTACAGTGCAGACGTCGGTCGTAACTCGGGCGCGGTGATTGACGTCATCACAAAATCGGGGACGAACCAATTACACGGCAGTCTCTTCGAGTTCCTGCGTAACTCGGATGTGGATGCCCGCACCTACTTTAATACGAAGGGCACGAGTTTCCCAACCTTTCGTTTGAATCAATTTGGCGGTTCTCTAGGCGGACCGGTGGTAATACCCAAGGTCTATCACGGTAAAGATAAAACGTTCTTTTTTATGGACTATCAAGGCCAGCGCCAAAGTACCCAGATATTCGAGCGGGGCAACATCCCCACGCTGCGCATGCGGCAGGGCGACTTCGGCGAATTGCTCCCGGGGACCCTGATTTACGACCCTTTGACGACCATACCGAATCCCGCTAAACCCGGCGCTTTTCTTCGTACTGCGTTCCCAAACAACATCATTCCGTCTTCCCGTTGGGATCCTATTGCGGCGAGGATGATCAATGCCTACCCCACGCCGACGAGCACCGCTCGGCTCAACAACTACGCTGTACCCCGGATACAAGTCCAGAACGAAGACGAGGGAGATGTCCGGGTTGACCACCAGATAACCGCGAAGGATTCCGTCTTTGCGCGCTATTCGATTCAGCACACGATCACCATTTCACCCAGCACCTATGCGCAGTCCACAATCCCAGGAATCTCTCAACCGGTGAGTCTCAGCGACGAGGCCTCCTTCGCTGGAACCTCAACGCAGCCGGCCCAGCATGTAGCAACAAGTTATGTGCGCGTGTTCTCTCCGGAGATCGTCAATGACTTCCGTGTTGGTTTCAATCGCTATCGTCTGGATTACGTGCCGATTGATTTCGCGCCCGGGGCAGGACTCGGCAACGAACTGGGCGTTCCGAATTCGAATGTCACTCCGCGCGAGCAAAACCTGCCGATTTTTTCACCGGCTGCCTACCTCGGTGTCGGCCAGACCCGCTCTCTGCCGCTGTATCGTCGGGAGAACACGTTTCAGGAGCTCGACAACCTGACCTGGACGAAAGGTCTGCACACGTTCAAGGTGGGCGCGGACTTCCGGCGGCGGCAGCTAACGATCTACCAGACCAACCTGGGCAACGGCCGCTTCAACTTCTCAGCCGCGTTTACCGATTCGCGGAGTCCGGCCGGCAAGGGAGGCGATGCCGCGGCGAGCTTCTTGCTTGGCTACCCGACCCTGGATGGACATGACTACACCTATCAATTTCCTGGGATAAGGCTGAACGAGGCCGGCATTTACTTTGCCGATGACTGGCGAATCACCAAGAATTTGACACTGAATTATGGCCTGCGATGGGATTACTTCAGCCCCCCCGATGAGGTCTTTAACCGCTGGTCCAATTTCTCCCCTGCTACGGGCGCGTACCTTGTCGCAGGCCGAAACGGAGTCAATCAGAACGCTGGCGTACTAAAGTTTTGGCCGAACTTTGGTCCGCGCTTCGGATTTGCTTACCAGGCACTCCCGCACACTGTAATTCGCGGCGGCGTCGGCCTCTTTTACAATGCCTCCGGTAGCGAGGCGGGCAACATGCGCCTGGCTCGGAATCTTCCCTTCGGCTTGACATACCAAATCACGCCCGGAGATGTGACGGTGGGCCCAACCGTAAGCCAGGGCTTTCCAGCCCTGCAGCCGATCGTCATTCCCCCTGTTCCGAATGGAACAGCCACCGCCGTAGCCCCAAACTTCCGTCCCTCTTACGCGGAGCAGTTCAATGGAGTCGTCGAACAAGAGATTGTTCCGTTGCAGATGGTATTGAAGTTCGCCGGCGTCGGTAATTTGGGTCGTCACTTACAAGACGCCTGGAACGCCAACCAGGCGATACCCGGTTCGACGTCGACAGTGTCACGGCGCCCGCTCTACAGCGTCGATCCAAATCAGAGCGATGTGAACTACTACATCTCGGACGGTTTTGCGGAGTACTTTGCCTTTCAGTTCACCGCCGACAAACGGTTGAGCAACGGAGTGAGTGCGCTGCTTGGTTACGCGTACTCTCATGCCATCGACGATGTACCGCTGGAATTCGGAGGCGGCGATACCGGGCCGAATCCGCAGGATCCCCGCTTTCCGCATGAGGTCAGCAACTCAATCATCGACCAACGCCAGCGTTTGACGCTGAGTTACCTATGGGCGTTCCCCTTCGGCAGGGGTCAAAAGTGGCTCAACAGCGGCGGTGTCTCGGACTATATCCTCGGCGGGTGGCAGAACAATGGGATTTTGTTCACGCAGAGCGGTCTTTGGTTCTCGCCGGTCTTGCAGACATCCACGACAAATACAGGTACATCAAGCCGTCCTAACATCATTGGTCCTGTCGTCTACCCTAAGACTCTCAATAACTGGTTCCTCCCCTCGGCGTTTAGTACTCCGGCACAGTACACGTACGGCAATGCGGGCCGCAACACGCTGATTGGTCCGGGGCGAACGAACTTCGACTGGTCGCTGTTCAAGAACTTCCCGGTTCATGAACAGATGTTTTTCCAGTTCCGTTTCGAAGCTTTCAACGTCTTCAACCATCCGCAGTTTGGATATCCGAATGCGACGGTCGGAAATTCGCAGGTGGGTCAGATTACGTCCATTGTCGGCAATGCTCGCAACTTGCAGGCCTCGCTCAGGTTCCAGTTCTGAGTTATTCTTCGCCAACCACGCAGTCTCGAGGAACGATAATGACTCTTTTCGTCAGAGCCCATAAGCGCCAATGGGCATGGATGCTGCTGGCTCTTTTTGTGGCAATCGCAGCGGGCCTGCCCAAGGCCGGCGCAGCCAAACGGGACCTCCAGGTCTACTTCATCGATGTCGAGGGTGGCCAGTCCACCCTCTTCGTAACGCCGACGGGGCAGACGTTGCTCATCGATACAGGATGGCCGGACAACGAGGGCCGGGATGCGGACCGGATCGTTGCCGCCGCGAAGAGCGCGGGCGTTACAAGGATTGACTATGTCTTGTTGACCCACTATCACGACGACCACAGCGGCGGCATACCGCAGTTAGTGGACAAGATCCCCGTAGGAACCTTCATTGACCACGGAGCCAACATTGACACCAAGCCCGGTGGACCCACGGAAAAAATCTACGCGGCCTATCAGCAGGTGTTGGCCACGGGAAAGTACAAGCACATGGTTGCCCATCCGGGCGATGTTCTGCCGATTACCGGCATGAAGGTTACGGTCATCAGCAGCGACGGCAACGTGATCGGCCATCCTTTGCCGGGCGGCGGGGAGACGAATCAATACTGCAGCGTCCCGGAAACCAAGCCCATGGACCACAGCGAAAACTCGCATTCGCTGGGCGTTCTGATCAACTTTGGCAAACTCAAAATTCTCGATCTGGGTGATCTCACCTGGGACAAGGAAATGCTGTTCATGTGTCCGGTGAATCGGCTGGGAAGCGTCGACATCCTGGTTGTCTCGCATCATGGCCTGAACCCGAGTTCCAGTCATGCGTTGGTTAATGGCATTCACCCCCGGGTGGCGATCATGAACAACGCAGCGGCCAAGGGAGGAGCACCGCAGGTGATCGATACAGTCCTGCAGTCCCCCGGGCTTGAAACTTTATGGCAGCTTCATTTCTCTGAGAAAGGGGGCGCGGAGCACAATACGGCCGCGCAATACATCGCCAATCCCCAGGGAGCCGATCTGGGAAATTATTTTGTACTGACCGCGAGCCCGAAGGGCAGCTTCACGGTGTTCAACTCAGGGGATAAGCAGACCAAAACCTATGCAGCCAAGTAGGCTTCTTCCGGGATCGGCTCCGTGCTGCCAATCAGAAAGCGCGCCCAGACACACCCATTCCAGTAGGCGCATCGGATCTGACACAATGGACGCATCCGTTGAGGAGAGAAATCCCAGGAGCTTAAGCCTTGATTGCAGTGGATTGGGGTACCAGCAATTTCCGTGCGTTTAGGCTCAATGCAGAGGGAGCTGTCCTGGCGAGGTGCTCCTCTCCGCAGGGCATTCTTCGCGTCGATAGCGGAAATTTCGCAGAGGCGTTAGTGGATGAGGTGGGCGCCTGGATGGCGGAGGGTGAGCAACACATCCTGCTCTGCGGCATGGTCGGCAGCCGGCAGGGTTGGCTGGAAGCGGAATATCTTCCGTGTCCGGTCGGGATATCGGATCTTGCGAATGGCGTTATTCACGTGCCCTTCGACGGGGCTGAAGTATGGTTGGTTCCCGGGGTCATGGGACCAGACGCCGCCGGCGTGCCCGAACTGATGCGTGGCGAAGAGACTGCGGCGATGGGCATGTTGGACGCGTGTGGAGGTGCAGGCCTGGTATGTTTTCCCGGGACGCACTCCAAATGGATTCATTTAAGCGATCGCAAGATCGTGAGCTTTACCACATGCATGACCGGCGAAATCTATAGCGCCCTGCGTAAATGCACGATTCTGGAGCGCACGATGAAAACGGATGGCGCCATGGACAGCAGCGCCTTCCGTGATGGGGTTGCTCGTTCCGCGGATTCCAGTGGGCTGCTTCACCATCTTTTTGGCGTGCGGACACTGGCGCTGATGGGTCAGCTCAAAGCAGAGGCATCCGCTTCCTATCTCTCCGGTTTGTTGATCGGGCATGAGGTGCGCGCGACAATGCCCCCCGGAGGTGTTGTTCACCTGGTCGGCGTTGCGCCGCTCTGTGGGCTCTATGCGAAAACCATCGAGGCATGCGGCGGTTCCGCAACGGTGGAAGTTGCGGATGCGGCGGCGCGTGGGCTCGCCGCCATCGGCAGGAGGTTGCGTTGGACGTAAGGGCCTGGCTGCAACGTTGCCCGCTGGTCGCCATCTTGCGCGGTGTTCAGCCGGCGGAAGCAGTGTCTATCTGCTCGGCATTGGAAAAGGCGGGGATCTGCATTGTTGAGGTACCGCTCAACTCACNNACCCTCTCGAGAGCATCTCGATCTTGTCGCGGAGCTTTGCCAGCCGGATGCTGATTGGAGCCGGCACCCTGACTGAGCCATCGCAAGTCGGGGAAGTGGCCGCCGCCGGCGGCCGCCTGATTGTCACCCCGCACGCGGACACCGCGATTGTGCGCACCGCAAAGGCGGCTGGTCTGTTCGCCATTCCTGGCTTCTTCAACCCGACCGAGGCCTTCGCTATGCTGCAAGCCGGCGCGGATGCGATCAAGCTCTTTCCAGCGGAGGTTTTGGGTCCGCCCATGCTCAAAGCGCTGCGGGCGGTGCTTCCCAAGTCGGCCATCGTCATACCCGTGGGCGGAGTGGGCACGGAGCAAATCGCACCCTGGATGGCTGCCGGAGCGCTTGGGCTGGGTATCGGCTCGGCAGTCTACAAGCCTGGGGACGACGCCGGGATCGTGGAACGGAAGGCGCAAGCTTTGGTGGCAGCGGTCCGCGCGTATCGCCCGAGTTGAGGCGAGTAGCAACGACGTCGTGTTGGGCAGGTAGTTAGCGCCACAACACGGCGGGTGCCCCATCCCCCCGGATTTCCTGTAAGGCTTGGTGGGGACAACGAACTTCATGCGGCTTTCCGTATAGAAAGCCGCACACGCAACACTGGCTGGGGGAGTGCAGTAGGAAATCCGGGGTCCTTGAACCCGTTCTTTGGGTTCAAGGGTGGGATACCACGGCCGTGTGTATGAAGATTTGTGGCTTCCACCCTTGCCGGAAAAGCACCGTCAAGGAATAGGTCACTCCCAGATTTGTTGCACTTTCCGCTGAGGAAAATCAGCCCTCCTCTCAACTGCTCCGGGTTGCGGTGAGAAAACCGGGCTAGGTGGTGAGTTGCTAATTCGCATGCTAAATTTGTCATCCCGGCCGGAGCGTACCGCGAACTTCTGACTCACTACACAAGGGCTGTTTTGTCGAGGCAATGGGTCGAATTGTAAAAGGAGATGTCGAGTCATGAAAAGAAGAGCCTTTCTCCGTTCCTTAGCGGCCGTCGGAATTGCGGGTGCCACGCGTGCTCTGCCGGCCGACGCGGTTGCTATGCCGAAGATGAAGATTACCCGGGTGCGTGCTTACTTGCCTCCGCATCCAAACCCGCTGTTCAACCAGAGCGACGTGGTGGTCACCATCGAGACCGACGCCGGCGTCACCGGCATCGGCGAGGGTGGTTCGAAGGATTTGTTGGCGCAGGCCGCCGGCAGGTTGATCGGCCGGGACCCGCAGTATATCGAACGTCTCTGGCAGGACATGAATCGCGCATTCTTCTATCCGGCGGGTCGCGAGCGGACCGACGCCATCGGCGCTTTGGACTTGGCGCTCTGGGACATTAAGGGCAAGGTGCAGGGTTTGCCCGTCCATCAGCTATTGGAAGGCATGGTCCGCAACTATGTCGAGTGCTATAACACGGCCGGCGTCATTCCGGGTATAACTCGCGACACGAGCCTCAAGGATCGCGCCCGGCTCACGATAGACGCTGGCTATCGCGCCTTCCGATTCGGCGCCTCGGAGGCTCCCGCAAATGGCGTCTACAACACCAGAGAGCGCATTACCCACCTTCGCGAAGAATGCGCCCAGGTGCGGGAAGGCGTAGGCAAGGACGCCGACTGGGTAGTCGATTTCCACCAACGCTTCGATCTCATCGATGCCATTCGCGGCTGCAATGAGATCGAGGAATTTGCTCCGTTCTTCGTCGAAGACCCCGTCCGTACGGAGGCGTTTCAGCAGGATCTTCCCATCCTGCGCAGCAAAGTGAACGTTCCTTTAGCGGCTGGCGAGGAATGGGGAAATCGCTGGGATTTCAATCGCCTGGTCGAAAACCACGACATCGATTTCGTCCGCGCCACGCTGCCCAATGTGGGCGGCATTACGGAAATGATGAAGATTGCCGCCATCTGTGAAACGCACTTCGTCGGCATTGTTCCCCATTTCACCGGACCCATCGCTACCGCCGCGCTGGTCAACTCCCTGGGCACTTTTTCCGGACAGCTCCTTATGGAGTACAACTACCAGGGCCGCACCTTGGCCCACTTGCCCCAATGCCTGGATTTCAAAGACGGCAAGCTGTATCCCAATGATCGGCCAGGCCTGGGTGTTGAACTGGACTATAAGCAACTGACACAGATCGCCGAATTCACTGAGCCGGTCACTGCTCGCGCTCAAACCTACTTTCGGCCAGATGGTTCCATCACCAACTGGTAAGCAGGCACGAGGATAGGAGAGCTATGAAAACAAGAAGAACGATCCATGTATGTTGGATGCTGGCGGGAGTGCTGTTACCGCTGGCCGCAAATTCCCAAATGACTGCTCCTCCACAGCCACTCGCGCAACGGATCGGTCATACTGACCTGAGCAAGGTAGTACCGGAACACTCCCACGGAAGCGTCGGGCTGCGGAAGTGCCAGCCACTGGTGCCGGCCAGTGCGCTGGACGTTAACTTGAATTTTGTCCTGCGCTGCCAGATGCAGCCTGGCGGCGGGGTGGCGGAACACTTTCACAACACAGACGAAGAGATGTTCACCATCTTGAATGGGGAAGTGGAGTTCACCATTGATAGTCACACGTCGCGCGTGAAGGGGCCTGCCGGAGCGCCACAGCGCAGAGGTCACTCGCACGCGGTTTACAACCCGACGAACGAGCTGGTCGATTACCTGAATATCAACGTATCCACCACCAAGGGCCACTATGATGCGTACAATCTTGGGGACTCGCGCGACAAAGTTGCGGTGAAAGACGAGATTCCCCAGTTCATCGTGATGAGGCTTGATAAGACATTGCTTCAACCGGTGGCGAACTATCATGGCGGACAAGGCACCGTGCGATATCGGCGGGCGCTCGATCCGGATGTATTTGAGACCAACTGGGCCTATGTGGATCATCTCCTGATTCCCCCCGGGGCGTCGGAGGGACTGCATTACCATACTGGTGTCGAAGAAATCTATTACGTGATGAGTGGCGACGGGCAGGTTCAAGTGAATCGCGAAACCGAGCCGATTCACCAGGGGGATGGCGTGCCCATCCGGTTCAGGGAGGCGCATTCGTTCACCAACAACGGATCGTCGGATCTCGAGCTGATGGTTATCGGCATTTCTGCTGTCAAGGACGCGCTTGATACCGAGCTGGGCGCGCCACACCAACCCGGAAGCTGATATCAGTGAATCGAGGCGGAAGGGGGGAGCCATGAAGCGCAGAACCTGTCTACAGGTGATGCTGGCAGCAGCCGGCGGGGCTGTGATGCCCGCCATCGCCGATACGCTCGCGAGTCCAGACCAGGGGCGTCCCATCCAACTGCACGTAGACCTCGCAGTGGATCCAGCCAAGGAGGAGGAGATGCTTGATATTTTCGAGAAAAGCTTCCGTCCCGCAGCTGCTCAACAGCCTGGATTTATTGATCTGAGAATGCTGAAGTTGCAATCGACGTTGCGTGGCCCCGCTCCGCCGGGCGCCAACTACCAGCTCGCCCTCACTTTTGCCAGCGAAGAGTTACGGCAGAAGTGGATCTCGACGGAGATTCACAAGAAGCTCTGGCCGGCCATCGAAAATACTCTAACCTCAAAGAACTATAGCCGTCTGCTGTACGAGGTGTACTAGACAGCGTATGACAAGCTCGAGCCCCGCAGTCGCCGCGCCCACGGCACGCAATGCGCGGTGGCTTGTGGTTGCGCTCATTACTATCGGCGTCATCATTGCCTACACCGACCGTATCAATCTCTCCTCCGCCCTCCCCGAGATTCGAAGGAGTTTCCCGCTCTCGCCCGAGGCATCGGGAATCCTACTGTCGGCCTTCTTCTGGTCGTATACCCTGCTGCAAATGCCGGCCGGGTGGGTTGTCGACCGGTTCGGCCTGAAGTGGCCCTATGCCGCGGGGCTCTTCTTGTGGAGCGCGGTTTCTGCCGCGACGGCGCTGGTAAGCTCGCTCAACGGCTTGATTGCCGTGCGCATCGCGCTGGGGATCGGCGAGTCCATCGTCACCCCTGCAAGCATGCGTTATATCCGGAAGAACTTCGCCGAGCACGAGCGTGGTCTGCCGATCGGCATTTTTATGTCGGGGACCAAGTACGGCCCGGCAATCGGCGCGCCGATTGCTACCTATCTTGTTTTGGGTTTCGGGTGGAGATGGATGTTTGTCCTCAACGGAGCGCTCTGCATCCTCTGGCTGGTTCCATGGCTTCTCCTGGTAAGGAATGAAGCCGGCACTCTGCCAGATGAGCCGCGTGCCGAGGAGGCAGTCTCTTGGGGCGCCATTCTCGGTACGCCGTTCATGTGGGGCACCTGCATCGCCACATTTTGCTATATGTATTTTGTTTATTTCTGCATGACGTGGATGCCAACCTATTTCAAGGAGCGGTTTGGCTTTTCGTTGACAGCGTCGGGCTGGTTCACGTTCATGTCTTTCGGAGGATTGGCTACGATTGCGATCCTATCCGGCTGGGCCGCCGATCGGCTCATTGCTCGCGGTCGCAACCCCGTGACGGTACGAAAAGCCTTCACGATTGTGGGTTTCGTGCTCGCCTTTAGCGAGATCTTCGGAGCCTTCTCAAGCTCGGCCACGGCCACTCTTTTCCTGGCAGTGTTTTCGCTCAGCGGACTCGGTCTGGCCACGGCGAACTACTGGGCTCTGACCCAGACGATGACGCCTGCCGTGGCCTCTGCTCGCGTGGCGGGTGTGCAGAACACGGCAGCGAACCTGGCCGGAATCGCCGCCCCATGGATCACCGGGACCCTCGTGCAAAAAACGGGAAACTTCAATGCACCACTTATCGCCGTGGGCTTCTGGCTCGTGGTGGGAGTTGGTTGCTATCTGTTTCTAGTCAGGGAAAGATACGCATTGCGATAGAGCCGACTCCCTAGCTAAGGCCAGGTACCCTCGTTCGCCTAGTGTCCTGAGTTGTTAATTCGTACACATATTTGTCATCCCGGCCGGAGCGGACCCGGATTTCCTACTGCGCAGCGCCAGCCAACGCAGCGTGTGTGCGGCTTTCTATAAAGAAAGCCGCACCTGGAGTTTC
>PLZN01000519.1 GCA_003152195.1 Acidobacteriaceae bacterium
CTGGCCATCGCGGTGATCGGAGGACTGTCGCTTTCGATTGTGCTCAGCCTGGTCGTGACCCCGGTCGTGTACTACCATCTGACGCGAACTCGTCGAACAGCTTCGTAACCGGGTCTTGCAGTCGCGGTCTCCACGCGTCCCGCCATGAGACTTTCATTTTATGGTTGCTTTCAATCGCCCATGCGGTTAGCTTGAGAAGCTACCTGTCCTGTACACCGTACAGGACAGGTTCGCGGCGAACGCCTTCCTTGTCNNTCGCTCCTACCGCCTCTTTCTTGAACCAGTACTACGAGGAAGCACCGATTCATGTGTATAACTATTCGCTCGTCTACAACCGTGTTCTTTCGACGTCAATAGTCAATCAACTCTTTCTCGGAGTGAACTACTACAACCAGGTATTTTCCGACGCGGACCACGGTTTCGACCCGGTCGCCCTGGGCCTCAACACCGGGGTTACGCAAGCTAGTCTCTCGGGTTCTCCGCGCATCAATATTTCCGCAGCCGGGCAAGTTCGTNNCGGGACGACATTACCGGCGACATCGACGACGCGCTCTCCTGGACGAAGGGGGCGCACGAGTATCGCTTCGGGGGAGAATTCCGCCAGGCCCAGGTTGATGATTTCTACCAAAGCGGCCAACGCGGCACTTTCACCTTTGATGGCTCTCAGTGCCCATGGACTTACGGTATCCAAACGGCAAATGGCGCTCTACCGGGAGGCACCGCGTGCGATGCGCTGGCAACACAAAATCTAGGCAAGACAGCTCTCGGGTACACACCAACTTCCAACTACGGCAGCAACGTTCTTTCCCTGGCGGATTTCCTGGCGGGATGCTTCACCTCGCCTACCAACATCGTGGAAGGAGATCCCAAGCGTCAGGTTTTTGAAAATACCTTCTCTCTTTTCGGCCAGGATGCATGGCAGGTCACGCACCAGTTGAATTTTAACTATGGATTGCGCTACGGCTACAGCGGCCCTATCCACAGTCAGTATCATGATCTGATCTGACGTCGTTCGATCCTACCGCGCCGAATGGTCTCGCCGTCGCGGGTGTCGATCGACCCAACATTTATCAACAATTCTGGAAAAGCATAAGCCCGCGCATTGGCTTTGCTTATCAGCCGGCGGGTTACACCAACACCGTGGTTCGCGGCGGCTTCGGCATGTTCTTTGATGCGCCGTATATGGTCCCATTTCTCAATCTGCGCGGCACGCAGAATGGTGGACCCTATGGGGTGCAGGACAATCCGGCTGGCGTCAACCCAGTGGCCAGCGCCAACCCGCTGCCAGGCGTATCGGTCTGGAGTCCTGGCCAGCTCGTCTTCACCCCGCTGGCTGATGCGATTGCAGGCGCCGGGTCATCAACCTCTTTTCGGTGAATCCGAACTTCCGCCCCTCCTATACATATAGCTATAACCTGAACGTCCAGCAGAGTTTTGGCCCCTCTGTTATCGCCCAGATTGGATATGTGGGAACAGCCGCGCACCATCTGATCGATGTTCGCGGCATCAACCAGGCCGGCCTCAACAGCGGCAACGTGGGTATCGGCATCGATGGCTACACCTATCAGCAGACGACGCGGCCTTACTTCAGCAAGTTTCCCAACTACGCGGTCATTTTTGTCCTTCCACGGCGGGTTGCCATTCAGTGTTACAGCTAGCCAGGAAAATAGCGGCAATGGGGAGAGCGCCGATCGCGCCAACCAGATCGGCAATCCCTTCGCCGGGGTCAACCACAGCATCGTGAATGGCTCCGTGCAATGGTTCAATACCGCTGCATTCGCCGATCCGGCGCTGGGCACTTACGGCACAAGTGGACGCGGTGCGTATCGGAATCCCGGCTTTTCCGATGTCGATCTCTCGGTGTTCAAGAACACCAAAATCACTGAGCGGCTCACCCTTCAGTTGCGCGCGGAGATGTTCAACCTCTTTAACCGGATCAACCTCGCGCCAGCCGGCCAGCCTTCCACCAGCGACTTAGGCGGCACGATTGGGTCGACGTTTGGAACTTACTTTGGCGCTCCGGGTATAGGTCCCGGTGAACCCTTCAATACCCAGCTGGCGGCAAAAATTATCTTCTAATCTGATCACCGTCTGAACTGAATCACACGGCGCTCAGTCGATTCGTCAGCGGCTCGCCGCTGAGATGAGATTTTCATTTTCTAGTTGCTTTCAAACGCTCATACGGTTAGCTTAGAAAGCTAACCACTCCTGTACACGGTGCAGGATGGGTTCGCGGCGAACGCTTTCCCTGTCGAAGCGCAATGTTCACCGCCACTGTGCCTTTTTGTCGAACAATGCCTGTAGCACCCTTCCAAGTCGAAGATAAGTCGTATGTCACTCATCCGCCCCGGGTCTCTGAGGGTCTGGAAGATTCTTCTTTTCGCACAATCTTCGGAGGTTGATTACATGTCATTTGGCGATATCCGCATTCGGTCTTTCCCCTTCCTCGCTTTGTTGCTGATGGCGCTGTTCTGCGCCACGTTCGCCGGAGCGCAAAACTTCCGCGGTGGCATCAACGGCACCGTCACGGACCAAGGGGGCGCCGCCATTCCAGACGCGACAGTGCAGATTACAGATGACGCGACGGGCGTCGTTCACTCGTCGGCCGCGTCCAGCGCAGGCGAGTTTGACTTCCCGGACCTGCCGCTCGCTGCGTACACCGTTTCCGCCACCTCCGCCGGTTTTGAAACGGTTAAGGTGGAGAAGGTTCAGGTTTCCGCCGGGACGATTTACAGCCTGCCGATCAAGCTTGCGGTCGCCGCCCAAGCGACCACGGTCGAGGTGAATGCCGCTGGGCTCGCACTCGACACGACGACTCCAACACAAACGACCGTCCTGACTGGCAAGACGATTCAGGATATTCCGCTGAACGGCCGCGACTTCACACAGATGATCGGGATGGCTCCCGGTTTCGCCGGCTACTCCCTGGGCGGTTACGGATCAGTGAATGGTACTCGTGCAAACCAGATCAACTGGCAGATTGACGGCTCAGACAACAACGATCTGTGGCATAACATTCCGGCGGTCAACCAAGGCGGCGTCGAAAACATTGCCGGAATTGCCCTACCCATCGATTCCGTCGAGGAGTTTTCGCTACAGACCCAGGCCTCGCCAGAAGCCGGCCGTAATCCCGGCGGATCGGTGAACCTGGTCACCAAATCGGGAACTAATCAAATCCACGGGAGTGCTTATTACTACAACCGTAACGAAGCACTGGCGGAGGTTTCCCCCTTTCAACAAGGCAACCCGCCGCTACGCAACCAACAGTGGGGCGAGTCGGCCGGCGGCCCATTCTGGAAAGATCACACCTTCTGGTTTGAAAACTTTGAGAAGCAGCAGTTTAAGATTGCAACCGGATTTCAGGGCACCGAGCCCTCAGCGGCCTACCAGGCGCAAGCGTTGCCAGTGCTCGCTTACTACGGCGTTGCTCCGAACTCTGCCATGACCAACCTGCTCTCCGTTCTCTGGCCAGCCGCGTCGCTCACCGGTGCTGCAACCAGCCCGAATTACGCCGCACCTGCTCCGGAGACCGGTTACAGCTACAACGGGGTCATCAAGCTGGATCACAACTTCAACGAGCGTCAATCGATCTCCGCGCGCGCTTTCCTCGGCCAAGGCAATCAGATCGCACCGGTTGTGGGCAATGCCGTCATCAATTACTACTTCGAAGTCGCTCCTATTCACGTGTACAACTACTCCCTGGTTCATAATTGGACGCTTTCGTCCCACCTCACCAACCAGGTCACGATCGGGGTGAACTACTTCAACCAGGTCTTCAGCGACCAAAAGACGGGCTTTGACGTCGACGCGCTCGGCTTCGTGACCAACTCGCCCTACACCCAGGCCCCGAACATCACCATCAGTGGCTTTGAAGAAATCGGCAACACACCACCCGAAGGGCGTAACGATATCACAGGGCACCTGGACGAGGCGCTCTCCTGGGTCAAGGGCAAGCATCAGTTCCGGTTTGGTGGCGAATACCGGCAAGCGCAAATCGACGAGTTTTACCAGCGCCACTCGACTGGCACCTTCAAGTTCACCGGAGCAACCGGCCCGTGGGCCGCCGACTACCAGAACGCGAATAGCCAACCGCAATGCACGGGTTACTTTGCCAGCAGCCCTTCCTTGCTCGCATCCTGCCAAAGCGGATCTCTCGGCAACGTTCTCGCGCTGGCCGACTTTTTGGCTGGTGACATTGCTTCAGGATCAATTGCCCGTGGCAACGCAGAACGGCAGGTCTTTATGAACACTTTCGACCTGTTCGCGCAGGATAGCTGGCAACTTATGCCCAATCTCAGCGTCGACTACGGCATTCGTTATGATTATCTCCAGCCGATGCGCAGTGACTTCCAGAATCTCTCCGTCTTCCGGCCGGAGTTGACCGCATCGCAAGGACTCGCTTTCCAGGGCAACCAGATCGGCTCCGTCTATCCGAGCGATTGGGCAAACATAAGCCCGCGTGTTGGCTTCTCTTATTCTCCCGCATTTACCAAGGGAGTCGTGCTGCGCGGCGGCTTTGGGATGTTCTTCGACACGCCGAATGCGAACCCCTTCCTGGACAACCGCCCGGGAAACAGCGCGCCTAACGGACTGGAAGGCAACCCGGGCGGCCCGAACCCGGTCTACACGCTGGCAACGTATGGAACTACCATTACGCCCGGCCAGTCCATCTTCCCGGTGGTCATGCCAACTACAACCAGCCTGTGTAATCCAGGGAGTCCTTGCGGGGTCTTCTCCGTCGACCGCAATTTCAAAACTCCATACAACTTCAACTACAGCCTGCAACTCGAGCAGTCCCTCGGTTCCCATGCGCTCATTCAGATCGGTTATGTAGGCAGCGAAGGACGCCGGCTGCTCAGTCTGCTGAACATCAACCAGCCGCTTCTCGGTGGCCCAACACAAACTGTGAATTACCAGGGCATTAGCTATACCGGCGTCACCACGAGACCCTATATCAATTCCTATCCGCAATATGGCGACATCAACCAGATTGAAAGCATTGCCACCTCGAACTATAACTCGCTGCAGACAATCTTCAAGATCAGGACCTACCACGGCCTGACTACCCAACTCAGCTACACCTGGAGTCACAATCTGGATGAGGTCACGATGTACCGCGGACAACTGCCGCAGGACAGCACCAACTTCAAGGGCGATTACGGCAACAGTGACTTCGATACGCGCAACAGCGTCGTTGGATACGCCAACTACGCTGTTCCCGCATTCCGCGGACCAAAGCTTCTCACCAATGGATTTGAGTTGAATGCCGTCGTCGCGCTGAAAGGTGGCGAGCCGATCAACCTGGTCACGAGCACGGATACCACCGGCGAGAACGAGTACACCCAACGGCCCAATATCATTGGCAACCCCTATGCAGGTATCTCCCATGCAATTCAGGGTGGGGTTGTTCAGTGGCTCAACCCGGCCGCATTTGCTAACCCGGCCGCTGGAACCTACGGTAACTACGCCCGTAACAGCCTCTTCGGGCCGGGCTTTGAAGATGTCGATTTATCGATCTTCAAGAACACTCCCATCACGGAACGTATCAACACGCAATTCCGGGTGGAGATGTTCAATTTATTCAATCGCCTAAACCTTGCCAATCCCGGGCCCGAGCAGCTAGGAAATGACGCTTTTGGCACCAGCAGCTTTGCCCAAATTCCCTCTACCATCGGGGCGGGCAACTACTCACCGGGCATTGGACCCGGCGAACCCTTCAACGTCCAACTGGCTCTCAAGATCATCTTCTAAGAGCCGTTAGTGAGCATTCTCCAGCATTGGCGGGGTGTTAGCCAGTGCTGGAGCAGCTCCGGTTTCCTCAAGCACTTTCGTTATTGGTGTGGCAACGGTCCGCCAAAAGCAGACCGTTGCCACAAAAATGGAAAGCGCGATACTCTCCCGCATTCTTAAACTCCCCAGCCGTTGCTGTTGCAAGGCAAAAGCCACATAGACGCCGCCGCCTGCGGGCGTGCCCGGATCCCTTTGACCACCGGCTGCAATGACGACGAACTGGCGTCCGTTCCCTTCATACGTAGCCGGAGTTGCGTTGGCCGAGAAGGGTGGCTCGGTTTCCCATATGGTTCCCTTTCTCCCAAGTAGAGTTTTAGTTGGCGCGCATGGCTGCGGACGTGCACAATAAATCGAATTGCATTTGCGGATATACACAATCGGCCACTCGACGCGATCGATCGCGGAATTCACCGAGATGCTTAAAGCGCACACGGTCAAGCGTCTCGTTGACGTCCGCACCGTGCCGCGATCACGACACAATCCGCAGTACAATCGCGAGGAACTTTCTGCCGCCCTCGAGCGTGACCACCTGGGCTATGCATACATGCCCGGGCTGGGAGGCTTTCGGCATCCACGCAAAGGCGCCCTGACGAACCTGGGTTGGCGGAATTTGAGCTTTCGAGGCTACGCCGACTACATGCAGACGGCGGAGTTTGCAGGGCAACTGCAAAATCTCATCGCGATGGCCGGCCTGGAACAGATCGCGATTATGTGTGCAGAGGCTGTCCCTTGGCGATGCCATCGCTCGCTGATAGCTGACGCATTGCTGGCGCGTGAGGTTGAGGTGTTAGAGATCGCAAGCGCAACGCTTATCAAGCCGTTCACCTTGCATCCGTTTGCCCAGGTGACGGGAACGCAAGTGAGCTATCCGGGGTTGCCGCTGGAGTCATCTGAGGCTGACCTGTGAACCAGCGGGCTGCCCTATAGGGGAGTCACCACCGCTTCCTTCTTGGGGATCTTATTTAGGAACTCCTCACCGGTCTTAAGGTGCTCATTCACCAGCCGCGCCGGCGTGTGCGCGAGCCACTCGGATGCGGAGATGTCCTGGTACGTCCCAGTCGGGAAGACTTCCAGAAACAGAAGGTCCTCCGTCCCCGTATTCTCAATATAGTGCGGATGCGACATCTTGATATATCCCACGTCGCCTGCCTGGAAATCGAAGGTCCGCGCCTTCCCTCCCGCCTGAAAGACCGTCATACGCCCCTTGCCGCTCACGTAATATTGCCACTCGTCGGAGAGCGGATGCCAGTGCAGCTCGCGTAGGCCGCCCGGCTTCAGCCGCACGATCGCAGCCGCGATGTCGGTCGCCGGGAAGTTCTTTTTCTCCACGATCCGCACCTCGCCACCTGCCCTCACCTTGGTCGGCGGCATGGTGCTCGCTCTGAAGACAAAATCGCCGTTGATCCCGCTCGTACCCTCGGCCGCGGCCTTCTGCTCCTCGGCAAGAGGGCGCGGCGGCTCGGCGGCGAAGATGAACAGCTCCTTCTTGGGAACGTTGTCGAAGGTCGACCCGGGGACGCCGAAGTTCTTCGCCAAAACCTCCTTCGGCGTGTGCTTGAACCAATCGGTGAGCAGAAACGTCTCGAACTCGTTGAAACTTCCATCGTTGAAGACCAGCAGGAACTTGGCTCCGTCCGGTCCCAGGCCTTGGATCGAGTGCGGAATACCGCCTGGAAACAGCCACAGATCGCCCACAGTCACATCGTTGACAAAGCTGCGCCCCTCCGCGTCCACGGCCGTGATACGCGCGTTGCCGTAGGTCATGAACGCCCACTCGGCGCTGGTGTGCCAATGCAGCTCGCGGACGCCGCCTGTGATCAGCCGCATCTCCACCCCGGCCATGGTCTTCGATATTGGCAGCTCTCTCTCGGTTACCTGCCGCGTCCACCCGCCATCCTCGATCCGTTTGTGCGCGAGCCCGAACGAATACTTGAACGGTTCGACCGTCCCGTTATCCGTCTCCGGCGACCACACCGAACTGGGGTTCTCTGCATCGAGCGCGGTGTTGTTCTCTCCCGGCTGCTCTTCGTTCGGTTGATTGTGATCGTCCGGCCGCGTTTGCTGCGCCTGTGCCAGCGGCGCCATCGCAGCGCCGGCCAATGCCGCCCCAGTCACCCCTAGAAACCTGCGCCGCGTCGACATACGCGAAAAATCCTCAGACATGGCAACATCCCTTCATTGCAACGTAACCCACTCTCATTCCACTCCGCTCATCATATCGAACGCACCGAATCACCAATGGAACAGCGTCCCATCTTCCTTGCGGTTAACCGGTAGATACGCCCGTTCATACGGGAAGCGCGCTGCGACATCTTCCTTGATATCGACGCCGAGGCCAGGCTCATCGCCCGGATACATCGAGCCGTCGCGGAAGAAATACGCATGCGGAAAGGTCTCCTCTGTTTGGGCGTTATGCAGCATGTGTTCCTGAATGCCGAAATTATTGATGGCCAGATCGAGATGCAGCGCTGCGCCCATGCAGACCGGCGACATGTCGCTCGCCCCATGGGCACCGGTTTGCACGTGATAGAGAGCGGCGAAATCGGCGGCCTTCTTCATGGCGGTGATCCCGCCGCCATGCACGATGCTCATGCGCAGGTAATCGATGAGCTGCTCGCGCATCAGTTGTTCCGCGTCCCAGATGCTGTTGAACACCTCGCCTACGGCCAGCGGAGTCGTGGTGTGCTGGCGGATGAGCCTGAATCCGTCCTGCAGCTCGGCCGCAACCGGGTCTTCCATCCAGAAAAGATGAAAAGGCTCAAGCTCCTTGCCCAAACGCGCTGCCTGGATGGGAGTCAGCCGATGGTGAACATCATGCAGCAGGTGCAGATCATCGCCAAGGGTGTTGCGCAGCGCCTCAAAAAGCTTGGGAACATGGCGCAGATATTTTTCCGTGGACCATAGACTCTCAGAGGGCAAGCCACGTTCGGCCGGCTCATAGTATTTCTGGTCTTTCGGTACACCATAGGTCGACGCGAGCCCAGGGATCCCGCTCTGGGCGCGAATAGCCAGATACCCCTTCTGCCGGTATCGCTCCACCTCATCCACGGTTTCGCCGATATCGCGTCCCGTGGCGTGCGCATAAACCAGCACGCTATTGCGGCTCTTGCCGCCGAGCAGATTGTAGACAGGGACGCCGAGTGCCTTGCCCTTGATGTCCCATAGCGCCATATCGATGGCCGCAATGGCGGTCATGGTCACAGGCCCCCGCCGCCAGTAGGCGCCGCGGTAGAAATAGTGCCAGATATCTTCCGTCTGGAAGGGATCGCGCCCGATCAGGCAAGGCACAAGATGATCCTCGAGATAGCTGACGACCGCCAACTCGCGTCCGTTCAGAGTTGCGTCGCCGAGACCGTAGATCCCCTCGTCGGTTTCGATCTTCAAGGTCACGAAGTTGCGGCCCGGACTACAAACGATCACTTTAGCGCCGAGAATTTTCATCCTGAATTTAGCCTGATCCTGCGTCCAGAGTTTACCTTGTAGAGCGGGTTTGCCGTCAGTGCACAGAATCAAGCGAAAACCCGGTATTTACTCCATGATGCGAATTAAGTACGATGATTCGCAGCTTATCATGAGGCGTGCAACGGTGAGGAGGAAAGGTGACCACGAAGACTAAGAGCCCAGTTTCATCGCGCAGGGCCTTCCTGAAGATGTCTATGGGAGCGGCCGCCGCAGTTGGCTTTCCAACGATTGTGCCATCAAGCGTCTTCGGACAGACGGCTCCGAGCAACCGCATCAACGTAGGCGCGATCGGAGTAGGCCGCATTTCCCGCGGCCACGATCTGCCAGGGATTTGGCAGTTTGACCGTGCACGCATTATGGCCGTCTGTGACCTGGATGCCAAACGTGTGGAGGAAGCTAAGACCCTGCTCAATGGCTACTACGGCAAAAAAACGGGCAAGGTCTACGACGGTGTGACCGGATACCACGTTTATCACGATTTGCTGGCTAATAAGGACATTGATGCTGTAGTGATCAGCACGCCCGACCACCAGCACGCGATCCTTGCCGTGGATGCGGTTCATGCCAGGAAAGACGTGTATTTGCAGAAGCCGGCCTCCCTCACGATTGCTGAGGGACGCGCCATGAGCAACGCGGTGATGGCGTCCGGGCAGATTCTGCAGGTTGGATCGCAACAGAGATCGTGGAAGCAGTTCCACCGGGCCTGCGAGCTGGTGCGCAATGGACGCATCGGCGAAATCAAGCACGTTGAGATCGGTCTGCCGGGCGACCCAAGCGGCCCCGACGCTCCTTCGATGCCAATTCCTTCCAACCTGAACTACGACGCATGGCTGGGCTCGACCCCTGAGGTTTATTACACCGAGATACGCGTGCATCCCCAGGAAGGCTTTGGCCGCCCGGGCTGGCTGCGCTGCGAACAGTTCGGTGCCGGCATGATCACCGGCTGGGGAGCGCACCATGTGGATACTGCCCATTGGGGAATGAACACGGAGTACACCGGGCCCATCGAGGTATGGGGCACGGCTGAGTTTCCCACGCACGGACTTTGGGATGTACACGGCAAGTTCCTGACCCATGCGATCTACGCCAACGGCGTCACCATGGACATCAGCGGCGACTTTCCGAACGGCATCAAGTTCTATGGCACTGAAGGGTCGCTCTTTGTCACCAGGGACTCCGGCGTCACACCCACCGACCCCGGAGGAAAACCGTCGGCTGCGATTCAACCGCTGGTTGCGAGCAATCCCAAAATCCTCGACAGCGTCATCGGGCCGGANNGCGCCTACCGCGCCGGCAGAGATAGGACACAGAGCTTGCTCGACCTGCTTGATCCACCACATCGCCATGAAGACCAAGCGCAGACTCTATTGGGACCCGGTCAAAGAGCATTTCAAGAACGACGACGAGGCGAACTGTATGCTATCGCGTCCGCAGCGTGCTCCGTACATGATGGACGTATAGAAACCG
Source organism: Acidobacteriaceae bacterium (assembly GCA_003152195.1). GTDB lineage: Bacteria > Acidobacteriota > Terriglobia > Terriglobales > Acidobacteriaceae > PALSA-350. The sequence continues at coordinate 10,720 of PLZN01000519.1, forward strand.
CCTGATGGGCTCCCTNNGCGCTGAGCCTGGTTGAGCCGATGCTGAAGCACCTGCTGGGAGGCGATCATGACCTTGCTCTATACAACCGGCGCTACAGCGACATCGTCATCTGTTTCATCGTCGCGTATGGTCTAGGATTTCTGGTTGCGGGGCGGGTGGTCGACCGCATTGGGGTAAAAAAGGGATATGCCTTGTCCATTGCGGTGTGGGCACTGGCATCGATCAGCCATGCGTTTGCGCGATCAACCGTCGGCTTTGGGATCGCGCGCTTTGCGCTGGGGTTGGGAGAGTCCGGCAACTTCCCTGCCGCACTCAAAGCCACCGCCGATTGGTTTCCCGCCGAGGAACGGGCGCTTGCCACCGGGATATTCAATTCCGGTACGAGCGCAGGTTCGCTGATTGCTCCGCTGTTCATCCCCTGGGTCGCGCTTCGCTATGGCTGGCAGGCAGTCTTCCTGACGACGGGGAGCCTTGGCCTGATGTGGCTTGTTGGTTGGCTGCTGTTTCCTTACAACCGTCTGGAGCCTCGATACGGCAGTGGAGTGGCTGCTCCGTCCGCTTCGCTGCCCGCCGCGCCGGCGTCGTTCAAGTCTCTTATCGGAAGCCGCGGAACATGGAACTTTGCGTTATCGAAAGGCCTCACCGATCCAATCTGGTGGTTTTATCTCTTCTGGCTCCCGAAATTCTTCAATGAGCGCTTTCATGTGAACATGAGCCAGCTGGGTGTGCCGCTCATCATCGTGTACATCGGCGCGACTGCCGGCAGCATTGCCGGGGGCTGGTTGGCGGGCTTTTACATTCGCCGCGGACATTCGGTTCGCGGGGGCAGAAGATTTGCCATGCTCGTCTGCGCGCTTGGTGCTGCGCCCGTTATCCTGGTTGCCTTTGTTCATCCTCTTTGGCAGGCCATCGCTCTCTTGTGTCTGGCGAGCGCAGCACATCAGGGCTGGTCCTCCAATCTTCTCTCCACGCCGTCGGATATTTTTCCTTCCAGTTCTGTCGGCACGGTAGTCGGGATAGGAGGAGCGGTGGGCGGCGCTTGCAGCGCCCTCTTCACGTCCCTCGTCGGAATCCTGTGGACGAACCATGCACTGCTCATCTTTTATGCAGCGGGCACGGCGTATCTAATCACGCTGTTTGCGTTTCAATGGAGGGCTCCCGCTCCCCGCTAAAGTTTTCTTGCGGCATTGAGATGAACTCGGCTTTAGCTGTCGTTCCTGAGAGACGGGTGGGTGGCCCATTCAAGCCTTGTTTTGGCTTGAGTGGGATAGCAGCCTTTACGTCCTGAGGCTTGCTTTTCGGCAGATTTCGCGCGAAATCACTTTTCCGTAGCCATCACCGACAGATATTTCCCGCGTTTGGCGTGCAGCGCACGATGAAAATGGGCTGAAGGGTACGGGCTTCAGCCCGTACATAAACAAGAGGTACCTAGCCGGCTTCAGCCGCTGAGGGCTATGATTTTCGACAGACCGTAGCGAAGTAGCCCGGCCTGCTGTTCGGGGTAAGTGCGCGCGACCCCGAGCAGCTTTACGGCAACCTCATAAGTCCGGCACTGATGCGGGTCCTGGGCCTATCGCCCGTCGCCGGTCGCGCATTCACCAACGAAGAAGAAAAGCCCGGCTCGACGCCGGTTGCGATGATCAGCGAAGGTCTATGGAAGCGGCGTTTCGGCGCAGACCACTCGCTGATTGGTAGAGCGTTCGCTCTCAACGGACAGGCCACCACCATCGTAGGCATCGCGCCCGCGGCCCTGAGTTTGATCTCAGCTGCCGAAGTTTACACCCCGCTCACCATCGATCCGGCCAAGCGTTCGCCGCCTGCTTCCTGCCGGCGCGGCGCGCGGCCAAAGTCGATCCCATGGTGGCGCTGCGCTACGAGTGAGAAAACAAAATGACTGGACTGATTCATGATCTTCGCTACGCCCTGCGGCAGTTGCGCAGGAACCCGGGGTTCACGGTCGTGGCGGTGCTCACTCTGGCGCTCGGCATTGGTGCGAACACGGGGATCTTCAGCGTCGTGGAAGGCGTGGTGCTGACGCCGTTGCCTTACTTCGAGCCCGATCGCCTGGTTATGGTGTGGGAAAACAATCCACGCTTTCCGCGCGTCTGGGATTCATACCCAAACTTTCAGGACTGGCAACGCAGCGCTGGCTCATTTCAGCAGATGACGGCGTTTAGGCAGCAAGGCGTCGATCTGACATCCCCGGGCACGCCGTCGCACCTTAATTCCGGTCAAATCTCCTTGGGTTTTTTCCGCACGCTAGGCGTGGAACTGGCACTGGGACGGGAATTCACTCCGCAGGAAGACCAGCACGGCGGGGCGCCGGCGGCTGTCATCAGCAATCATTTGTGGCGGAAGCGGTTCGCTGGCAGCCGCGAAGTATTGGGCAAGACCGTCACCGTGGATGGAGTAAATTACTCGATCGTGGGAGTTGCCCCGTCCGGATTTCGTCTCCAGGATGAAGCCGATGTTTATACGCCGCTCGGTCAGCTCGATCCGATAATTCTGAACGATCGGGGAAGTCACGAAGGCATCTTCACCTTCGCGCGTCTGAAACCCGGAGTGAGCGTATCTCAAGCTCAGGCGGAGATGAGTACGATCCAGAATAGACTTGATCGCCTGTACGCTGACGACAACCGGGATCTGGGAATTTATCTCGAACCTCTCAAGCAGGCAATCGTTGGGGACGCAGGGCAAACCCTCACGCTGCTGTTAGGAGCGGTTGGCCTGGTCTTGCTGATCGCCTGCGCGAACGTTGCCAATCTCCTTCTGGCCCGTTCAGCGGCGCGCAATCGAGAGTTTGCGATTCGCTCGGCGCTCGGTGCGAATCGCGCACGCGTGGCACAGCAATTATTGGCGGAAAGCGTGATTCTTTCGCTGGCCGGGGCCAGCCTGGGTATCGCGATTGCGTTCTTCGGAATCAAGTCCGTCCTGGCGGCGATGCCCGAAATTTTGCCGCGCAGTGAGGACGTCAGCGTGAATGCTGCCGTCCTGCTTTACACCTTGGCGGTTTCGCTCTTGGTTGGAATTCTGTTCGGGCTTGCGCCTGCTCTCAAGGGCGCCGATCCGCAAGCGTCGCTCAAAGAGGGTGGCCGCGGTTCCACAGTCGTCCATCGGCGCGCTCAGAGCAGTTTCATAGTTATGCAAGTGGCGTTAACGCTCGTGCTGCTCGTGGGCGCTGGCCTACTGCTGCGGACAATTCTTCACTTATGGAACGTTAATCCGGGCTTCGACACAAAGAACGTCATCGCCTTCAAGGTCGGGGTCTCGCATTCACTGACCAGGACACCTTCGAGCACTCGCGTCGCTTACCAACAATTGATGGAACGCATTCGCCAGATTCCCGGCGTACAGGCGGCGGATTTTACCACCGCCGTTCCGTTAACCGGACAGGGCGGGTACCTGCCATTTTGGCTCGACTCGCAAAAGCCCGAATCGCTGCAAGGGGCGCCAAGGCTGCAAGCGTTTCTCACCGGGCCGGATTATTTTCGAACCATGGGAATACCGCTGCTTCAAGGGCGTTTTCTCGCCCGGGAAGACACCACAAATTCGCCTGCGTCGCCGTCATCGACAGCAATTTCGCACATAAGTTCTTTGCCGATGGAAAACCTGTAGGGCACACGATCACTGCCGGATTCGCGGCCTTCGGCCCTTACACAATTGTGGGCGTGGCGGGTCACGTGAAGGATGCGGGCCTGAACGACGCGGGCGTGGCCAATCAGTATCAAACGTACTATTCCCTCTATCAGGATCCGGACCGGTGGGTCCCGCTCAATTATCCGGACGCAAGCATAGTCGTTCGCACTCCGCTTGACACCGCGACCGTCATTCCTGCGATTAAGGCAACGGTTTACCAGGCAGGCAGCGGCCAGCCGATATACAACGTACAAACGATGCGGCAGATCGTTGCCGATTCGATGTCTGAGCAGCGTTTCCCCATGATTCTGTTAGGAGCGTTTGCGGGGCTGGCGTTGCTGCTGGCAGCGGTTGGAATCTACGGCATGATTTCGTATTCCGTTACGCAGCGGGTGCAGGAAATTGGCATTCGCATGGCGCTCGGCGC
>PLZN01000628.1 GCA_003152195.1 Acidobacteriaceae bacterium
CTACCCACACTAAAAGTTAAAGAGCGCCTGAAAGTTGAAGTCCCGTACCGCGGAGTTGTGGGAGAAAAAGCCGGTTGCCAGCTGATTCGACTTGCCGAAAAAGGGCGAGTTGGTCGTGCCGTCCGGCGGCCCGCCAAGGGTTCCATTCGGCGGCGCAAGATTGACGACGTTGAAGATATTGTGGGCAAAGGCGCTCAAGGTGATGCTGTAACGACGGTCTACGCGGGTGTTCTGGCCGCCAGGGCCGCCACCACTTCCGCCCAGCCCCATTCCCGCCATACCCCGCCCACCACCATGGCCGCCTCCCGGTCCGCCACCACCATCAACCCGCGCCCCCTTGCCTTCTTCCACCCTGGGCCCAACGCCAAAGCTCTTGGCCATGCGCATATTCATGGCGAACTGAATCGGGCCATTCCCATGGTTGATGGGGATGATTTCCGTGCCCGCTGGAGGAGTGGCGCTGATATCGAAATTGCCGTACTTGGTCGTATCCACATTGGCCGGATTGGAAGCCGAGGAGGCGAAAACCGGCCGGTCGTTGAAGAACGAATCCCCATTGTTGTCCTGACTAAGCTGGAGGTTGAATGGTGAACCCGAAGTAGCGCTGAGAAATGGGCTGATCCTGAAGCCGTAGGGGGCCGAGTAGTTGGCGAAGGCAAAGACGCGATTGCGAACGTCGAAGAACTGGCGGCCATAATCCTGCCGGATGTCGTACTGATTGGACGGGTGGTAGCCGGGACCGCCCGTGTCGCTGTTGGCTTTGCTGTAGACGTAGAAGCCGGTAAAAGTAAGCCTTTGGCCGTAACGCACATTCAGATTTAAGAAGATCTGGCTCTCCTTGAAGATGGCCAGCGAATCGTATTCGTAGATGTTGCACGGCGTCCCCGGCGCCGCACCGATCGGGCTGGTGGGGCATAAGTCCAGGGCTGGCCGGCTTCCGTCGGGCAGCGGGGCATCGATGTTGCGCGACAGTAACTGGTGTAGGCCGCGGGAATAGAGATACGTTGCCGATAAACTGATGCTCTTATTCACTTGCCGCTCGATTCCGGTCCCAGCTTCCACAGTGGAGGGCGCGTCGAGGCCGGGCTGAGCGCGATAGTAGGTGGGTAGAGCCAGAGCGTTTTCCGTGGTGCTGTCCGGCGGAGTTCCATTGGGGTTCGACTGGATGGTCTGCACCTGGCCCTGTTGATCGAGGTTGTACCGGTTTGTGTTGAGCAGCAAGTCGTAAGTGAAACGGTTATAGAAAATTCCATAGCCGGCACGCAACACAGTCTTGGGCGGCTTTCCCCCCCCCCCAATGCCATAAGAAAGCGCGACGCGAGGAGCAAAATCGTTTTTGTGGCTAAGGTGGTTTTGCGTCTCATAGCGCAGCCCATAGCTGAGCGTAAAGTTGGGCCGCACCTTCCAGTCGTCTTCTGCATAGAGGCCCAGGTCAGTCACGCTGGCACTCTGGGTGGGAGTTCCAGAAGTGATCGAGAACTGGCTGGGCTTGTTTGCCAGGTAGGCAGGCAGATCCGAATACGTGTAGGTGCCCTCGAAGTTCGCATTCGAATAATTTGTGTCCTGGATGTAGCGGAGCCGGCCGCCGAAGCGAAGGTAATGCCTGGTAAGTGACAGGGAAGCGTAATTCTGAAACTCGTAGTGAGTCTCGGTATCGTGGCCGGTGCCCTGGGGACTACCACCCCCTTCAAAATTCTGCAGAACATTGATGGCCGGGGCGACAACCTGGGGCGTCTGGTCTTCTTGATCGCGAATGTACTGGAAACGAGTATTGTTGACGAACTTCGTTCCGTAGACTTGGCTGTCGCTGATCTGGATCCTGTTTTCGACCTCATTCGTGTTGAAAGCCTGGCTGGGCAGCACGAATGGGCTGCCTCCCAGTCCGCTGTTGTTCCGGGCGTCCTGGTAGTAACTATAGCGAACCGTCAAGGTTTGGCTCGGCGTCAATTGATAGTCGATGCGGGGGCTGATGTTGGTGCGCGTCTGCGGGTAGGGAACGGCCAGATTGCAGAGAGTGCCCGTGGTTGCCACCACGCTGCCGCTTTCCGGACCGCAGGTAGCCGGATCGGGCACGTAGGGCACATTGGCATTGACAATGCTGTTGTCCTGGATGTTCCGCCGATCGAAGCTGAAGAAGAAAGAAGCTTTCTTCCCTAGCGCCCCGCTTACGCTCCCGTTGTACTGCAGCGTATGGTACGGCGGCTGCTTCGCTGCGAAGGGATTGGATGTGTTGAAGGCCGAAGCACTGGAATTCAAGAAGATCTGACCGTGCAGTTTGTCGGTGCCCGGTTTGGTCAATATCTCGACCCGGCCATAACCCGGCGTGTCGTATTGGGCGGAGAAGGGATTCTGATTGATGATGATGGCGCGGATCGCCGACTTGGGCGGCAGTTGGCCGCCGGTGAACCCATCGATGTAGATCTGGCCCCCGCTGGGCCCCGCGCTAGGACCTGCCAGCGCAGTAAGTTCGTTCGATAGTTCGTCAGGATCGTCAGAGAGTGCATCGAGATCCTTGCCCGTCAGCACCACGGCGCTCACATTGCTGTCCGGGTCCACGCTCACGGCGGGCGTATCGCCGGAGACCTCCACCTGCTGCTGCGCAATCTGAATTGAAAGCGAAACATTCAGGTGCTGCGTTTGTCCGGCCGCTATCCCGATGGGCGGAGAGGTGAACAATGAGAACCCCGCGGCCTGCACCGTGACCGTGTATTGGCCGGGTGCAAGACCGGAGATCGTGTATTGGCCAGCAGGATCGGAGGTGCCGGTGCGGCTCACTCCGGCAGCCGATGTCACCGTAAGCGCGGCTTGGGGAATGACCGCTCCGGTAGGGTCCGCGACCTGGCCGCGCAGAGCTCCCGTCGGTGTTTGTCCCAATGCATGGTGAAAGGGGGTTATCCCCGCAAAAAAGAGCAAAGTCGTCAGGCAGAAAGCGAGGAATCGATGATTCAACAGTTCTCCTCTGGAGCGGTTGCACATAGGTGTAGCTGGTGAAAATGCCTTGTACGGAGCTTTTCACCAGGAAAAGCCCCACTTCACTGAAGCCGGTCGAACACAGTAATCGTGGCCGCTCCAATGGGTATCCGTGGCGGTTGAGACTACTTGCCGCTGCGGAGACTTTAGGTGCTTAGGACGTTAAGGTGCACACTTCCCCCCGCGCCGTGTTCGGCTCTACTGCGGTGCGTCCCCGCCGCCTTCTCCGCCGCCACCACCCAGATTCCAGGCGGAAGAAAGCATGGCTTCGCTGGCGCTGGTCGAAGCCTGAAGCATCGGCTCGACACCGGCGACGATCGTGATGGCCGTCGCAGACTCGGGGGTTTGGCCTTCGGTTGCGACCACGATGACCATGTTGCCTTTTTGCAGATCCTTCACCGTGATGGATGGCGCGCGCGCCAAAATCTGTTGAAAATCAGCCCCGGCACCACGGGCTTGGGCTCCTGACGGCCGGTCCGCCCCGGGAGCTCCTGAAGGAGGCCCGGCAGGTCCTTGTCCTTCTGGGGAGCCGGTGGCCCCGGGGGCGCCGGCAGGGCGGCCTGAAGATCCGTCCGGGCGCTTCGTCCCCCCACTCAGCCGCATGGCCAGCCGCTGCGCCACGGCGGGGTCGAGCTTTTTTACCTCGCTGTCAGGGGTAAGAGAAATGACCACCGCCTTCTTAGTAGCCGAATCGTTCACCGTAATTGTCGACCCAGCCGCGTTGATGGCCTGGACAGGACCAGCGAGATTGCGGAAGCTTCCGCTGACTATCTCCTCCGCCTCGAGCGTCCCACCGTCGGCACTCCTTGGACCGCGGGCGCGGAGTTGGTCACCGGGTTTGATCTGGTCAAGGGGAGCGGTGGTTGCCTGGTCGAACTTGACCGAGCCCGGGGCATAGCGGCGAAGGATGGTTGAGGCCGAGGCGTGAATCACTAGCGTCCGGCTCCCGCCGGGTCCGGTGGAGATGGTCACGGTTCCTGCAGCCGGATCGACGGACTTCACCAGGCCACCGGTGCCGCGCTTCTGCCAGTCTTCCCGCTCCTTCTCCTGCTTCTGGGCGATGTCAGCGCCCTTGATGGCAACCAGCATAGTGGCCGCCAGTTCCTGGGCGTTCATCGAACCGCGCGCCATGACGCGGTCCCCCACCTGGAGATCGGACAGGCTGAACGGGCTGGCGCCTGCAAGGGTCTTCTGTCCCGGTTCGATGCGCAGCAGGCGGGCGTTCTCTTCCACCGTCACTTGCATGGCGGCGCCGGCATCGCTCCTAACCGTAATCGTGTTGCCGCTCAGGGCCTGGACGGTACCCAGGACCATAACCGGCTTGGCGGTTGGCGAGGCCGCATCTTGTGCGGCCACAGCCAATGGCAGCAAGCCTGCGAAGATGAAAATTGCTCCGCCGAGGGCAACCAGCTGCGGGATCCTGATTCGTCCTCTTGTTGACAGCTCTAAAGTCTGTATTCCTGGCATCGTTCGCCTCGCGCGTTAACCACGTTCATTCCATCGCTGCTTCTCGCGGGCAGCTTTACCTCTTTACCATCATTTTATGCCTGCCAGAGGAAGCGGTTCCGCCTCAGCCTCAAAGGAACCCGCTTACTGGGGCACGCTCACGGCGCCGCCGAGAACCTGCGCCGGCCACTGCAGCTTGGTGTTTGGCTGGCTGGTTTTCACCTGGATTGGCTGCAGCTCCCGCTTCGCCGTGGAGACGAAGCTCAACTCATATTGGTTCTGCAGTTTGCGCTGAATGTCGGAGAGAAACGGCGCAAAGGATACCGGGTTCCCGAAGCCCTCATAGTAGGCTTGGCCGCCGGTCGCGCCCGAGAGTTGGATCAGGTAGTTCTGACCTCCATCGGTCACCAGCCCGCTCCGGTCGAGGCGCCCGGCATCCCGATAGTAGATGGAGTAGACGATCACGCCGGCTTTTTGCGCGTCGCTCGTGGCTGCTTGCACGTAAGGATTCTCAGGATCAAAGCGTCCGCCGGAGTAGCGATCGACGCCATCGGTGACCATGATCACTTCCCGGCGAACATTGGTTTCGCGGCCTGGCCAGCGCTTGATCAGATCCGAGAGGCAGAAATAAGGGCTACCATTGCCACCCGCCGTCCCCGCAGGGAGCCGGAAAGACTTAGCCGCCGCCTCGTGGTCGCTGGTGAAGTTCTGCACCATGACCGCCGTCCCGTTGCGCATGTAGCCGATCGCAACTTGGGTAGCGGGAGGTAACCCAACAACAAAGCTTCTGAGGTCGTTCAACTGCAGACCCAGGCTGCCGCGCGCCGAATCGTCCAACAGCACAACCAGTTGCAGGCCGGAGCGCGCGCCGCGCAGCGGAACCCACCCCGTTACATCTTGAAGCTTGCGATTCTGGAGAACGCTGATGCTTTGCTGGGGAACTGTGGCCGCGTCTTCTGCTGATTTTGAGTTGACCGTAACAATGGCACGAGCGGTCGCACCCTCTTGCGCCCGCGAGGGCGCAATGGCGCCTAGCATGGCAAAGCAAATTCCCATAACGATCGTAATGGGAGCGCTTCGACCGAGCTTCCCTTTACAGACACTGCGGGTCATCATCATCTTCAAGCCCTGTTACCTTCTTTGGTTCCTTGCTCTCTTGCGGGCTCGTTGCGCCTGCCTCTACCCGCCTCTATAAGACGGTGGCCGGCTGTGAAAGGTTCGGTTGAGGCGAAGAATACTTCGCATTCGAGAGCAGCGCATCATGTTCCGGGATAGGGCGCTCTGCTATCCTCAGCAAAACTGTAATGGTTGCTTTGGTCATGCCTATCGCTCACGTATGTTGATGTATCTGGACCATGGCAACGAGAGCATTTCCCCTGTAGGTGTATACCGGAGGAAAGCATGTTTACGCAGCTTTTCCCGTAGAAAAGCTGCACTTGACCGCCATGGAGAGGACATAGCAACAGGGGAGATGCTCTAGTGTGGTGAGTTCTTAATTCGCATAACAAATTTGTCATCCCGGCCGGAGCGAAGCGGAGTGGAGTGGAGGGACCTGCGGTTTCAGTCATTTGCGTGACCTCTGCTCTCTGGGATATATAGTGCGAACTTCTAACTCAGGACACTAGCGACAGGAGAAATGCTCTAGATGGCCGATCTCGAGGTTATGGAGCCAGCAGTCCCGGTCCGGGCGGAGCGTCCGCTCTGCGTCGATCTGGACGGCACCCTGGTTAAGTCGGACACGCTGGCCGACTCGCTGGTGGTCCTCGCCCGTTGCCATCCAACGGCTTTGTTGCGCGCACCCTTTTGGGCCATCAAAGGCAAGGCACATCTGAAGTCGCAGGTGGGCTCCCTGGTCACTCTCGATGTTGCCCACTTGCCCTACAACCGTCCCCTGCTCGACTACCTCAGGAATGAGCACGCGGCCGGCCGCAAACTCTACCTGGCCACCGGAGCCGACGGCGTCCTGGCAAGGAGTATCGCCACCCATCTGGGCATCTTCGACGACGTGATGGCGAGCGATGGCGCCGTGAACCTGACCGGAAACAACAAGCTGCTGGACCTGGAACAACGGTTCGCGTGCGATGGCTTTGACTACATCGGAAATGCACTTCCCGATTTGCCGCTCCTGCAAGGCGCCCGGCGGGCGATGCTCGCCAATCCCGACTTCAGGTTAAACGGTGCTCTAAAGAGCCGGAATATTCCCGTGAGCAGGAAGTTTCTGGACCGCTCGCGGCTCCCTTTGGCTTTGACGAAAGCTCTGCGGCTGCATCAATGGGCGAAGAACCTGCTCGTGTTTCTGCCCTTCCTGCTGGCCCATTCCTTCCATGCTGCGTCTGTGCTGACCGCGCTCGTCGCCTTCTTCTGCTTCAGTCTCACCGCTTCGGCGACCTATATTTTCAATGACCTGCTCGATCTGGAGCAGGACCGCGCGCACCTGAACAAGCGCAATCGAGCCTTCGCCGCAGGCGATCTTTCCGTGACTGCCGGCGTTTGCATCTCGCTCCTGCTCGCCGCCGTGGCCCTGATCGCGGCGGCTTATTTACCGCCTACGTTTCTGGTCTATCTGCTGCTCTATCTTGTGACTACATTGACCTATTCCTTCGCGCTCAAGCGCATCGTCCTGGTCGATGTCGTCATCCTGTCGAGTTTGTACACCATCCGCATGTTGGCCGGGGCCGCAGCCACACGCACGCCCATTTCTCCCTGGCTTGCTGCCTTCTCGGTCTTCCTTTTTCTCAGCCTGGCGATGGTCAAGCGGTTCAGCGAATTGCAAAACCTGCATGCACGCGGAGCGAACCCGACCAACGGAAGAGGCTATCTTTTGAGCGACACGGAGCAGTTGCGCAGCTTCGGCACTTCCAGCGCCTATGCCTCGATCGTGATCTTCGCGCTCTATATAAGCGGGCAGAACGTGGCGGCGCTCTATCACCGTCCTAACCGCATGTGGCTGATAACCCCGCTGATGATCCTGTGGATCAGCCGGGTTTGGCTGCTGGCCTCGCGCGGCCTGCTGGATGAAGATCCTGTGGTCTTTGCTCTTACCGACCGCATGAGTCTGCTGCTTGGTTTGGGGGTCTTGCTCATTGTTTACTCGGCGCTCTGAACCCTTAAAAAAGTAACTGCGTGATTGCCCGAGAAAGTTGACCGACGATGTCTCCTCGCCAGGCGCGGCCACGGTTCGAATCCTGGGGCCGTTATCCAAGGCTCTCCGCGGAAGTCCTCCCCCTTTTCTGGAGAGAGGATTTTCCTCCCGCCAACGCATCCGGCACGAAGATGCTCGCGGTGGGCATGGGACGCAGTTACGGCGACGTTTGCCTGCTCCAGAATGGAACGCTGCTGCGCACGCCGAACCTCGATCGCCTGATCTCGTTCGACCCTGAGACAGGCCGGTTACGCTGCGAAGCCGGCGTAACGCTGGCGGAGATTCTTGACTTCGCTGTACCGCGCGGCTGGTTTTTGCCGGTGAGCCCAGGCACCAAATACGTAACCGTGGGTGGAGCCATTGCCAATGACATACACGGTAAGAACCACCACCTCGCAGGTACTTTCGGCCGCCACACGCCATGCTTTGAGTTGGTACGGTCTGACGGAACGCAGCTGGTGTGCAGCGCGACGCAGAATCCTCAGTGGTTCGCCGCTACCATCGGCGGCATGGGATTGACGGGCCTGATTAGTTGGGCTGAGGTGCAGATGCGCCCGATTGTTTCCCGGCGCATCCGGTATCGATCCACCCGGTTTGTCGGCCTGGAGGAATTTACCGCGCTCTCCCAAGCGAGTACACATGTGGAATACTCCGTGGCGTGGATCGATTGCGTCGCCCAGGGCCGGAACTTTGCCCGTGGCATATTCATGCAGGGCGAGCACGACAGTAACCCCGGCCCACTGGCGCCCTCGCCTAAACCAATGTTGGCGCTGCCCTTCGATCTGCCGGCCTTTGCCCTCAACCGCTCCTCCGTGGGCGCCTTCAACACCCTCTACTACAACAAGCAGCTGGGCAAACAGCGAACTGGACTGGTCGATTACGAGCCATTCTTTTACCCCCTGGACCGCATCCTGCAGTGGAACCGGCTTTATGGCAAAGAGGGCCTGCTCCAGTTCCAATGTGTTCTGCCGTGGGAGAGCGATCCGATGGGAATGATTCAGGTGTTGAAGGCCATCACTGCTTCCGGGCTGGCGTCTTTTCTTGCCGTCATCAAGGTTTTCGGTGATGTGGCTTCTCCCGGAATGATGTCGTTTCCCATGCCGGGCATCACCCTGGCGTTGGATTTTCCCATCCGGCGGGAGGTGAGTTTCGATCTGCTGGACAGGCTGGCCGGCATCACGGCTGAGTTTGGCGGCCGGATGTATCCGGCCAAGGACGCGTGTATGAGCGCGGCGCATTTCCAGCAGTTCTATCCCCAGTGGCAGGAATTCTCCGCCTACATCGATCCCGCGTTCAGCTCAAGTTTCTGGCAAAGGGTAACCGGCCTTGATTAAGCGCGATCCTCTTTTCCCCTCCCGGGTGCTGGTGTTGGGAGCGACCTCGAGCATAGCAATAGCCACCATGCGGCGGCTCGCGGGGAATACGCATTTCATGCTGGTGGCCAGGAACCCAAACCGGCTGACCGCTGTAGCCCAGGATCTATTGACCCGCGGCGCGCTCGCGGCGGAGACCTGGGTCATGGATCTGGATAACACCTCGGCCCATAAGGAAATGCTGGCGACGGCGGCGGAGCGGTTGGGAAGAATCGATCTGGCCCTGATCGCACACGGAGTATTGGGCGACCAGCAGGCCGCGGAAGCGGATTTCGAGATTGCCGCGGCCATTCTGCAAACCAACTTCACCTCCACTGTTTCTTTGCTGACCTGGCTGGGAAATTATTTCCAGGCACAACGAGGGGGCACGCTGGCGGTGATTTCCTCGGTGGCTGGCGACCGCGGCCGCAAGAGCAATTATGTCTACGGCGCCTCTAAGGGGGCGCTCAACATTTTTTTGGAAGGACTGCGTAACCGGATCGACCGCGACGGAGTGCAGGTGCTCACCATCAAGCCCGGTTTTGTGGCCACGCCGATGACGGCGCATGTACCGCAGAACGCGCTTTTTGCCTCGCCCGACCAGGTGGCCCACGGCATATTGCGCGCCATCGAGCGCCGGCGCGATGTTGTTTACGTCCCCTGGTTCTGGGCCGGGATTATGTTGCTGGTACGCGCCATCCCAGGTTTTCGCTTCAAGAAAATGAACATGTGACCGTTCTCGATTTTTCGTGGTGCCCTTCCTTTTGCATCTTCCCGGCGTTTCTTCGAATCCTAAACTGCAGGCCATTGCCGCAAGAGCGTTTTTACTATTGGTGTAAGCGAGGATAATGGACTGAACGCGGCCATTCCGCCGAAGAATGGCCGCACATAGCCAATCCCACCACATCACCGTAATAGTAAAAATGCTCTAGGAGTCATTGTCGTGGATTTGCACCTCACAGGAAAGACAGCGCTGGTTAGCGGATCGACCGCCGGCATCGGCCTCGCCATCGCAAGTGGACTCGCTCTCGAAGGCGCGACCGTCTACATCAACGGCCGCACCGACACAAGAGTGCAGCAAGCCGTGCAGCAGGTGCAGACGTTGAAGCTGGAGGCAAAACAATCGCAGGGCACCGTCGAAGGGATCACCGCCGACCTGGGAAATGTGGAGGGTTGTGTTGAGCTCTTCAGCCAACTCCCCAACGTGGACATCTTGGTGAACAATCTAGGCATCTTCGAGGCCAAGCTCTTTGCCCAGATCTCAGATGAAGACTGGCGTCGTTTCTTCGAAGTAAACGTGCTGAGCGGGGTGCGGTTGTCGCGGCAATATCTTCCCGGCATGCTGAAGCATAACTGGGGCCGCATCCTGTTTATTTCCAGCGAATCAGCGATCCAAATCCCGGTGGAGATGATCCATTACGGCATGACAAAGACGGCCCAGCTTGCGGTCGCGCGTGGGCTGGCTGAGTCGGTGGCGGGTAGCGGGGTTACGGTCAACAGTATTTTGGCTGGTCCAACTCGCTCGGAAGGTGTTGCCGGCTTTGTCGGGGGTATGGCAGCGCAGAGAAGCGTTAGCGAAGCGCAGGTCGAGAAGGAGTTCTTTGAGACGGTTCGGCCCTCCTCGCTGATCAAGCGTTTTGCCAGCACCGAGGAAGTGGCGTCGTTGGTGGTCTACATCGCGAGCGAGCGATCCTCGGCCACTACCGGAGCTGCGCTCCGGGTGGACGGCGGCGTGGTGCGGTCGATCTTCTAAGCCGAATTTTGGAGTCAAGAGAAAAGAAACCGCAGGGAGGGACCTGCGGTTTCTTTTTCCCTACCCTGCCTAGAGCCGGCGTACGTGGGATAAATTGGGTTGTTCTTGTTGCTCTCTGCCGATGTCGGAACCGAACTGCCTCTCAGGCGATGGCCTTGAAGAGCATGGATGCCGAGTTCATGCAGTAGCGCAAACCCGTCGGCGGCGGCCCATCGTTGAAGACGTGCCCCAGGTGCGCGTCACACCGGCTGCAAGCCACAGCGGTTCGCTCACCGAAACTCGTATCTTCTATCTCGGCGATGTTTTCTTTGGCGATCGGCTGCCAGAAACTCGGCCAGCCGGTACCTGAATCGAACTTTGTCTCGGAAGAGAAGAGTGCCGTGTCACAGCAGATACAACGGAAGATTCCACGTTGATGCGGGTTCCAGTAGGAGCCGGTGTAGGCCATCTCGGTATCGGCCTTCCGGGCGATGTTGAAGGCGTTCGCGGAGAGCTGCCGCTTCCACTCCGCGTCGCTCTTGATGATCTTCCGCACGCGGACCATGCCCGTAGGAACACCCGCGCCAGAGAATTCGGCAATCGTGATCTCGGGAGCTGGTCCGGGCCGCGGCGGGGTTGCAAACGGGAGCGCAGGCCGCAGCGACCATGCGGCGATAGCAGCCGCTGCCATGCTCCCGCTAAGAAGGAAGGCACGTCGCGTCACTTTTCCTTGCCAGGCATCTTGAACGAGGTCTGATTCGAATACCGGTTCACCCCGCTCCATTGGACTCGAACCAAGCAGGAGAGTTACGGCCTATTCTCAGCTATCCAGCAGCTTGGTCACCAATTCATTCAGCAGCGCCGGGTTGGCCTGCCCTTTTGACACGCGCATCACCTGCCCCACGAAAAAGGCAGCCACCGTCTTCTTGCCTGCGCGATATTGTTCGAGCTGTTTGGGGTTGGCCGCCATCACTTCCTGAATCAGCTTATCCAGCGCCCCAGGATCGCTGATCTGCTGCGGCTTCTCGCGCTCATACACAGCGCCAAAGTCTTCGCCATTTTCGAACGCCGTGTCGAACAGTCCTTTGAGCTGCTTGCTGGAAATCTCACCACTCTCAGCCAGATCCGCCGCTTGTACCAATCCCTCCAGGGTGATCGGAGACTGTTGCAGATCCAGGCCCTTGGCTTTGAGGCGTCCCATCAACTCGCTCAGGATCAGGTTGGCGACCCGCCGGGGGCTTTTGGCTCGCTTCGCCGCCGTCTCGAACTGGTCGGCGAAGCCGCGCGTGGCGGTCAGTGTTTGAGCATCCTGCATGGTGATCTCGTACTCGGCGATCATGCGCTTGCGTCTTGCTTCCGGCAGCTCGGGCATGCGGGCCGCAAGAATCGCCCTCCACGCCCCGGAGACGAGCAGCGGCGGCAGATCCGGCTCGGGAAAATAACGGTAGTCGTGCGCTTGCTCCTTGGAGCGCATGGAGTAGGTGCGCCCCTCGTTTGCGTTCCACAGCCGGGTCTCCTGGGTCACCCGGCCGCCGCTCTCGATCAACTCCACTTGGCGCTCAATCTCGTACTCCAGCGCGGAGCGAATAAAACGGAAGCTGTTCACGTTCTTGACCTCGGCCTTGGTTCCGAATTGCTTCTGCCCGCGCGGCCTTACGCTCACATTGGCATCGCAGCGCAGCGAACCCTCTTCCATGTTGCAATCGCTCACGCCGGTGTACAGCAGAATCTCTTTGAGGCGAGTTAGATACTCGTAAGCCTCATCCGGCGTTCGCAGGTCGGGCTCACTCACAATCTCAATCAGCGGCGTGCCGCATCGGTTCAGATCCACATAGGTCTTGGTGGCGGAGTCGGGAAAGCCGTCGTGCATGCTCTTTCCCGCATCTTCTTCCATGTGCAGCCGGGTAATGCCGATGCGTTTGGTCACGGTTTGCCCGGAGCTATCCACCGCCGGAACATCGATCCATCCGTGCTCCGCCAGCGGCTTGTCGAATTGCGAAATCTGGTAGCCCTTGGGCGAATCGGGATAGAAGTAGTTCTTGCGCGCGAAGACAGAATGCTCACGCACTTCACAGTGGATCGCCGTCGCGGCCAGCACCGCGAATTCGACAGCGCGCTGGTTCAGCACCGGCAGGGCACCCGGCAAGCCAAGGCAGGTCGGACAAATATGCGTATTCGGTTCACCACCGAATTGATTTGCGCAGCCGCAGAAGGCCTTGGTATTTGTCAGGAGTTGTACATGGACCTCCAGACCGATGACCGGCTCGTATCGGTCCAGGACTTCAGGAGAAACGCTCGTCGCCGAAACCGTCATTACTTTAGATTCTAGCAACGCATGGGGCTCGAACGGCGGCGTTTTGCGCATCCAAATTTTCCCTGGCACCCTTTCGGCTGGCCGCAAGGAAAGGAGAGTAAGATTCTGAGGCAACTCGCGAGTCTGGAGAACCCCGCAAGTGATCGACATCCGTCAGGAAGTAACTGCGGTCATTGAGGCCACCGTCCTGGTCGTGGCCGCCCTCTTCCCAATCGTCAATCCATTGGGCAGCGCCGCGATCTTCGTCAATTTGGTCGGGGAGGTCGCATCCACAACCCAGCGCTTACTCGCGCAGAAGATCGCAGTCTACAGCTTCTTCCTTCTGATCTGCTCCCTGCTGTGGGGCGTGGATGTACTCGCGTTCTTCGGCATCTCGATCTATGCAGTGCAGATCGGCGGCGGCCTTGTCGTTGCCGCGACCGGATGGTCTCTGCTCAACCAGGACGCTGGACGCGCCAAATCGGCCTCCCCCGCCGAAGACGACATTCTGGAAAATGCGTTCTATCCCTTTACCCTGCCCATCACGGTTGGACCGGGTTCCATCTCAGTTGCCATTACCCTCGGAGCGCACTTACCTTCTGAATTGCACGAGTCTCATCTGCTATCGCCCAGGGTTCTGATCGCCGCGATCGGCGGTATCACATTGATTTGCCTCATTATCTACGTGTGCTATCTGTACGCCAGAAAAGCGGAGCGGCTTCTCGGCAGATCTGGAACATCGATGGTGATGCGCCTCTCCTCCTTCATCCTGCTCTGCATTGGCGTGCAAATTATATCCACCGGCATCAAGGCATACTTGCAGACAGTAGGTAAAATCTGATCACCGCTGGTGTAGAAATTACGGGTCTGCTGCATATTGACACGGTCTTTGTTTCAGATTGATTGAAGGGCGGGTTGAAAGATGTAATTTCTCCCCACGCATGCCGAAAAGGTATGAAAAAATCTCACCCGGGGATTTCTGTCGTGCCAACAGCACCCGGTCATCGGTTGCAATGACAAGGTGCCCGGAAGGGCGGGTCACCGCCCTTCTCATCAGTGAAGGTGGGAGATCCAGACTAGCTTCCCGCGAGTTGCCGCAGCACATATTGCAGGATGCCGCCGTTCTCGTAGTAGAGAATCTCCTGCGGCGTGTCGATGCGCACCGTTGCCTTGAACTGCCCGGCGACGCCAGCCGCATCCGTCGTCTTTACCGTCAGCGTGCGGCCCTGGGCAAACTTCTGCTCCAGCATCTGGCGAATGCCCTCCAGGTCAAATACCTCTTCGCCAGTAAGCCCGAGCGACTCCGCGCTTTGACCGCTTTCAAATTGCAACGGCAGGATTCCCATACCCACCAGGTTCGAGCGGTGGATGCG